>JAUQQQ010000023.1 GCA_030549815.1 bacterium | reverse complement strand
TGAAACCATAGTTACGTGTAGGAAGATATGCAAAAATTTTTTGCTCTTTGGTAGCATCTGCTAAACCATCAGGCGTTAGAGGAAAGGCAAGGATTAATATTGTTTCTTCCACCCCCTTTCTTTTTTCTTCTTGTTCTTGGATATCTCTTGGTACGGTCAGAGTTTTTCGGATTAACTTATAATATTCCTTGCCCTTGGAATGCGTAATTACTACTTTTCCGTCTTTCTCTTTCCGCTCTACTATATTGATTTTGCCCTCAGTAATGTTGTGGATTTCAATTATCTTCAGTTTGCGGAGAAATAAGAGAAGAGTAGGTTCGATTTCATTAAACTTTGAGAGTTCCTCTCTTACATCCTCTCGAAGCGGAAGAACGATATTGGTTAGTTTCTTATCAACAAACTCAGGTGTCTCCTCTATCCAGTAAGGAACAACAAAGCCAAGTTTATACTGTTCATCTTTACGTTTGAATTCAAACTGAAACCCATTAGAGAAAATTTGAGGTGTATTGCTAATGCGGAAAACAGATTTAAAACCGATACCTTTTTCTCCAATGTAACCTAACCTTTTGGATTTTGTGCTTTTACCCACATCACAAACGGACCGAACATTATCTTCGGTAAATCCTTTTTCGTTATTTTGAATAAGTATTTTTTCATCATCAATCCTAAATTTTAGAAATGGTGTAACTCCATTTTCATAGTCGTTGTCATCTGCATTTTGAATAAGTTCAAGGACAAAGTGAGTTTGTTCAGAGTAAAGGTCTTCTGAGAGTTGTTCAAGGGCGCTATTGAGAGACCTCATTAGTCCCTCAATAACTTTTTCCGATTTTGGGTCGGTCTGTAGCCCAATTCCAAACTTGTTCTTTTGTATGTCCTCAATAATTTCTCGTGGTGAAAACATCTTATACCCCTATATTGTACTATATGCTCGTAGCTTTGCATTGCCGAAGGCAATGTCGCCTAACTTGTTTGTATCTGCTTCCAACTCTCGCACCTTCAAAAAGCCATTTACGTGGTTTGTATTTCTTCCAGTACTGCGGTAGAATTTTTAGCACACTCTCAGAAAGTATCGTATATCTATCTTTTCTGCCTTTTGAACCTTTAATGTGTATCAACATTCTTTTACTATCAATATCTTCGGGCATCAAATTTACCAGCTCTCCGACTCTTAATCCAGCAGAGTATAATAACATTAAAATTACCTTGTGCTTAATATTATCTACTGAATCAAGGATTTTTCAATTTCCTCCTTGCTTAAAACAACAGGAAGTTTTTTATCCTTCTTTGGTCTTTTGACTTCATAAACAAATTTCTTTCTCAGCATCATTCCATAATAGAACTTCAGGGCATTGATTGCTTGATTAAGTGTGGACGTCGCAGATTGTTTTTCTTCTGCGAGGTAAAGAAGATAATCTTTAATGTCAGAATCGTTAATATAATATCGGAAGGGAGTTTGCCTGTAAAATTCAGAAAATCTCTATTTATATAAGTGTATTTTATTGAAAGAAGTTCTCTATGGAGGTCTTCAAATTGTATGGCAGGGTGTATATAGATTTTTTCGCCTTCAAAGATTTTTAAAATCCTTTCTAAGGTTCCGTTGGTATTTAGAAATGACCAGTATTTACCATCAGGGTACCAGCGATGTCCCTTTATAGTCTTTATCTTCTCCACAAATTGAGAATTATTATGGAAAAGAAACCATTATTTTTTAAAATGATTGTTTATTGTGAAAAAAATTAATCATTATTTTTCATAATTTTTATTTGAATAAAAAAATATTTTTTATGAAACATTCAAATATAATTCTTGCGGAACAAGATGAATATATAACTACAAATCATTATCGCAGAAAAATATTTCCATCCTTATATTTTTATTTCCGTCATTTACTTCGTATAGTTTATTATTGTAATCGCCAGGCTGTGAAAGGAATTTATGATGATAAATGGATTTATTCTTCACTAGATATAATGAGGGGTCTTGAAAAAACTGGAATCAAATTTCATATAACAGGAATGAACAATCTTAAGAAAGTTGATGGACCTGTAATTTTTATTTCAAATCATATGAGTGTTTTAGAAACTTTTATCTTTCCAGTGATTATTCATCCAATTAAAAGAATTGTGTATGTAATGAAGGAAGAGCTTGTGCGATTTCCATTATTTGGACCTGTATCTGCAGCACGAGACCCAATACTTGTTTCAAGAAAAAATCCAAGGGAAGATTTAATCGCTGTGTTAAATCAAGGCAGTCAAAAAATTGCAAATGGTAAATCAATTATAATTTTTCCACAAAGAACAAGGTCGCTTTATTTAAATCCTTCTGGATTTAATACCTTAGGAATAAAATTAGCAAAACGAAATAATGTCCCGATAATTCCAATAATATTTAGTAACTTTTTCATTTTTATTATCATTAAAAATTTATCTCTTCCTGTTAATAATATAAGCACGCTCACATTTTTCAAATCCAATTTTGGGATAGTAATCCATAGCTTCGGGAGCAGATATTAATATTAAAGCTACTTCTTCGCCTATTATGTTTCTTAATAATTCTATTAAATGTTTTCCTATTCCTGCTTTTTGATAATCTTTATCAACTGCTAAATCTGATAAATAACAACAATATGAATAATCTGTTAAAGCTCTTGCGATACCGACTAATTTTTTATTATCCCAAGCAGTAATAATTATATCTGCATTATCTATCATTTTTTTGATTCTATTCAAATCGTTATATGGTCTTCTAATTCCTGAATTCCGAAATACATTTGCAACATCTTCAGGAGAAATTTCTTTCACAAAAGAATATTCAATTCTCAAGTTTACCTCCTTAATTCAATTTGATTTGTTTTTGTAATTTTGCTCTGTTATTAACCAAAAATAATGCTATCTGCCATCAAATTACCATGTCGATTGTGTTTTTCTTTGCCGATAAAACAGCCTTGTTCACCAAAGGTTGCTGCTCCCACATAAGGTGCGTCTTTTAGAGAATAGTTGTATTGTTTGATGACTTGTTCGATATCATTCATTATAGCACCAACGCAACCACCACAATAAATGTTTATAGCACCTTTAATTCTTTCTGGTTTTTTAAAACCTAATGCTCGATCGATTACTTGTTTTGCACGATAAATCAAGGCATTTTTATGTCCAGTCATTAGGAAAATTTCATCTCCTTCTTTGAATTCAGTAAACATGGATAATGCTTTGTTT
>JAUQQQ010000012.1:16209-47785 GCA_030549815.1 bacterium | reverse complement strand
AACCAATAGAGTAGTAGTTTTAAATTCATCCGATTTAAGCCTGGTTAAAGCGTATGATACTAGTATCTTTCAAAATCCCCTAATAGATGAAAATGGAAATTTATACTTATTTGATAACGTAAATAATAATTTAGTCGTAAGTAAAATAGATTTAGCTACAAATAATGTTATATCTAAACAATATGGAACAGTTTCAAATACTTATTCTTCATCTGCATTCATATTTAATTCAACCGGACAAACAACTCATTTAGTAGTTGGTTATACAATAGATAATAGCATCAACAATCAAGGTCAAGATGTAGAGTTTTTAAAATTGGATAAGAATTTAAACGTAATATGGTCTGTTATTGTTGGAACAACTGGTTATGATCAAATAGTTTTAAGAACAATGTTTGGTATGCCAGACGGGGGATTATTTGCCGCAAGGCTTATAAATCGGGGTGCTTACGGATATGCAGTAAGATTAGGTCCAAACGGAGAATTACCTACAAGCTGCTTATTCCATCACTCCTCAAGAAATACCCAAGCTACAAACATATCTTATAACCCAAATGATATAACAGCAAATGTAAGTGTCAATAATATAACTATACAAGAACTTCCAATTCCACAGATACAGGAAGTGCAAGTCCAAACAGACGTATTGGATCTATGTGTAAGTCAAAGTAATGGTGGAGGATATTTTAATATAACGCCAAATAACAATACTCACAATAATGTCGACGATAATTTAAATCATTCTGGTTCTGGTGCAAGAAGGTAATTTAGGTTAGGGAATTACCAGTTTTCGAGATTATATTTTATATTTTATATTTTATATTTTTTCGAGATTAGGTTTTTTAATCTAAAAAAGGGAAAAATAATAGTTGGTATAATCTTATAATTAATGAGAAGTAATTTTTGGAGGTAGTTATGACAGAAGTAGCAGAAAGGGGCAAGTTATTAGTTGATTGGGCAGCAAGAGAAATGCCAGTTCTTAAGATATTAAGAGAAAATTTAGTTCAAAACAAACCGTTTGCAGGTTTAAAAATAGGTTGCTGCTTACACATAACTTCAGAAACAGCTAATTTAGTTCTACTTTTAAGGGATGCTGGAGCACAGGTATTCTTAACCGCTTCAAATCCACTTTCAACCAAAGACGAAATCGTCGATTACCTTAGAAACTATGAAAGAATATGGGTAGAATCAAAAAAAGGAGAATCAACTAAAGAATATTATGAAAACATTAGGAAAGTTATATCTTTTCAACCAGATCTAATAATAGACGACGGTGGAGACCTAATCTCTACAATATGCACTGAAAATAAAACAATAGCGTCTAAAGTTATAGGTGCTTGTGAAGAAACTACAACAGGAGTAATAAGGTTAAACAGCTTACATAAAGACGGAAAACTATATTTTCCAGTTATCGCGGTTAATAATGCCAAAACTAAACATATGTTTGATAACAGGTATGGAACAGGTCAGAGCACAGTAGATGGAATATTAAGAGCTACAAATATATTGTTAGCCGGGAAAATATGTGTTGTTGCAGGTTATGGATGGTGTGGAAAAGGAGTAGCACAAAGACTAAAAGGAATGGGTGCAAAAGTCATCATTACAGAAGTAGATCCCATAAAAGCATTGGAAGCAGTAATGGATGGATTCGAAGTAAAAACTATGGAAGAAGCTGCAAAAGAAGGAGATATATTTATCACGGTTACCGGAAATATTGAAGTTATAACAGATAAACATTTTAGATTAATGAAAGATGGTGCAATATTAGTAAACGCAGGGCATTTTAATGTCGAAATTAATGTAGAATACTTGGAAAAAAATAAAGTATCAAAAAGAAAAGTAAGGGAAAATTTAGATGAGTATGTAATGAATGATGGGAAACATTTTTATTTAATCGGAGAAGGGAGGTTAGCCAATTTAGTTGCAGCAGAAGGACATCCTGCTACAGTAATGGATATGAGCTTCGCTAACCAAGCACTGTCATTAGAATTCTTAACAAAAAATAAATCAAAATTGAAACCAGGGGTATACGAAGTACCAATAGAAATAGATAAAAAAGTCGCTTTCTATAAATTAATGTCCATGAAAATTAGAATCGATGACTTGACAGAAAAACAACAAAAATATTTAGAAAGCTGGAATTTGGGAACATAGAAAAACAAAAATGGAAAGGAGAAACTAAAATGAGGAATTACTTTTTTACATCAGAGTCAGTCACAGAGGGTCATCCCGATAAAGTGGCAGACAGAATATCAGATTCAATATTAGATTCATTCTTGAAAGAAGACAGGAAAGCAAATAGAAAACTAAAGGAATATTCCAGAGTAGCAATAGAAACTATCGTTTTTACAGGTGGTTGCATATTGGTAGGACAGCTAACATCTAAATCGTTTGTAAATATACCTAAAGTTGTAAGAGATGCGATTAAAGATATTGGATATAGTTTGGAATGGGGATATGATCCTGAGTATATTGCAGTAATAACATCAATAGATCCACAATCGCCTGATATAGCAATGGGAGTGGATAATCCGGCTGATCAGGAAAAAGAAGAAGAGGATTTAGGTGCAGGAGATCAGGGGATGATGTTTGGCTACGCTACAAATGAAAATAATCAATACATGCCAACTCCCATTCTTCTCTCTCACCGATTAGCACAAAGGTTAGCTTTTGTAAGGAAAAATAAAATAATAGATTACTTGGGTCCCGATGGGAAAACTCAAGTAACAATATACTACGAAAATTCTCAACCCAAATTCATCAAAGATATCGTAATTTCTACTCAACACAAAGATGGGATTAGTAATGAAAAAATAAAGAAAGATGTATTAGAATATGTTGTTCTACCAACTATAAGGGAATTTATAGAGGAAAATGATTTAAATTCTGATTTTTTTGATTTATCAAAGACAAAGGTTCATGTAAATCCGACGGGTAGATTTGTGATAGGAGGTCCACGAGCAGATAGTGGTTTAACAGGAAGAAAAGTTATCGTTGATACATATGGAGGATTTGCTCATGGTGGCGGCTCATTCTCAGGAAAAGATCCCACTAAAGTTGATAGATCTGGAGCATATATGGCAAGATACATAGCAAAGAACATAGTTGCAGCAAAAGTAGCTAATAAAGTAGAAATTCAATTGGCATACGTTATAGGGGAGAAGAATCCAGTATCGGTGTATGTTAATACATTTGGAACAGGTAAGATTGATGATTTTATTTTGTCAAAATTAATACAAGAGACTTTTGATTTAACACCTGCTGGTATCATAAAAAAATTAGGGTTATTTGATATAGAATATACTCCTCTTTCTGCTTACGGGCATTTTGGCAGGAAAGATTTGGATTTACCTTGGGAAAAACTCGATGCTGTTGAAATAATAAAAGATAAACTTGGAGTTAAAGATGGGATATGAAAGATTTAGTAGTGGAAATAGGGGTTGAAGATTTACCAGCATCTAAATGCAAAGAAATCCTTGATCAACTGCATTCTAATCTGCCTTCTATTTTGAAGGAAAAAAGGGTATGTTACAAAAGTATTGATTTTTATTTAACTCCAAGAAGAATATCGTTTAAAATAAATAGTGCGAGTGAATACCAGCAAGCAGAAGTAATAGAAAAAAGGGGTCCACCTGTCTCAATAGCGTTCGATGCCTCAGGTAACCCCACAAAAGAATTAATCGGATTTTTAAAAGCTAATAACTCATCTATCGATAATATCGAAATAAAAAAAGTCCAAGATAAAGAATATGTATTTATTTCAATAGAACAGGAAAGCAGAGACATAAGAGAAATTTTAAAAGATATCGTTTTGGATTTAATTAAAAGCTTCAAATTTGAAAAACCAATGTATTGGCTCACAAAAGATTTCCAATTTATTAGACCCATAAGATGGATATTGTGTATCTTAGATAATGAAGCAATAGAATTCGATTATTTGCAGTATGAAGAAAAAGTATATAAATCATCCAATTACACATTTGGACACAGAATTTTTCATCCTAAAAAAATAAAAATAAAATCAGTAGATAGTTATATAGAACAACTGAGAATAGCAATGGTTATAATCGATCACAAAATAAGAGAAAATCTGATAAAAGACAGTATTTCAAAAATAGAGATAGAGACCAATTTGAAAGCTAACTTGGATCATGACTTGTTAGAAAAGTTAGTATTTATGTATGAATATCCAACAGCAATATTGTCAGAATTTGACGAAGAATATTTAAACCTTCCTACAGAATTGATAATAACAATAATAAAGAATCAACAAAAATTTATACCATTAATGAATGGGGATTCACTATCTAATAAGTTCATTGCTTTTAAGGAAGGAGAAATAAATGATGAGGAAGTAAATAGGCACAACTATCGAAAAGTAGTAGAAGCGCGTTTAGAAGATGCATTGCATTTACTTAGAGAAGATAGAAAAATCTTATTAGCATCGAGAGTATCAAAATTGAAGGATATATTATATTACGATGAGCTTGGGACTTTATATGATAAAACAATCAGGTTAAAAGCAATAACGGAATACTTGTGCCATAAATTAAACGTAGAAGAAACTATATTAGAATTTTCATTAAAAGCGGCAACATTAGCAAAAGCGGATAGGACTACTAACATTGTTTTTGAATACCCTAATTTGCAAGGGATAATCGGTAAATACTTGGCTTTAGAGCAAGGGGAAAACGAAGCTGTCGCATCCGCAATATATGAACACTATCTTCCTGAAACACCAGAAGATAACAGATATCCAACAAGGTATGAGGGAATTATTCTTGCAATCGCAGATAGAATAGACACAGCTGTATCATTTATTTCCATTGGTAACGTAGTAAAAGGATCAAAGGATATAATAGGGTTAAGAAGAGTATTATCAACTTTAATAAATATTCTGCATAATTTCAAATTATCTATCGATCTTGAAGATGTCATTAAATTTTCCTATTCAATACTAAGCGATAAAAAATACGGAATAGAAATTAATCCCAAAATAAGTCTAAACAGAGTTATTAGGGAAATAAAAGAGTTTTTCTTCAACAGAGTAGAAGAAATTTATAAAGAGGAAGGGTTTAGCTATGATAAAATAAGGGCAGTTTTACATATATTCTGGAAAGATTATTCAATGGCTGACAATACTCTTAACTTTATAAATAAAAAACCATTAGAAGAATTGAAAAATATCGTATTACTAAGCAAAAGACTTAAAAACATAATTAATGATTTCTTAAAGCACCATGATAACGAAGATGAACTATTTCCGTACATATACGAAGAATACAATAATACAGAGTTCATAGAATTCCCTGAAAGCATCGAAAAAATAAAAATAAATGTTTCACTTTTAAAAGAAGAAATTGAATTAAAATTAAACGATTTAGTCCAAAAGTATCAAGAAACATTCTTCATTATGATAAAAGAAAATCCTGAGAAAGCATTTCAAATAGTTAAAGAAATTTCAATGTTAATAGAAGAGTATTTTGAAAAAGTTTTTGTAATGGTAGATGATAAAACTTTAAGGCAGAACAGGGTTTTATTGTTGTACAAAACATTTTTGATAACTTCTCTTTTTGCGGATTTTAGTAAAATCGTAGTTTCCTGATGATTAAAGCTTTTATCCAAGATCTTACTATATTAATAACAAGGTTAATTTTTAAGATAATTTTCAGGTTAGAGATAGAAGGGGTAGACAAAATTCCCCAAAACACTCCTTTGATTATAATATCAAATCATCACAGTTACCTTGATCCTGCTGTTTTGATGGTATCTTCACCGAGGAAAATACATTTTGTAGCAAAGAAAGAGCTTTTTTATAATCCTTTTACCTTCTTTTTTGTTAAATTATTTGATGCAATTCCGGTTGATAGAGAAAATCCAAAGCCTTCCACTTTTAAGACAGTTTTAAAATATTTATCAGAAAACAAGGTTGTCGGGATATTTCCAGAAGGGACAAGAGTAAAAGATCCTCAAAAATTTGGTCAAGCAGAGGAAGGTATTAATTTAATATTATCAAAATCCAAATGTCCCATACTTATTACATACATTGATGGAACATATCAGTGGTATAAAAAATTTAAAATTAAGGTATTATTTAAAGAATTGGTAAAATGGGAAGAATTAGAAAAAATCCAAGAGAAAGAAAGAGTTAAATTATTAATGAGGAAAGTTTATGAAAATAATTAGGGATCCCATACATGGTGAAATAAAAATCTTTCCCATAGAGTGGTTAATTATTGATACACCTTTATTTCAAAGGTTAAGGTTTGTTAGTCAGTTAGTTGGTTCTCATTTTGTTTTTCCAGGATGCACACATAACAGGTTTTCACATTCATTAGGATCTATGAATATAGCCTCAATGTATGCTCAAAAATTTCTTAATGAAGATAAAATCGATTATTTAGAGTATAGAATTTTGAGATTATCTTCATTATTACATGATATCTCTCACGGTCCTTTTAGTCATCAATTCGATGAAACAGTGTATAAAAAATACAATTATACAAATGGACATGATGAATTTAAGATAGTTGTTATAAAAAAATTCTTACCATATTTTATCGAGAAAAAAATAAATGAAAAACGAAAAAACCAAAGATTAGAAGAGGGTTTAGAACAAGAGATAAAAGACTTAAAATTTCAAAATAAGAATATCCTCGAAGCAATTATAGAGATGTTAGACGAAGTTATAAAAGTTTTTCAAGACAAAGATTCTTATCGGTTTGGTATAGTGCAGGGCACATTGGGAGCAGACAGGTTAGATTTTATTTGGAGAGATTCTTATTTTTCAGGCATAAAAGGTTTCTCAAAAGGAGATATTGAACGAATAATATCAAATTCTTATATCATTGAAAACAAATTAGTTTATCATGTTAAGGCTTTTGATGAGATTTTTTCGGCACTTTTTGGCAGATTCATGCTCTATAAAAACTTGTATTTTCACAAAACTGCAAGGGCAGCTGACTTAATGGTTCAAAAAATACTAAATCTTTACAGTGAAATCATTGATTTTAGAGAATACTTAGAGGATCCTGAAAAATTTGTTCTTTTAACTGATGACTTTATCCTTAATTTGCACTACCACATCCCTAAAGAAAACAAAAACAAGGAAAAAATAAAAGAAATAGAAAAACTAATAGAAAGAATAAAAAATAGAAATCTTTGGAAAATGGTAAGTCAAGAATACATGTATGAAGAAAATTTTGAAAAAGAAGAAGATACAGGAGAACTAATTATTGATATAACAGAAGAATTAAACATATACGAAGAAAAAGGGAATATTTTTCTTTTTGATGGAAAAGAAATAATAAATTTCTCTTCTTTCATAAAAAACAATCCCATTTACAATATTAATCAACCAAAGATAAGAATAAAAAGGATATACCATCCTTAGATTTCCAAAACAAGGACATAAAGTAGAAACATAAAATTATCACATAATCTTTAAATTTTTCCAAGATATAGACAAAAAAGAATCTATAGAAAAATTTGAAAAATTCAAATTGAAAATGAGGGAAAAAAGGAAAGTCTATTGGTCAAGAATCCTTGACATCAAACCATACAAATTTTTTATAGAAATCCATAAAGTAGTAGAAGAATTTTTTGGTCCTTCTAACTTTACTACTCATTTAACTAAAGGTAATTATATTAATTTTTAGAATTATAAAAATGATGAGGATTTTTTTAGCAGTTCTTTTTTGTATTATCTTTTTAAGTGGATGTAACAAAACAGAAATTAATCAAAATAACCAGGATTTCATAGGAGTAGTTGACCTTTACAAACTAAGAAACTCAAAAACTTATCAAGAATCAGAAAGAAAATTAGAAGAATTAAAAAAAGATGTAGAACAAAAGCTAAAAGAAAACAAAGGACAAAATTTGGAATACTTTTTAAAGTACAATTTTGATGAAAAAAAAGAAAAAATAATGAAAGAATACAACGAGAAAGTTATGAAAGCTATATATTATACTGCTAATAAAGAAAAAATAGGGTTGGTTGTTTCAAGAAGCGTCCTTATTTACGGAGGATTAGATTTAACCGAAAAAGTCATCGAAAACTTAGATAAAGGCAATTTCGATAATTTACCTCTATACAACAATGTCCAAATAATAGCATATACAAAACAAAAAAATATACCCCAAGAAATAGTAAAACAAATATACGAAGAAAAAAAAATATACATTGTTTTGGATAAACAAGATGTTTTATTAGGAGGTTTCGATTTAGATGAATTATTACAAAAACAACAAAAAGACAAAGATAAACCAAATCCTCACAAATAATCTTTTATTTCTTTTCCTTATTTCTATACTATTGATCTTTGTTAAGAATACTTTAGCCAGTAATATTGAAATAGGAATAGTAGATACTCAAAAAATCCTTTCTTTATTCCCAGAAGTAAAACAAAAAATTTATGAAATAGAGAATAGAATAGAACAAAAAAATAAAGAGCTAAAAAACCTACACAAAACAATGGAATTAAAGTTTATATCAGAAATGGAAATATATATGAAAAAGTTATCAAAAAAAAGAGAAGAATTTGAGAAAGAAATTCAACAAAAAATAATTTATTCACAAGATGTAAACAAAGAAATCAAAGCAAAAATAGAAAATTTAAAAAAACAAGTTGAAAAACAAATAAAAGAAAAGAAAAACACAACTGAACAAAAAATAAAGATAATTGAAAAAGAGATATACAAAAGTATGAACAAAGACCTACAAAATATAAAAGAAGGGTATTATAAGAAAATGGAATTAGAAATCGATAAACAAATAGCAAAATCAAAAAAGGAAATAGAAGAGCATAAAAATCAAATCCAGGAAATTTACAAAAATGAAATCGTTAACCTTAACTTAAAAATTTCCAACACTTCAATTTACGATAAAGACAGAGAAGAAATAATGAAAAAATTACAAACGATAAAACAAAAACAAGAAGATTTAATAAAAGAAAAGGTAGAACAAACACAAAAGGAAGTATACAAAAAAATAGAAGAAATACAAAAAATTTATGAAGAAGAATATAAGATCAAATCCAAAGAAGTGATTCAAGATTACGAAACAAAATATAAACAACAAGTTATACAAATTACAAAAGAGTATAACGATTTTGTAAGCAAATTGGAACAGGAATACAACAAAACTGTTTTATCATTCTTAAAAAACACAGACAATATGGTAAATCAAGAAATATATAATCAATATACTCAAAAAATGAGTACATTGCAAGAAGAATTTGAGAGAATAAAGAAAAATTTAGCAGAAAAATACGATAAATTAATGTTTGATAAATTTAATAAACTAAATGAAGAAATACAAGATTTAGAAAAACAAAAGGATAATCTGATTTATCAATTCGAAAGCAACATATCTAACGTTATAAAACAAGTTGCACAAGAAAAGAAATTAAAATATGTTTTTTCAAAAAATATCACAAATTATAAAGTTATAGACATAACTGATGATTGCATAAAAAAGATAAAAGAGATAAAAAATAAAAGCAAGTAATTTATGTTAAAGATAAAGAAAATAAAGTTAAGAGATAGTATTCTGCTTGATGATTTGTCATTGGTTTTTGAAGAATTTAGCTTTGATCATTTTTGTGTTATTCCAGTTGAAGGTATAAATAGCAAGTATTACAACGAAGATTTTTCCAATGTTTTAAAAATTTCATTTGTTTTTAATAAAAGGATATTTTTGGATGATAATGAATTAATAGAAAAAAATGATATTTTCGCAGATATCTTCATAATTGAAAAAGATTTAATTAGCTGGTTCAATAATAAGTTTGGTATTGATAAATTTAGGATAATTGAAAAGGAAAATGTTTTTCGATTATTTTTTAATTGTTTATCAGAAGAAGAGAGAGACTTTAGGAAAGAAAAAATATTTATTAGTGATTCAGCAAAAATACATGAGGGAGTAGTAATTGGAAATAATGTTTTTATAGGTCCTAATACGATAATTTATCCTAATGTTGTAATATATGACAACGTTTATGTAGGTGCAAATGTTAAAATACATTCGAATTCAGTTATCGGAGCGGATGGATATGGATATACAGAAAAAATAGAGAAAATACCGCAGGAAGGAGGGGTTGTGATAAAAGACAACGTAGAGATAGGTGCTTGTTGCTGCATAGACAGAGCAACCATAGGATATACATATGTAGGAGAAAATACAAAGATAGATAATTTCGTTCAAATAGGGCATAATGTTAAGATAGGTAAGAATTGTAGGATAGTATCCAAAAGTGGGGTTGCTGGGAGTGCAAGGATATATGACAATTGCATCATAGCAGCCATGGCAGGAGTAAAAGATGGAATAAGAATTGGTCCTAATTCGATATTAGCAGGAGCCTCAATGGCAACAAAAAACATCCCACCCAATACAATCTATGCAGGTAATCCTGCAAGACCATTTAACCAATACTTCAAAGAATTAGCAAAAAAATAAGGCAAAGGAGTTGAATGAATATGTCTTTGGGCCTCGTTTTATTAATAATTTTAATAAGTATTATAGTTTCCGTTATCGCCGTGTATGTAGTTATAGGAAAAATGTTGGAAAAAAAGATCTCATATGAAACAAAACAACAAAATAAAGAAATAAGTGAAGAAAATAGAAGAGAAGAAATTGAAAAAATAAAAAATGAAATCCAAGAGTTAGAAAAACAAAAAGAAAAATTAATATCACAAATCAAAGAAATAGAAATAGAAAAAGAAAAAATTACAAAACAAACAGAATTAATTAAATCAGAATTGGATAAGATTAAAATCGAATTAGAAATGAAATATAAAGAAAGAGAAAGTATTTCTCAAGAAATAACTAAAATATTAGAAAAAGCAAAAAAAGAAGCCGATGAGATAACCAAGAAAGCTTTTGAAAAATTAGATAATGTTTCAAAAGAATGGGAAAATGTTCAAAAACAAAAACAAGAACTCTGGGAAAAAGAAAAACAAATATCCGTTATTCAACGAGAATTCGAAATAAAAAAACAAGAATTAGAAGATGAAAAACAAAAAATACAACAAATTGAGCAAAGTATTAAACAAAAAGAAGAAGAAATTAGTAAAACTAAGGAAAGAATAGAATTAGAATTACAAAGAATATCGAATTTAACTCAAGAAGAAGCAAAGGAAATTTTACTAAAGAAAGTGGAGGATCAAGTTAAATCTGAACTAATCCAGGTTGCGATGAAAATAGAACAAGAATATTTAAAACAAGCAGAACAAAAAGCTAAAAGGATAATTCTTAATACTCTTAGCAGGATAGTTTCAGATAGTGTAGCTGAAAACACAACTTACAGCATAGTCTTACCTTCAGAAGAATACAAAGGTAGAATAATAGGTAAAGAAGGAAGGAATATAAAAGCTTTTGAGGAGATAACAGGGGTCGATTTAATAATAGATGATAATTCAGATGTTGTTTTTGTTTCTTCTTTTGATCCAATAAGAAGAGAAAAAGCAAGATTAACGTTGGAAAAATTACTGTCGATAGGAAAAATTAATCCCATAGCAATACAAGAAGTTTATGATCAAGTAGAAAAAGAAATAAACATAAGGATTCAAGAAGAAGGAGAAAATGCTTGTTTGCAGGCAAAGGTTTTCGATTTACACCCTGATCTCGTTTTTCTCGTTGGTAAGATGAAATACAGGACAAGCTACGGACAAAACTTATTGAAACATAGTATTCAAGTTTCATCCATAGCAGCAATGTTAGCTGCAGAGATAGGAGCAAATGTAGAAGTTTGTAGAAGAGCTGCTTTTTTACATGATATAGGAAAAGTCCTGGATGATTCAAATGGAGAGCCGCATGCAATAGCAGGTGCAAAAATAGCAAAAATATATGGAGAAAGAGAAGACGTAGTTAGAGCTATAGCAAGTCATCATAATGAAGTACCACAGGAAACAATCGAAGATCTAATTGTTCAGATAGCTGATGCTATCTCAGCTTCACGACCAGGCGCAAGAAAAGAAACTTTCCAACTTTATATACAACGACTACAAAAATTAGAGGAAATTGCTACCTCCTTTAACGGTGTAGAAAAAGCCTTTGTCCTACAAGGTGGCAAAGAAGTAATTATTTTCGTAAAACCCGATGTTATTACAGACCAAGAAGTATATAACTTAGCTAAAGATGTAGCAAAAGCAATTGAAAGTAATTTGAAATACCCTGGAATAATAAGGGTTACAGTAATAAGGAAAGTAATAGCATATAGTACAGCAAGATGATAATAATAACTGGAGCACTTGGATTTATAGGATTTAATCTTTTAAGGGAACTTAATTCCCAAGGAATTGATAAGATAATTATTGTTGAAAATATAAAAAATACCAAAAGTTTGGACGTTAAATTAGAAAGGTTAAAAAAAGCTAAATTTTATGATTTAGTAGATAGGGAAGACGTAAAATGGGAAGATTTATTAAGCAAAGATGTAAAATGTGTTTTTCATTTAGGGGCTTGCACTGATACAACAGAAAGAAACTTCAACTATCTTTTTAAAAACAATTATTTATTTTCAAAGAGTTTAATCGAGATAGCAGAAAGTAAGGGTATAAGAGTAATCTATGCTTCTTCTGCTTCAGTTTATGGCAATAAAAATCAGCCAGTTGATGAAAATTCTCCATTAGATCCCTTGAATTACTATGCTTACTCAAAATTCTTAATAGATAATTATGTAATAAAGAGCAAAAAAAAGAATGTTGTGGGATTAAGGTTTTTTAACGTTTATGGTCCTTTTGAAGAAAACAAAGGTAAAATGAGTTCTGTTATTTTTAAATTTTATCATCAATTAAAAAAAGAAGGGAAAGTTTACCTTTTTGAAGGCAGTCAAAATTTTAAGAGAGATTTTATTTTCGTTGAGGACATAGTTAAAATATGTTTATTTTTCATGCAAAACAGTTTTGACGGGATATATAATTGCGGTACGGGTAAAAGTATTAGTTTTGTAGAAATAGCAAATATAATGATAGAAAGGATGGGGTTTGGTAAGATTGAGTTTATACCATTTCCTGAAGAATTAAAAAATCAATACCAGGAATTTACTCAAGCAGAGAACTCTAAATTAAAGGAAATTTTAAAAATAGAATTTACTCCAATAAAGAAAGGTATTGAAAAATATCTTGAATACTTGTCCTCAAAATATTAAAAAATGAAAGGGAAAATAGAGTATAATAAAAAATATATAAAAAGTGAAGTATGTAGATTTATTAAAGGTTTCAATTCAGAAGGCCGTAGAAAGTTCGGATATTGATTTTCTTGATAATTTAGTTGATTTTATTTTTTCCTCTCAACAAAACATATTCTTACAAGAACAAAAAGAGGGGTTAGATGAATTTTTGATAAGTTTTTATGAATACAGTAATAACAATTACGAAAGAGCCAAATATTTTGCATCTCTTGCTTATTTAAAAGGTATAAAACAAGCACAAATAATCTTAGATCTAATCGAAAGTCAGGAATTAATTAATAATCTAATGAACGATGATAAAATAATCTCATTTTTAATAAAGAAATCTGATGATTTGTTCATATTAATCTTTACTATTCTCAAATATTACAAAAAATTAATAAGCAAAAACAATGAATATGCAAATATATCTTTGCTTAGTCTTGTTAATCGCTTAATAGATTTATGTCCATTTACAAATAATTTTTACATACTAAAAGTTTATGTGCTTCACCAAATTTTGAGTTACCAAGTAGATTGGGATTACATAAACGAAATCATGTCAAAGTTAAGACAAGAAGAGCAAGAAATAATAAAACATCTAATAGAATGAGAAAATTAAAGAACTTTTTTATTTGTTTGTTGCTATTTTGTTTTTTAGTAAATTTAAGAGTTTTTGGTTTTACTTTTGAGACAATTATAGCTGGAAATCCTCCAATGATAGGGACTTACGAAGCTAAATTTGTTGATTTACCACTAAATGATAATGTTTTAAAAAAAATATACGATGACTTGATCGTAGATTTAAAATATGAAGAAGCTATAAATATTTTGAAAGAGCAAGAAAAAAAATATGCAAACAATTCTGAATATTACATGCTATTGGGATATTGTTATTTCAATAATGGGAAATTCAAAGAGTGTGAAGAAACCTTACTCAATAGTGTTAAATTAGATGAAAACAATTACATTTCTTTATACCTACTTGGTAATCTTTACTTTATAAAAGGGGATAATAGAAAGGCAATAGATTATTTAGAGAAAAGCATAAAGGTAAAACCCACCTTTGTAATAGCAAGAAGGGTTTTGGCACAATTATATGTTGATTTAAAAGAATATAATGAAGGAATAAGGCATTACCAAGAAATAGTTAATTTTTTACCTTACTCTGGCTACTACTTATATCAGCTGTATCAAGCTTACTACAAAGCAGGTAAATACAGCGAAGCACTCGAAATTTTGCAAAGACTAATAAATTTGCAACCAGATTTATTCATAAACTATTCCCGTTTAGCAGATCTGTATATAAAAATAAATCAATTAGATAAGGCAGAAGAGATTTGTAATAAATTGCTCAGTTACCAAGACGATTCTATAAAAGCAGAAGGATATTACTATTTGGCTCAAATAAATTTTTCCAGAAACAATTTATCAAAAGCTAAAGAATACATAAATAAGTCCTATTCTTTAAGATCCGATGCTTCCAAAGAATTGTTAAAGTTTAGAATAGAACAAAGCATAAAAGAACAAACAAAAAATTTAGTCTTTAAAATAATTTTCCTTCTTCTTTTCCTTCTCCTATTGACCATAACTTTATCTTTCTTGTATTACTACAATACACAAAAAGAGATAGATAAAATAAACAGAAAGATTGAGAAAATTATTGAAGAGATAGATAATCTGCAGTATTTTTGTAGCGTGTTAATCGGTTTTATTTCTGAAGTTTTAAAAAGCAATTTTGAATACGGTGGTTTTTTACTTCATAATACATCTACCTCTCAGCTCTACTTAGTAGCTTACCAAGGTAAAGTCCCTGAAGAATTAAAAAACTTAAAGATAATAGTTAATGTAGATCCTCGTGAAATGATTAATAAAAAGCTCTTATCTAATGATTTAGTAAGTATAAAATCATTTTCTCCCAGGTTAATTCAACTATTTGAAGAGACCTTTCCCAGTTTGATAGAAAGATTAGTAAAAACAAATACAAATTACATAATACCGTTGATAGACAAAAAGAATTTAAAAGGGATAATATTTTTAAGGATAAGCAAAGATATAGGTTTTTTCAAAATGTTTGATATTAATCAAAAGATTAGTAATATAGTTTTAAAAACGTTGCCCTACATAGATTCATTTTTATTTCATGAAACTGCTACTTTAGATGAAACCACAGGGATATATAACAGGCGATTTTTTGAAAATACGATACAAAATGAGTTAAAAAGAGCAGAAAGGTATTCTTTACCTTTATCATTAATCATTTGTGATTTAGATAATTTCAAAAAGATTAATGATACCTATGGACATTTGGTCGGCGATAAAGTCTTAAGAGAAACTGCTGGAATAATAAGGAGTAATTTAAGGGAGGGAATAGACATAGCAGCGAGATGGGGGGGAGAAGAATTTGTCATATTGCTTCCCTCAACAGACAAGCAGTCAGCCCAAAAGATCGCAGAGAGGATTAGGGTTCAGATAAGTTCTCATAAATACAGTGGTTTGCCCGAAAATTATGTTGTTACCGCAAGTTTTGGAGTCGCAAGCTATCCAGTCGATGCAAAAGGTAAAACAGAATTGTTTAAAAAAGCAGATGAAGCTGCATATAAAGCCAAAAAATCAGGTAAAAACAGAGTGGTATTAGCAGAAGAAGAAATAAATACAGAAACTACAAAACAACAAAACGTCGATTCCTCTCGAGAACCACGAATAGATACTTTCACAAACCTTTATATATACACTGAATTTTTAATAGATGTCGAAAAAGAGATAAAAAGGGCAAGAAGGTATACTTTACCTTTATCCTTAATAACAGTTAAGCCATTAATATTATTTCAAACCAATGATAATGAAGTCATTTTGAATTTAGCATCAAAAATAGGAAAAGATATAAGAGAAAACATAAGGTTTGGTGTAGATATTGCAACTTTTGATAAAGAAAAGAGGATATTCTTGATTCTTCTTCCCCATACAGACAAACAAAGAGCGTATGTAGTTAGCAGAAGATTGTTTACTAAATTAAGTGATTATGGGACAGTTCTACAGTCGATTGTTTCATTTCCCGAAGACGGTTTGTCTTTCAATTTAATAATGAATAAATCTCTAAAATTGTTAGATATAGCATCTCCAGACGAACCCATACAAAGCCTCTTTAAATATGGTTTTGAAGGATAGTATATGCTTTTCTTAGAATTTATTAATATAAGAAGAAGAGAAAAGGGGGGTTTTATGAAAAAAGGGAAACTTCTGCTAAAATACAAAGAAAACAATGAAACGAAAGAGATTAGACAAATAATAAAGAAAAGGTCTTATGAGCTAATGATACTTATACATCCAAATACTACTCAAAAAGAAAAAGAGGAGATAATCGAAAAATATTCAAATTTAATTCAAAATGAAGGAGAATTAATTTCAAAGAATGTCTGGGGAGACAGAGAATTAGCATATCCTATCAAAAAATTAAACACCGCATATTACGTTATATTCAATTTCTTGGATTATCCCGAAAACGCTGAAAAATTAGTGAATACTTTAAAAAATGATGAAAAAATTATAAGGTTTCTACTTGTTAGGACAGATCCTAAAGAAGATTAATAATGTCTTTAGAACAAAAAGAATTCTCTTTAATATTTTCTGAAGAGCAATCAAAATTTGAGTCTTTTTTAGAAGAGCTTATACAAAACAAAGATGCTAAATTCTCGCTTTACTTTCCTATATTCATACAAAAGTACGGCCAAAATAACCCTAATAAAATAACCTCAATTTTTGAAAAATACTCTGAAAATAATGATAATATAAACTCTTCAGTTCTATATAATTTTCTGAATTTTATTCTCGCTAATTCAATTATTATAGAAAAAACTCCAGAATTAATAAAAAAATACATTCAAATAGAAGAAGATTATGATTTACTTCAAATGATTGTAAAAAAATCTATAAATTTGCAAATAAGTTCAAAAGATTTAACAGAAATACTTCTATCTTTTTATGAAAAAATAAAAAATTTCGATTTTAAAGATATTTATTTAAAAGAAATTATCCAGTTATTGAAAAAAAACAATAGATTAATCGAAACAGAATTCTTACTTACAACTATACATAAAGATATAAAAGCTTACTGGGTAGTTGAAAATCTGGTAGAAATTTATACACACAAAGAAGAGTATGAAAATATCCTGAATATTTTCATTGGATTAATCACGGGTAGTGATTTTGCTAAATTATGGGCAGAAACTCTTGGAATAATAGACAAAGCTATAGAAAAAATACTAAATAAAGAAGAAATCATTGATAAAATAATACCGCACTTAAAAAATATTAACATTTTGGTAGATAAATCTCCCAAAAATGTGTTAAAAATATACAATTCGATAGCAGATTATTTGGATAAATTAAATGAAAATGAACAAAAAGAATTCATAAGTGCTTTTTACAATTTCTTGGAAATAACCAATGATTTGACTAAATCACAAGAAAACGGAAAACCTTTATTAACAGAAGAACTAATTGGTTTAATGACAAAGATAGTAGAAAAAACACAAAACCAAGATATAATTAGAAAGATAGGAGAAATAACAAAAACAGAAAACATTATCTCACAAATAATAAATAAATTACTTCAAGCACCAGAAAAGATTAGTAACTTAATCGATATATTTATTAGCAATTATAATTTAATTCATAAAGATGCAATAATATCTTTATTAAATACTCTAAGCTTAGATGAATGGATAAGAATATATGACAAAGATGCTAATTTTTTAAAGCACATTCGTTCTTTTGGGGAAGATATTACTTATTTAAATCACAATGCTATAGATAATCTAATAAATGCATTACTTATAAAAAAGCAATTTGAATTATCGTTAGAAATAACCAAAATCTTTGTTGAAAGCTTATTGGCAAAAAACAAAAACATAGATGAATTAAACATCTCAATGTCTTTATTCAGTCAAATTAGCATTAATTTGGTCCTGGAAAATTATCTTTTTGTTTTTTACAATATTGGAAAGATATTAAATTATCCAGATTTTATTTGGTTCGTTTATAATAAACTACGAGAAAAGATAAGATTAGAAGACTTAAAACGTATATTTTTAGGTATATTTATCTTTTATATGGATGTAGAAGAAGATATAGATGAACAAATACTTGATAATTTTAAGAATGAAATTTTGTCGATGATCAAAAGTGGTTAATTTGTTATTTGTTGTGGGCTCTACAGGCGGTCATTTGTACCCTGCTTTATCGATATTACCGTATTGTAAAAAATTGGGTTTTAATTGCACCATTCTTGGACCTAAAAGTATTAAGAACAAACTAAAAATTGAAGAGGATAAATTATTTTTATTAGATGACCTTTACTTGAAAGAATTCAATTTTCCTATAAAGCTGATAAACAGTATTAGGCAAACATTAGAAATAATTAGAGATAAAGATGTGGTAGTAAGTTTTGGAAGTATTTTTTCGGTCCCTCCTTCCTTAGTTGGTAAATTTAGAAAAAAAGGTTTAATAATCACAGACCAAAACGTCTTACCAGGAAGAGCAACCAGAATATTATCTTACTTCGCAGATATTACCATAATACCGTTTCAAGAATCGATTAGTTTTATACCTAAGAGAACAAAGAAAATAATAATGTTGCCACCAATAAGAGAAGAATTAATTAATATCGAAAAAGGAGAAGAAAATACCTTGCTACTGTTTGGAGGTAGTTTAGGATCAAGAACTATAAACAATATAGGAATTGAGCTAATAAAAAATGCAGGATTATTGGATAAAAAAATAAAAAAAATCGTCTTAATTACGGGTAAAAATTTATTTGATGAAGTGGTTTATAAAATAAAAGAACAATTTAATAAAGATATACAAGGGGCGGATAAAATTAGTTTAGATTTAAAAAATGTTGAATTTACGATACTAAAATATTCAACAAATATGGCTTGCCTGTATAAGGACAGTCTAATAGTTATAAGTAGAGCAGGTGGTTCAACTTTGTCAGAACTTTTATACTTAAAGAAAAGAGCAATAGTTATTCCTTATCCTTATGCTCTTGATAATCATCAATTAATCAATGCAAAAGTTGTGAAAAAGTATAGTAATTTTATCGACTACATTGAAGAACCTATAGATTTTGGGAAAGTATTAGAAAAGATAGAAAAATTGATACAAATGGAGCCAGAATATTTAAATGAGGTAAGTTTTTTTAATTTTGAAGTTTTTTTTGAGAAAATAATGGAATTAACAGGCAAGAAGGATTTTTTGTAGAATAATAAAATATATGGGGGCGGATAGCTCAGTGGTCAGAGCGCCTGCCTTACAAGCAGGAGGTCATAGGTTCAATTCCTATTCCGCCCACCACCTAACAAAATGATTAAAACACAAATCATACCAACTAAAAAACCATTTCCTATTTGGTTAATGAGACAAAGTGGTAGATATCTACCAGAATACAAAGTTCTAAGAGAAAAATATTCTTTCATGGAAATTTTAAAAAACCCAGAGTTAATAGCAAACCTCACTTTATTACCTTTAAAACACTTTGATTTAGATGCTCTAATAATATTTTCAGATATATCTATTTTTTTTAGTCTATTAGAAGGTATAGAATACGACATAGTTGAAAATATAGGCCCAGTTGTTAAAATACATGAAGATATAAAGAAAATAAAAATAAAAAGCAATAGTGAAATATTGGATAGCTTAAAAACAGCAATAAAAATAGTAACTCAAGAAAAAAAATTACCTCTGATTGGCTTCATCGGAGGTATATATACCTTAATTCACTATTTAACTAAAAATTCGAATTTGGATAAAACTTTTATCTACTCAAATGAAGATTTCTTATTTCTTATAATTGAAGGATTATATAAAATAGCAAGATTACAAATAGAAGCTGGGGCTGATATAATTCAAATATTTGATACTTATCTTTTTGATTTATCCCCTGTAGATATTGAATTTTACATTTTGCCTTACTATAAAATGTTGCTTAACAAAATTAAAGCAGAATATCCTCAAATTCCTTTAATTTTATTCTCCTTAAACACTTTCCACATAATTGATTATATCAAAGAATTCAACATCGATTGCTTATCAGTTGATTGGAAAAAAGATTTAGATATATACTTTAATAATTTTGAAGGTTTTGTTCAAGGCAATTTAGACCCTCATATTTTAACAATACAATGCAGGGATACATTTCAAAAAATGCTAAACCTTTCTTTATTGCGAATTTTCAAAAGTATAGAAGAAAATGAAAGTAGATATATTTTCAACGTCGGACATGGATTACTACCAAATACTAAAATTGAAAATATACAATTTTTGATAGAAAAAATAAATGAATACAAAGGAGGTTAAGTATGGCTAAAAAAGAAAAGAAAACTCAAGAAGTAATTCAAGAAGCTTCAATAAATATTCAAGAGTTAGAAAGTAAAGTTAATGAATTAATCGAAACTATAGCTAATTTACCAAATTTCGAAAAGATAAACGAATTAAATTTAAATTACCAATCTATAAAAAACTCCATAGAAGAACAACAAATCAAGTTTTCTGAATTGCAAAAAAACATCGATAATCTTTCAACTAATCTAAGTGAAATCGAGAAAACAATCTTAGATATACAAAAATACAAAGAAGAGTTAGAACAAAAATTCGAAGAACTAAAAAGCTTAAGCCAATACATCGATGAAATCATAAAAAAGTTAGATTTAGTTGAAGAATTAAAGAAAGATTATCCTTTATTTAAAGAAAAATTCCCATTAATAGATCATATAGTATCTCAAATTTCTAATTTATCTGATAACCAAATTGAAATAAAAAATGATTTATCGAAAATAAAAGAAAATATAAATGAACAAGAAAGAGAATTAAAAAACTTACTAAACCAATTAGAAAACAGAATAGAGCAAAAAATAATCGAATTTTTTGAAAATTACCAAGCTAAAGTAGATGAAGCACAAACTCTTAAATTATTAGAATTAGAAGAAAAAATCGATAAATCAAAACAAGAAAATATCGACAAAATAAACGAAATTTTTAACCAAATTCAAAATGATATAAATAATAAACTTAATGAATTATTTTTAGAAAAAATTGATTTAATTGCTGATAAACTGAAAAATTTATCTACTGCTTCAGAAGAAACAGTTTATCAAAAAATCTCTTCCTCTTTGGGAGAACAAATCGAAAATAAGATAATCGAATCAGTAAAAAATCATCTAAATGAATTAATAATCGAAAAAATAAATACAATAATCAATAGTTATCGCGAAACTGTCTTTTCAGAATTAAAACAAAAATTCGATGAAATAGAACATAAGATAGAAAAAATTGAAATTATTGATAATCTAAAAAACGAGATAGATTTTGAACAAACCCAAAAAATAATCCAATTAGAAAACAAACTTCAAGAAATCTTAAAAAATTCAACTGAAAACATTGAAAATAAAATAACCGAATACGTTCTCAATGTGCAAAGTCAAATAGATGCCGCACAAACACAAAAATTAGGAGAAATTGAGGAAAAAATTAATCAAACCCAAGAATCACTTAAAAATTATATCAACGAACTAATAATCGAAAAAATAAATACAATAATCAGTAATTATCGCGAAACCGTGCTTTCAGAAATAAAAGAAAAATTTCAGGAAATAGAACATAAAATCGAAAAAATCGAAATCATTGATACTCTAAAAAATGAGATAGATTTTGAACAAACACAGAAAATAGTCCAATTAGAAAACAAACTTCAAGAAATCATAAAAAATTCAAAAGATGAAATTTACAAGGATTTAATAAATTCAATCAAAGAAAATGAAGAAAAACAAAAAAACTTAATTACCTCATTAGAACAAAATATAAATCAAACAGTAGATAAATTAATTCAAGAAGTAGGAATACAAAAAGAAAAACTACAAACAATAGAACAATCCATAAATACTATGGAAAACAAATACAACGATTTTGTGAATTTAGTTAATAACGTATCAGAAAGAATAACTTCCATTTTTATAAAACCACAAGAAGAAAAAGCAGAGTTAGAATACACAGAAAGCTTACCCTTTAATTTAGATAAACTCATTGAATTAATGAATAGGGAAGATATAAATGCAGATTATCTATTCATTAAAAGCGGAAATAGGCCAATTCTTAAGTCCAGGAAAACTACTGCAGCAATTGGAAAAACAACCTTAAAAAACGGAGACGTATACAACTTTATAACTCAACTACTAACTCATAATGAATTAAAATATTTTGAATTAAACAATGGTTTTGAAAAAATAAAAACCATAGGAAAAGAAAAGTACTACATCACTACTCAAAAGATGTTCGATGATTATCTTTTAACGATAAAAAGAATCCCTTACATTACAGAAGACATCTCTAATTTACCGATACTCAATCCAGATAAACTAATATACCGACTATCAGGATTAGTCTTATTCTTAGGGATAAATAATTTAAAAAACAAAGCTTTAGCAACTATAATTAATTACATCAATCATAAACAGATAAAGAGAATAGCAATTATTGAAGAAAAAATTAGTTTCCTCTATAAAGAACAACAAAGCATCATAGATTTGTTTGAAACCAAAGGTAATGCAGAAATAGTTAATAATATCATAAAAAAAGTAGTTAATGAAGAATATGATTTAATCGTTTTAAATCAAATTGACAAAAACATCCTAAAAACCGTATTAAATTACACAACATATAAAAACTTCATAGTTAATGCAGACTACGATAATATAATATCCTTTTATAAGGATTACAAAGATACATCAGATGATATCTTAAAAACTCTAAATATCTATATAACTCATAAAGTAATAAAAGGAGCTTTGGATTTGTTTGAAATAGTTTTCGTAGATAACAAAGTTAAAGGATTAATAAAATCAGAAGATTACAGAGCAATAAAAGAATATCTCCTATCTATTGAAGAAAGTGATACTCAAACATTTAATGAAAGCATAGGATACTTAGTAAAATCAGGAAAACTCTCAAAAGAAGAAGCTATTAAATACTTACAAAATATAGATAACTTAGAATTTGAAAAAGAACAAGAACAAGAAATTGAAATATAGTAAGTATTGGTGTTAATTTGTGAATTTAATTTTCATAACTGGCGGAGTTGTATCTTCTTTAGGTAAAGGTGTAATAACTGCATCTATAGCATCCATCTTAGAAGATAGCGGTTTCAAATTAAATGTCTTAAAATTAGATCCTTATTTAAACGTAGATGCAGGCACGATGAACCCTTATGAACATGGTGAAGTTTTTGTAACCTTTGATGGCGGAGAAACCGATTTAGATATAGGACACTACGAAAGATTTACTAACATTCTCTTTAGTAAAGAAAACAACATAACCAGCGGGAAAGTATATTTAAAAGTTTTAGAAAAAGAAAGAAAAGGTGAATTTTTAGGACAAACAATACAAGTAATACCACACGTAACACAAGAAATAAAGAATGAAATATATCAAAAATTAAAAGACTACGATATAGGTATAGTGGAAATAGGGGGGACTGTAGGAGACATAGAAAGCCTACCTTTTTTAGAAGCAGCACGACAACTGAAAATCGAAAACCCAAACACCTTATTCATACACGTAACCTTCCTACCATTCATAGAAAATACAGGAGAATTGAAAACTAAACCTACACAACACTCAGTAAAAGAATTAAGATCCATAGGAATACAACCCGATTTTGTGATCTTAAGAAGAAATAATAAAACGACTAAAATTCCAAAAGATATAATAAAAAAAGTAGCTCTGTTCTCTAATCTGGATGAAAAATTCATAATCGACATACCTAACTTCAAATACATATATCTTATCCCCTTTTATTTACTAAAAAACAATTTTCATAAATTAATCCTTAAAAAGATAAAACTATCAAAAGAACTTAAAGCAAGAATAGATATAAAAAAACCACAAGAAAGTAGATGGAAAAAAATCGTTGATATACTCGTTAAAACCAAAAAAAATACAAACCCAAAGGTCGTTATAGGAATCGTTGGAAAATATACAAAGCTAAAAGATTCCTACAAAAGTTTAACAGAAGCATTATTACACTCAGCAATAAAGAATGAAGTAGTATTAGATATAAAACTGATAGATTCTGAAAAAGTAGAAAAAATTCAATTACAAAATATCGACGGTATAATAATACCTGGAGGATTTGGAAGTAGAGGAATTGACGGTAAAATCAAAGTTATAAAATTTGCAAGGGAAAATAATATCCCGATTTTAGGAATTTGCTTAGGATTACAATTAATGTTAATTGAATTCTTTAGAAATGTAATAAGTTTAAAGGATGCAAATTCTACAGAATTTGATCCACAAACTAAGGTACCCGTAATCGATTTACTTGAAAACCAAAGAAACATTAAAAACTTAGGTGGGACGATGAGACTGGGAAATTACACATGCAAAATTAAACCTAATACCCTCGCTTTTGATATATATAGAACCGAAGAGATACAAGAAAGACATAGGCATAGGTATGAAGCAAACCTGGAAATCATTCAAAAATACAGCAAAAATATAGAAAAAAACGGACTAATTATAAGTGGTGTAAATAAAGAAACAAATTTGGTTGAGATCATAGAGCTGAAATCTAATAAATTTTTCATGGGAGTTCAATTTCATCCTGAATTCAACTCCAGAATATTCAACCCCCACCCCATATTCAACTATTTTATAGAACTCCTAAAAAACAAGTGAAAATCAAGTATTTACCTAATGATTTCCTTGTTGAAGAAATCATTGAAATTAACAACCTGCTTACCCTACAAAGCAATATATTACTGCTAAAAATAACCAAAAAAAATATTTCTACACTTAAACTAATAGACATATTAAACAAAGAATTCGGTACCAAAGTTTCCTTTTTAGGAATGAAAGACAAATACTCAATCTCAACACAATATGTAACAATTCAGATACAAAAAGTAGAAAAAATAATTGATAAAATCAAAAAAATAAATAACAGCAATCTATCACTTGAATTAATAGGTTTTGCAAAAGAAAATCTAAAAAGCGTTCATTTAATAGCTAATAAATTTAATATCACTCTAAGGGATATCGATGAAAAAGAAATAGAGTTATACATAAAAAATATTCAAAAACTTTCAACAATATCATGTTTTTTCAACTATTACGATACTCAGAGAATAAGATTAAAAAAACATATATTTCCGGTTGCTCTAACAAAAGAAGAAATAAAAAAGAATATAGAAAAATTCCTGTTTTCGGAAAAAACAAAAATAAAAGATTATATAACTGACAATAAAGAAGAATACTCTACAAATTTTAGGTTTATAAAGAAAAGAGAAGAAGAAATTGCTAAATCTTTAATTTTCAATCTAAATTTATCAAGAGTTGTTTTAGAAAAGACGAATAACATCCCAGTAAAAGTTTATCAGAAAGAAAATTTTCTCGTTATTCCCTCTTTAGAAGCTTTAAGTTTAGATGATTTAAAGAAAATATTTCTCGATTTTTCAACTCCAGAAGACAATAAGCGAGATTTTTCAAAATCTCTGTTTACACAAAAAAGAAATCCTATTGCATTCTTTAATAATATGAGTTTTCAATTTTCGGGAGATGAACACCACAAAGGAAGGTTAAAAATAGAGTTGAATTTTACTTTACCTAAAGGTTCATTTGCAACCATTTTGATAAAACATATTATACCTTATCCCCATTATTCAAAACTTAAGTACAAGCCTTATATAATAGATTGAAATTTACAAAAGGATATACCAAAAGCGCCAAGTGCGAGTTTTCTATTTTTTTAAAGCATTCTCTGTATTTTTTTTCTATCATATTCTACACTTGATTTTCCTGCCTTGTTAAATCTTAACTGTTCTTTTTATAACAATGTGATCCTTCTCCTTAATTAATCGAGAGGTTTCATGCTTCACGACAGAAATTTCCTGCTTCAATATCCTTACGGACAGTTATTGCCCCACTGCTAACGTCTTGTATGTGCTTCCTCCTTGCTTTTTCTTATCTACAACAAAAAAGTTAAGTGTTTTTTGTTCTCTTGAAATGGCTACTTTAATTCCAAAAGAATGTTTCTCGCAACTTTTCTTAAAATAAGGAGGTTTTGATTTTAATTTGGTAAAAATAATAAAATAGGTGGGCGGATAGCTCAGTGGTTAGAGCGCCTGTTTCACAAGCAGGAGGTCATAGGTTCGATCCCTATTCCGCCCACTTATAAAGCTCTAAAATTTATAACAACCCATCTCAATTCATAATCTTCTCCTATACTAAACAATACATAAACCAATCTACAATACAAAATAACTAAAATTCTATAAAATTACTTATATAAATATCCTTATAAAATTGGGTTTTTGCTGTTTAAGTTAAATTATTCAAACGTGTTAGATTAGGGTCGTCTTAAATTTCTACACGTAAGATAAGCAACTCCGAATTTCTATAAATTTTTTAACTACGTTTATTTTTCTACACATTAAAATTTCCAACCCTCCTTAGTAAAGAACTCCAAAATATTAATACATTCGATATCATACTGTTTACAAACATAAGGAATCCTACATTCTATTCCTTTTTTTTCCTCAGTAATAACTACTCCACTTATCTTATTTTCTTCTCTTATTTTTAACGCTAATTATATTCAGATTTGAAAATTTTTTTATGGTTTTCAACCCATTTACATAGCTCATCTTTTCCTCTCTTAACTTCGTAATATACTAGGAGCATTCTTCTGGGTTATTTTTTAGACAATTTAATCAAAAAGCTTCTATATATTATGTAAACATTATTTTCTAACTTATTGATATATATAAGCTTTGGAAACAAAATTAAAAACAAAAATCTTAATAATAGTTAAAAAACACTTTTATATAAATTTTCAATAATATATTTATCCCCATTAAAACTTCTGTAAAGCCGGAGAAGAAATAAAAATTCCCTACCTTTTTCTTTAATACACTCTTTAATCAAATTTCTTGCAAACTTTTCCTTTTTTACTTTTCTATTGTTTAATACAGTTTTTAGTTCAACTAATTTTTCTTTACATGTTTTTTCGTCTATAATACCTAAAGTTTTTAACCTAATAATCACAAGCATTTTACTTACTTTATATGTTTTTGAAATTTTGCTAATTAATTCATCGTCATAAATTTTTAATTCCATTATTTTTTGCAAATCTGGATCGGTTTCAAAGGCTTTCGATGGAAGCAAAAATTCTGCAGCAAAAGAGTTACACCACTCCTCTATTTCTTTGTTTTGTATTTTTTCATCATTATATATTTCCGTTATTCCCAAAAGTAAGTGAGCATATTCATGGAATAAGGTAAATATTCTGGCAAGGATATTATCTTGCGAGTTTATTACTATCACATAGGGTAAGGTATCCATTAATGAAAAGCCTCTTGCATCTTCTAATGGAAATTTGAATTGAAATACTAAAATATTTTTTGATTCAATAAATTTTCTCCAAGTATTAAAGGCTTCATAAGCATCTTTAAATTTATATTGTTTTTCGATAGGAATTCTTGATTCATTACGTTCTTTGATAGCAACTTGTATTGGATTATCTTCAAGTTTAGTCTTTTCTATTTTAGGATTAAAGCTAATATTTAAGTCTAAAATTATCTCATTTACAATAGATTGGTAATATTGTGCTTTTCTTATTGCAAGTAGTAGTTCTTTAGATATTCGTTTTTCAGTTTTAGGTAATACTCTAAACGCAGAAGAAATGGGAAGTTCTTTTGGGGGTTGGGGAAGGAAAAAAGCCGATGTTGGTCGTTGAAATAGTTTAGAAAGCTGTTTAATTTGTTGGAAAGTTAGGAATTCCCTACCCGCTTCTATTTCTTTATAATTTTCTATTGAGATTTTAAGTTTTTTAGCTATTTCTTCAATACTCCATCCTGAAGTTTCTCTCAAATACTTTACAACCTCAGGATTTATCTCAACTTTAAATGACTTTTTAGACATAGTTTTCTCCTTAATTTATTATTGCTTAATTTATTGTTTTTCCTTAATTTATAATTCCTTAATTTATTATTGCTCATTATTTATTTATCCAAATTATTCTTAATATCCTTTAATAATTTTAATGAAATTAGTTATTATTTTTCTCAATTATTTCAATTTCTTCTTTTGTTAGGTTATATAGTTTATAAACAAGTTTATTTATTTCATCTTCAAGAAGTTTAACTTCTTTCTGTTTTTGAATATTAATTTCATAATCTATATCTTGGGTTCTTAAAATTATCTTATCAACTAATTCCTCTATTTTTCTAACTATCTCCTTATTATCTATTGTAATATCAGGAATAATTAAATTTTTTAAAAATGCTTTCTTATATCTAAACCCTTCATTTCCTAAGCCACCCCCCGCATAAAATTTTCTAAAGAAAAACTCACCAGCTTTAGAATTTAATACAGCAAGTAAATATTTTAAATTTTTCCCAGTCATTACAAAGCTTGTAGCTTCACAATATATACCAGAGTTATCATAAGCAAATCTTGGTTCTCTAACTATCTCTTGCCAAATAATCTTTTCCTTTTCAAATTCTTTAATGCTGCTTTTATAATCTACTTGAAGCTCATACCATTTATAAGGTATTTTTATTATTTGTTTTTTATCTTTTGACCAAATTGCTCCCCCCGTTCTTTCCGATAAAGGTTTCTTAAACTGTAAAAGCCAGCTTTTTAAAGTTGGATAGTTATCTATATCAATACCCTGCCAAGAATAAATTAACCAAAATCCTTCCCATTTATACCTCCATTTTTCAATATCTCTTCCTCTTAAAACTGGCTTTATTATTTCTTCTGTTCTTTTTCTTTCTTCTTCTGCTTCACAGTTTTCTAAAATTCTGTTTTTTGTTTCTGTATCTATTATAAAAGCTTCATTAAAACCCGTTAAAACTCCACGATAAATTTTTACATCCCAATCTTTTAAAGGTTTCCCTACTCTTTCAATCTTTTCTTTTAAAACCAATTCCTTATCATCAGCAAGTGTCCAAGCATCATCAGAAAGCTTATTCTGCTCCATAAACCTATAATTAGATCTTATATACTCTATAATTTCACCACAATCAGAAGGAACTATACAATAACTGAATTTCCAACCTTCTAACAATTCCTGACTTTTCAATTTTTTAAATAACACTATACAGGTATCTACAGTTTGCTCAAAAACCCTATACCCCCCAAAATCTACTAAAGTTATTAAAAAAGTATTTTTCTTTAAAAAACTCCTTAGATTTTTCCCATACTTAGCTCTCATCCATTTATTACTTGAGATATAACAAAGAACTCCTTCCTCCTTTAAAAGCTTATATCCCCTTTCGTAAAAATAAACATAAATATCAGCAATTGAATCAAAAACTTTATAGCCTTGATCCTTTAATATAGGTTTAAATTCTTTAATTTTCTCTTGCCTTATATACGGAGGATTCCCGATAACTATATCAAAACCATCATCTACCCCAAACATCCATTCACTATCAAAAAAATCATTCCCCTTTACTTGCGAAAAAATATCAAAATCCGCTATTTTTTGTATTGTTATATCAGAATACCCTATCCTATTTAATTCTTCTTTTATTTGATTTTTTATGTTTTGGGTTTTTTCTTTTAACCTTAATTTCTCTTTACGAGTTTTTATCCTAAAAAACTTCTTATAAATACTTTTTAATTCTTTTTTAAGATTCTTAAGTTTTTCAGTTGATAAAAGTAATTGCGGTTTTTCTAAAGCTACTAAGCTATTAGCTGTAATAAATTTTGTTTCTAAATGAGGAAGAGCTTTTATCCCAAAATTCTCTTTACTCCTATCTACTTTTTGATCTATTATAAGACTCAAAAAGAAACGCAACTTAGCTATCTGAATAGCTATATTCTGAATATCAACCCCATAAATAGAATTCTCTATTATATACAACTTCCTAGAATAATCCGGATAATTAAAAGAATCATCAAAATTCTCATTTAATTCCTTTAATAAGTTTATCTTTTCTTCTTGATCTGATATTTTTAATACCTGTTCCAGTTCATTTATAGCTTTATTATATTGTAATTCATACCAATATTTATTTTCTGGATCTATTTTATTAAGGATATAAACTAATTTTTGAAGGATCCCCATAGGAAATGCCCCAGAACCCACCGCTAAATCAATCACTTTTAAGCTATCTATAGCTCTTATTAAATCCTGACGCTCATTCTCATTAAGCTTAAGATCTAATTCATTCTCCTGATAACTAATAATATTTCTAAGTTTCTTATCATCAATAGAAGTCTTAGTTTTAAAATATTGAAATAATGATTCTTCTACCATAAAATCTACGATCTCTTTAGGGGTATAATAAGAGCCTGTAGCTTTCCTAGCAGTTGTTCGAGTTTCAGGGTTATAAGAAGCCAAAAGGTTTTCAAAAATATGACCTAATAACTCTGGATCAAGCGAAACCTCTATATCAATAGGAGATGACTCATCCGCTGTAAAATTATAATCCTTTAATATATTAATAATCCCCCTAACATTAACCTCTTTTTTTTCTCTATAAAAAAAACTAAGATCTTCTTTTTTTTCATTTGAAAAAAATAAGAAATCAGGTAGTTTAGCTCTTTTATTTTCATTTCTACTAAAACCATCTATATAATAGGAATCATCATCTAAGCATTCAAAAAGACCACCATTAACAAAAGGGACCTCATCAAAAATCTTAATAAAATCTTCTTCAGTAATTAAAATCTTATCTTTATACCTAAAAAGTGTTTTAACCCCAAAATCAGTTCTTTGATAAATAAAATCTCCGTCTTTAGCGAACCCCCTATCCTTAGCATAAGTATTCAAAGTCGCAAAAAATAAATTTTGCAAAATAACGTTATAATAGTAATCTTTACTCCCGAAGTCCTTTACAATGTTTTTTAAAAAGTTTGGATCAAAAATTTGCTCAGGTATAATCCCTCTCTCTTTCAAAAACCAAACAAATATTAATCTTGTTATCAATCTTATGATATTTTCTTCGATCTTCCCTCCTGGAAATACAGCTTCTTTGATTGCCCATGCATACCATCTCTGGATTTCATCGTAGAATTCCTTTGTTAATGGCAAAGTAGAAAAAGCAGAGATTATATCCTCAAGGGTATTTGTCTTCATCTCAATAAGTGCCTTCTTTATAGTTCTATACGGCTTACCCTTTTCAACATAATAAGTATACCTTTTGTAAAAACTGTATTCTCTTTTTGTTCCTATTGGGTTTGAATAAACGAGTGAAAACCTGAAATTACCATTTTGATCAAAAAACACGAAAAAACCTGCATCATAAAGCAAATCTCTCAATAATTTTTTAGCAATTTCAAACTGTTTCTTCTTACTTGTTCTACTTGTTAATTGATTAGAGTATTTGATTGCAAAAACACAAAAA
>JAUQQQ010000012.1:0-16109 GCA_030549815.1 bacterium | reverse complement strand
TATATTTTTCAAGATCACAAATTTCCAAGAGTATGTATTTAGATAAAGTGCCATAATTCCTTATGTCCTCTATTATACTTGCTAAAAAATCTTGATATTTCTCCAATTCTCTGTATTGGTCTGGGAAATTTTTTTGTAATCGAATTATAGTTTGTAAAGCGTTTTTTGCTTTATCTTGTAATTTATTTGGCTGACCAGATTTGGTCCATATTTGATTACTCAAATAAGATGTTTTATCAAGCAGAATTTTGTAATTTTGCCAAAATTTTTGAGATAATGGTAAAAGTGGGGTTTCTTTGGTTGCCTTTATTTTTTCAAATACATTTTCAAAACTCACTATTTCATGTTTTGGTTCTTTATAATCCTTGTATGCAACGAATATATCTTTTCCTCTTTTGATAAAAACAACCAATTCATTTTTATCTGCAGGTTTTGAAACCTTCACTCTGTTAGGGACGTACTCTATTTTCTTTTCAATTTCGGGTGTTTCATTTTTTATTTTTTCGTATTCTGCTAAAATTTTAGAGAATAAGCTTTCTTGTTCGGTTTTTTCGATTTCCGAGAATGTGGTTAATCTTTTGTATAGTTCAGATGGTTTAGGTTCTTCCTGTGGAGAGAATATTTTAGAGTCTTCACCCAATACTTTGTGGATGGCAAACATCTTTTGTTCTGCTATTTCTCTGGATTTAACTATATCCGCCCCTTTTTCAGTAGGGAAGAAATTATAAATATAGATTTCATCATAAACTTTTTTTCCTATTCTGTTTATTCTTCCGACACGTTGGATAACTCTCACAGGGTTCCAAGGTATGTCATAGTTAATCACAGCCCCAGCCCTATTCAAATTAAATCCTTCAGAAAGTTTATCAGTAGTTAGCAAAATATCAAACCTGTTTTCTTGATTTTTATATTGAGCATCAAAATTGGCATAAATTGCTTCAATTGTTGATTTAGAAATATTCCCGACAGCAGGAAGAAGCTTGGATCCAAAATTTTCTTCAAGAATTTTTTGAATATAATTAGCAGTATCAATGTATTCAGTAAAGACAACCACTTTCCTCCCACTTTCTATTATGTTTTTAATTATTTGGACCAATTTTTCAGCTTTTGGATCAGATTTGGTTAGTTCCAATTCCTCAAATCTTTTCTTTATGTATTCAAAAAGTTTTTTATCCTTCTCTATGTCTTCTACGAAATTTGGCATTTTCTTAACATTGTATATTTTTTGATATTTATTGTATGAATCGGATTGTTTAAGCAAGTTTTCATATTCTTCAAGTTTTTCCTGAATCTTATCAGGGTCTTCCATAATTTCTTCCATTCTATCTTTATCAAGTATAAATTTTTCTGTTTTACGAATAAAATCAAGAATATTTTGGTAAGTATTGATAAACCTTTTGATACTTTCGTAGAATGCACCAAAACTACTCTCGAACCTTTTAACGAGGAGTCTCCTCATAAAATCATACAAGTTTCTCTGAAATAGGCTTAAAAAACTATCGTCTTCATCATTTTGTTGGTTTTTATCTTTTATTTCGTATTTTTCTGGGAGATAGATTGCTCCCGTAAATTCTCCGCCTTCATCATAGGAAAGAAAATAATTAACTACCTCATCATAAAATTGTGATTGCTCTTTAGTAAGCTCAAAAAATACTTGTTCGGGGTCATTGATAGTAGGAAAATCAATCTTTTCATTATAATATTTCAAGTCAAGTCGATTTCGTCTAATCGTTACAGGCTCAATAATACTTCTTATTTCATTTGCTATTTTTTCTATCCTCTTTTGAACTTTCTGCAAATCCAGTTGATCATTTTTAAATAATTCCTGATAGTAACTTTTTACCCTTTCTTTTTTCTTATTGTCAGAAGAGTTATAGTATCTAAGGATGTAGGAGAGTTTTTCAAAATCCGTTTCATATTTATAAAAACGTAAAGAAAGGTTTCCATCGTAAACTATGGTAGATTTTTTAGGTATAGTAAACAATTTCAAGAGGGCGAATATATCCGAAGGGCGATTATTGAAAGGTGTAGCAGTAAGAAGAATAACAATCTTTCCTCTGCATATTTCTCTTAAAAAGTGGTATCTCTTTGTTTCTTCATTTCTAAACCTGTGTGCTTCATCAACAATAACAACATCGAAGTTTTTATTTTTCACAAACTCCAGGACTTCTTCAAGTTTCCCAAGTGATCTAACTTCCCAGTTATAAAGTTCAAAATCTTCGATATACTTTTTCCATCCGAAATTTTTGTTTTCATCTCCTTCCAAGTGTGGTGGACAAATAACGATTCCTCTTAATCCGAGTTTTTTTGCTACCAGACAAGCGATTATAGTTTTTCCAAGACCTACAACATCAGCCAAAATCACGCCACCGTGATTTTTACAATTCTCAACAGCCTGAGACACAGCCTCAAGTTGATACCTGTAAGGTTTATATCCTTTACTTTCCATAAAACTTTTGATATCCTCATAAACCTGCCCTCTATACAAATTAATATAGGTTTTCAAAATATAAGCATACGCTTCATAAGGAGTTATCTTTCTTAGAAATGTTTTAACATTAATTATCTCTTCCTCTATTTTCTTAAAATCATCGATAGTTATCTCGACAGACTCTTTCCAAAATTTATCGAAATACTCTTCTGCTTCTTTAAATCCATAATCCTTTATCTCGACATTGAATTCATACTGCGACCTCAATCCCGCATTCGTAAGATTACTACTTCCTGTTATGAATAAACAAGGTGTAATTTTATCATCAAATTTAAAAATATAAAGTTTTGCATGGTTAGGTTTATGTGTTTTTTTTATAACAATTTTTCTTTCCTTGATTAGCTTAACAAAGAATTCGAATTGTTCATATATTTGTTCATTATCGAATTCTGCTGAATTCAAGAATATTTCGATAGATTGAAAAAATTCGTTTTTTATTTGTTGGGTATTTTTCATTTGTTCTTTATTTTCCATTTGCAAATTTGGGGTTTCACAAGCGATTTTACAAGCTTGCCAGATATTTTTATCTAAGGACAAGCCAACAAGAATTTTCAGATGCTCTTCCTTCATATTTCCTTGTTCGTATTTTTCTTTTATTTGTTCATAGAATTCCCTTATGCCAGAAAAATAGAAAAAGCCAACCAAAAACTTCATCTCACTTGATCTACTAATAAGAGTTTTCAATCTGTCTGCCAATGTTTTTTCTTCCGCATTCGTTATAAAGTTATTCATAAATCCCCCCTACAGTTTCTTTAACTTATTTTTATTAGATTTTGTTAATTTTTCCTTTTAACCTTCAATAGAAGGGAAAAGAATTATTTTGTAAAAAAATAAAATAAAAGCACAAAAGCACAAAAATGTCCTAAAAACAGCATAACAAATAATGATTTTTGTAGAACCTAATTTTGCAACTAATATTAGAGTTGGGAAAGGGAAATATTTATGATAGATGAGTTAATAAAGCATAGGAGAAATTTACATAGGATCCCAGAATTGGGATTCCAAGAATTCAAAACATCACAATACATCATTGATAACATAAAAGATTATGTTGATAAATTAGAAGTAAAAGCAAAAACGGGAGTAGTAGGTTATTTAAACAATAATTCAAACAAGACAATCCTTCTAAGAGCAGATATGGATGGATTACCGATCAATGAGGAAAATGAAGTAGAATACAAATCAACTCATAGTGGTGTTATGCATGCATGTGGGCATGACGCTCATATGGCAATCCTCCTAACTTTGGTAAAATACTTTTTCCAAAACAGAAAAGATTTGAAAGTTAATCTAAGATATATGTTTCAGCCAGCAGAAGAGGGATTAGGTGGAGCAAAAGCGATGATCGAAGAGGGAGTTTTAGAAAATGTTGATTTTGCTTTGGCTATTCATGTTTGGAACGAGCTTGAATGTGGTAAAATAGCACTTAATTATGGTCCAACGATGGCATCCTCAGATAGCTTTGAAATAGAAATAATAGGTAAAGGGACGCATGCAGCAAATCCAGAACTGGGAGCAGATCCCATTCTAACAGCAACCAACTTTATAAATCAAATATACACAACTTTCCCTCGAATATACAAAGATTACATCCTCACTTTTACCTATATAAATGCAGGTAGTGCAACAAATATTATCCCACAAAGCTGCAAAATTATGGGGACAGTTAGAAATTTCAATGAAGAAACCAGAAAAAACATAGCAATTCACTTTGAAAAAATACTAAAAAACGTATGCAATAGTAACGGCACAACATATATTTTAAAATACACCTTCGGTTATCCAGTGTTGATAAATGATAAAAAATTGTATGAATTAGGGATTGAAGTGGCAGAGAATGTTGTGGGGAAGGATAATGTAAATAACTTCAAATCATATGGGTCAGAAGATATGGCTTTTGTTTTACAAAGAGTGCCAGGTTTGTATGCTGCGATAGGGTCGGGTCCAGGACAACCTCATCATAGCTCCAAATTTAATATAAACGAAAACTCCCTTAACATAGCCTTCCAATTCCTAAAAGAAATGGTATTTAAAATACAAAACAGTCATTAGTGCCAGCGAAAATTTTCGGTAGAAAATTAAAGTAGCATTTGATGATACCTCCGATAAACCAGGAGTAACTTTCATAGACCCAGATAATGACTTCAATGGTTCAGACGACGGGTTATACACAATATCAGGAGGACTGCCATTTAACTTTACTTAAAGATATAGTAAAGTAAATGAGATAATTAAAGGGGGGCTATTTAGCCCCTTTTTTTATTTAAATTTTTTAAAATTAAATTTCTTCGAAGGCTTTATAGAAAATGTAATCTATTTCGCTGGGAGATATTTTCTTAAGGATTCTGTTATCTACATTAATAACCCAATCAAAATCTTCGGTAAGGTAGATTTTGTAAAAATACCCACCTGCATTTATGAGCAGATGCCCTAAAACTTTTTTATTAACAATTTTATCTTCATTATAAACAAAATTAGCGTTTAAAGTTTTTCCTTTTTTATAAAGACCCAAAAGGTTATAGGAAAAATTTACTTGTGCATTAATTTTTAGCCCTCTTCTATAGAATTCACTTAGCAAATCGAATACTCTTATGTTTATGTATTCCTGATTACTAAATACATCCATTTTATTCTTCGAAGTAATTTGAATTCAATTGCTGGAGTATTTGCTCGGAAAGTATGGGGTTTTGTTGAGCCATTTGCTGGGATAGAGATTGAGCAAGCAGGTCATACATCATTTCTTTTTGAGTATTATTAACACCGCTTTGTTGTTCATCCAACGTAAAAGGATTTTTATTAGCACTTTTCAGCATTTCTTTTAGCATCATGTTCAAGAAAACTGCTTCGAATTCTTGGGCACCTTTTTTTGCTTCCAAGTAATTGTTATATTCTTGCGGGCTTTTTACTTTACTAAGATCCAAACTATTGAATATTTCCATCTACACTCACCCTTTATTGTTTTTTCATTTGATTAGCCATCCTTGACATTTGGTCAGCCGATTCAACAGATTTAGAAACCAATTCATAATTTCTTTGAGAAGAAACGATTTCCATCATTTGGGTAATGACATTAACATTACTTTTTTCTATGAATCCTGCTGCAAGTTTAGGGTTATCACCTTTTCCTGGTTCTATTTCTATTGGTTTTCCTGCTTCTTCAGTCCATTCAAAAGCGTTTTTACCTATCCCTTTAAGAGCATTTGGATTAACAAAGTCATAAATTTTAATCTTTCCGATTTCAACTTTATCTTTTCCTTTGAATCCGACAACAGTTCCATCTTCTTCGATAGTTACGCCTGATAAATCTTGTGGGACTTTTATTCCTGTTTTTCCGATATCTTTTATTATTAACTCACCGTTTTCGACAGCAAACCTTCCATCCCTTGTGTAAACAATTTTTCCTTCAGGGGTTTGAACTTTATAAAATCCTCTACCTTGAATAGCGACGTCAAGAGGACTATTAGTTCTTTCCATAGCTCCCGTCTTAAAAACTCTTTCAACATTACCGATTTTAACACCACTACCCACATCCATATTATCAACCTTTTGGTAAAGCAATTCTTGGAAATCTATTCTTTGCTGTTTGTAGGAAATAGTATTAGCATTGGCCAGATTTTGGGATAAAATTTCGACTTTCTTCAGTTGTGCTTCCATTCCGCTTGCAGCAGTATAGAATGAACTAAACATAACCCATCCCTCCTTTCAAACTACCTAACCAATTGCGAAGCATTCTTAACCATATCATTAAGGGCTCTAAAAGATGACATAGTTGCATTATATTGCATTTGGGCAAGCATTGCTTGCTGAACTTGTGTAGGTATATCGATATTAGACATTTCCAGATGTTGTGCTTTGATATTACCCATTGCACCGACACCTGCTTCCCCTATCACAGGCTTCATTTTATCATCTGCAGCAAAGACAGTATCAGATTTTCTTACCAGCGTGCTTGGATCAGAGAAGTTAGCCAAAGCTATCTTGTAAATTGGTTCCTTTTTGGTAATGGTTTGCCCTGATACAGGGTCGGTATATCTCAGAATTCCACTTATAAAGCCATTATCTTCTATTACATAGTCATTGTATTTTCCAAGTATAAGACCATTTTTATCTATATCAAGTTTAACGTCTACTAGTTTGGAAGTATTGGGTTTTCCTGATTCGTCAACTGCAAATGCTTTGACGACTAAATTTCCTTCTGGGCAAACCAATTTTCCGTCTTTTATTTCAAAATCACCTCTTCTTGTGTAGTAATTTTTTTCGCCGTCGCTAACGATGAACAATCCATTCCCTTCGACTGCCATATGATTTTTACCACCGGTTTTTTTAACATTTCCTTGGGTAAATAGGGTTTTGCTTTCGGTTTTAACTGCTCCCGTAGCCATGTTATCGTTGTATATTTCACTGAATGTTTTAACCTCTGCTTTATATCCTATCGTGTTGAATTTTTGAAGGTTTTTAAATTGGTTATTAATTAGTTCATAGGTTGAATTTATGGCATTCATTTGATTATAGAAGTCGAACATTTTAATTCACCTCCTCGTATTCTACGATGATCTTATCTGCTTTCAAATTTCTATTTCCCAACATTTCTTTTAAAAGAGATTGATTAGTTTTAAGTTCATCATATAGGAATTTTGATCCTGTTTTAAAAATGATGCTAACCTTATTATCTTGGTTCACTATTTGGACCATTAGATTACCGATATTTTGTTTATCGAATTTTATTTCAACCATTCTTGAGTCTTGCAATTTTTCGACATCGAGTTTTTCGATTAATTCTTTTATTATTTTGCTTTCTTTTATGTTTTCTTGTTTGGATATTTCTTTTAGTGAATTATTTAATTTTTCGAAAGTTGCAAATGGGTTAAAATCAATAATATTTGAATTACTTTTCTTTTTCTTTTCATCATTATTTTTTAATAGGTTTTCTTGTTGAATAGATTCGAATAGTTTTTCATTGTTAAGGGCTTTATTAGTTAGGTTTGTGTTTTTATTTTCTTTTTCGATACCTAAGTAATCCTTTAGATTTACACTTAGTAAATCTTTATTGATGTAGGGTAAAACGAATAATTTAAGAGTTGTTAAGTCTTTTGTATCGATTTTGGGTTTTTCATCAACCATTTTTTCATTTTTTTCTTCATTCTTATCTTCATCAGTTTTATTTTTCTTTTCTTTGTTTTGTTCATTAATTTTTTTATCTATTTCTTTTTGGAATTGATCGGTAGAAGGAATTTTTTTATTTTCCTGTTCGCTTTTTTGTTCCATTTTGAGGTTGAGGTTATTTTTAACTTCCATTATTAACCCTCCTCTATGCTATGTTATTTTTGAAATTAATGTAATAAGATAGGACTTTAGAGACGTAGTTTTGGGTTTCAGAGAATGGTGGTATTCCGCCGTATTTTTGGACATTTCCAGGACCTGCATTATAAGCAGCAATTGCTAATTTTAGATCCCCATTGAATTGGTCAAGAAGTTGTTTTATGTATTTTGTTCCTCCCATAATATTTTGTTTTATATCAAATGGGTCCTTAACACCTAAATATTGGGCGGTTTCTGGCATCAATTGCATTAGGCCTTGTGCACCGACAGGAGAAACAGCTCGTGGATTAAATGCACTTTCCTGTTTTATTATAGCCAAAATCAATGCTTCATCTACACCGTAAGTTTTAGATGCATCCTTAACAGCTTCTTTTATTTGCTGATCAACATTAATGTTAGATAAATCGACTTTATTATCATTTTGCAAGAATTTTCCGAATATTTCTTGAAAATCTTTTTCTTTTTCAATTTGTTGCGTATTTTTCGATCCCACATTATCGAATAAAGCTTGTATTCTATTAAACTTGGCTTCCACCTTGTTGTTTAACAATTCATCTAACTTTCTAAAGGCATCCATACTTTTTCACCCTCTTTGTATTATTCTAATATAAACTTTTTCTTACCTTTGTTAAAAAATTTTTAACAATTTGTAAAAAAAAAATTACAACGTATAAAAAAATAATGTAAAAAAAAATGTTAAAATTTTCAAAAAAATATATAAATTTCAAAAAATGAACCATATATAAAAAATAGAGAAAAAAATATGGAGGTAAAAAATGATTGAAAATAACACAAGAGTAAATAATTTAGGGAATCATACAATCTCTTATGATATAAGTAACAAGAATATTAATAACAAAATAGAGACCCAAGATAATAAGCAAAATACAAACCATACAAAAAAATAGAAATTCAGCAAAATATACAAAACAGTTGGGAAAAAGCAGCTGGGAAAGAAAAAGAAGAGAAAGATGATAACTCCATAAGTACATATATAGAAGATGAAATCAAATTTAATTTTACAGAATATTCTTTATCTAAAACTGATAAAGCTTCACAAAAATTAACTTCAGCAAAAGAAACTTTGAAAAGAATAAAAGCTAAGGGAGTAAAAGAAACGTTAGAAGAAATAAAAAATAATTCCAAATCAATAAAGGATACAGCATCTAAAATAAAAGAAAAAATTAAAAATGCAAGAATTGAAAATCCATTCAAAGACGGAGTTAAAGAAGGATTAAAAAATATTGGTAAAGAAACAATACAAGAGATTAAAGAAAGTGGAGAAGCAGAAACACTTAGATTAGCCCGTGAAGGTATAAAAAAAGCAGCGTCAAAAGAAAGTATAAAATCTGCCAAAAACATAGTTCAAAAAGGAATTCAAGCAATAGAAACACAAGGAGCAAAACAAGTAGCAAAACAAACAGTTTCTGCAGGATTAAGGGGAATATCCAAAGCAGCAGGACCAATTGTAGCAATAGCTTCAGCAGGGTACGACTTAAAAACAAGATTAGATGAAGGTAAAAATGTAGGAAGAGCAGTAGCAGAAACAGTAATATCAACAGGGGCAAGTGTTTTAGGGGCTGCAGCAGCAGGTGCAGCATTAGGAGCAGTAGCAGGACCAGTTGGAGCCGCTGCCGGAGCAATTATAGGAGGAGCTTTAGCAGCATTCGGAGCAGACAAATTAATGGAAAAATTCTGGAAATAATGAAAATAAAGGAAACTACCTTCGAGGTCCACCACGCTAAACTCAATTCACGATTATAAAGGATAAAAATAATTGGTGTATAATAACTATCTATGTGGATATATATGTCGATGTAGGAAATACTCATACAGTTTTCGGTATCCTGCAAAGTAATCAAAACAAGGATTATCAAAGTATTGAGAAACATTTAGAAGAACTAAGATTCTCAACAAAGAATATAGAAACACCAGAAGATATATATAGCAGGCTTTTCCCCTTCATTAATAATAATATACAAAGAAAATTCAAAGTTGATAACATCGTTGTATCTTCTGTAGTTCCACAAATAAATTTCGTTATCGAAAAATTTGTTCATAAATACACGGAGTGTAATTATTTTTGTTGGGTAGAAGCAAGAGATGGTTTGGGAATAGACTGGCAAACTGATGAATACAAACAAATGGGCGCAGACAGAGTTGCTGACATATTAGGAGCAATTTGTGTTTACAACGATAATTTTGTTATCATAGATTTTGGGACTGCCATAACTATAGATGTAATTGTAGATAGAAAATACGTCGGTGGTTCCATTTCCCCTGGATTCATGCTACTCATAAAATCATTATTCCAGGAAACTGCAAAATTACCAATGGTAGAGATCGAACCCACTCTTAAGTTGGTAGATAACACAACTATTGGACAAATCAAATTGGGAACCATAGACATAATATGCAGAGGAATAAACTCAATTATTACTGAACTTAAACAAACATACAAAGATATAAAAATAATTTTAACAGGAGGATTCTCTACAATAGCTCAGAAAATTATTATAAATGACATTATTATACCCAAGTTGCAATTCATCGGAATGAACTACTATCTTAAGTTAATAAAAAAATGAAATATCAAAGAGGAGGAGATCATAAATGATAACTAAAAGAGTCATTACCATCATTGCTATAATAATACTCGTTCTATCTCCAATCTTTGCTGAAAGCAATAAAAAACAACAAGCAAGCAAGGAAGAAAACAAATCAACATCAACTATTGTAGAAAAAACTGCATCAAATTTACTCACTAAATTCGTGTTAGAAGAATTATTATCCGGTAAAACAATAAATTTAGACCTAAATTCGTCTAAAAGTGTGATAGTATATTTAGACAAAGAAACTGTTAGAGATTACAACCAAGTTAACAATTTCGAAAAATGGGTAAAACAAAAAAATTTAGACATAAAAGTGTACACAGTAGTGGTAGGAAACAATAAAGATGAAGCTAAAAAATTAGCAAAAACTAATAACATAGTGGCTGCCTTATGGGATGCAAAAAGCGAATTATCAAAACAATTGAAGGTAGAGAAATACCCAGTTGCTTACTATGTCGTTAATGGGCAGGTAGTCGATAAAACAGAAAAATTAGATGTTGGGCATTTAAAACAATTGGTATGGTGTGAACATTGCAAAAATGTAAAAGAACCTGGTTGCTGTAAAAAAGAAAGTGCTAAAGGTGAAAATAAACATAAACATAAGGATAAAAACATAAAAGAAGGCAACAAAGTGGAAAAAGATAAATGTGGAAAAGAAGGTTGTTGCGGAGGAAACTGTCAATGCGGTAGCAATTGTAAATGCGGTAAGTAATAAAAAATAGTGGCGGTCCGCCACTATTTGGTTAATCCCTATCCCCAATTGTCGAGATGCCAATCTCCTAAAGGAGATCGGCATGTACCACCGGTGGCTTGTCACCGCTGGTAGTTTTAATAAAAATGATAAAAAAGATAATAGAAAGATTTTTATCGATATTCAAAAGAGAAGGCACTACGTCAGAGAAAGAATTACCCGAAACTGAACATAAACCAGAATTACATACTAATTTACCCTCTATTAATCCTATAAAAACTTCACACAAATCTTCTGTAACCCAAAATTTACTAAAAGAAAGATTAAAAGAAGATAACATTCTGCTACTTGGGCATTTAGTAAGCAAAGATGAAGGTAAGAGCAATCTCAAAATCCCAGGGATACCTAATTTTAATACAATTAGCGACGTTTTAGAATACTTTGAAAAAGAATACAAGATAAAAAAATCTAAATTAGCAAATTTTGCTTCCTTTAGTTCAAAAACAAACCAATTTTATATAGAAAGAAAAATTTTACAAAAATCAAGTAAAATAGGAAACAAAGCAAGATACATATACATACCAAAACCATTCGTTAAGTTTGTTCAAAAAGTTATCTTAAAAGATATATTAGAAAAAGTAGAAACGCCACCACAATTGGTAGGATTTACAAAAAATAAAAGCATCAAAGATGCAGTAGTTAGTCACGTTAAAAAAGATGTTGTATTGATACTTGATATAGAAAAGTTTTTCCAAAATACAACAGCTAAGAAAGTATTTAATATTTTTAAAAATATTGGATATTCCAGAGAGGTCTCGCTGTTCTTAACTGCCTTAACAACAACAAAAGTAAAAGTGGAGAATAAAAAAGGTATCTTGAAAGAGAAACGGGCATTAACAACAGGAAGCCCTACAAGTCCATATTTGTCAAAATTAGCACTCGTAGATTTCGTTACAGAATTAAATGAACTAATTAAAAAATGGCAAAATATCCTAATGAAAGATGGTGATTTTTCAGTATATGCGGACAATATAATTATATCTTTTAATACAGACAACAAAGAAAATCGAAAAGAAATATCGAAGGAAATTATACAAAGCGTGCGAGAATTACTAAAAAAATACGGATACAGATTAAACAAAGAAAAAACAAAAATATTAACGAAAAAGAAAAAAGTCTTAGGATTAGTTATTAATGAAAAAATAAACATAGACAGAAATTACTACAGGAAATTGAGAGCAGAAATTCACAATCTCTGGAAAAATAAAAAACAACTTGGTAAATCTTCTTTTGATGAAAAGTTAATACAAAAAATAAGAGGAAAGCTCAATTATCTAAAACTAATAAATCCTTCCAAATACAATTCTCTTTTTATTAAATATTCTACGCATTTAGAAGAATTATTTTGATAAAGTTAGTTGCAAATGAAAGAAAAAATAGATGTAACGGAAATATATGTAAGGTATTACGAAACTGATCGAATGAAAATAGTTCACCATTCTAATTATTTCAGGTATTTCGAATTAGCGAGGTGTAATTTTTTCATAAAAAAAATTGTCCCCTATTCGATTTTAGAGGAAAAGTATGGGATTTTAAGTCCTCTTCTTTCAGCTTCTGCACAATTTTTTAAACCCCTTAAATTTGAAGATGTCTTTAAAATAATAACTTTTATAAGCAGCTTTAATTTGACAAGGGTAACTTTTGAATATATTTGTGTTTTTTGTCAAAACCTTAATACAAATAGTCAAAACATACCTGGATGCCAGAAAATAGAAATAGAGGAATGCGCAAATATTGTTCAAAATTTTTTAAATGTAGGACAGAAATTAAGTGGTTTAATTTGTGTATGAAAAACAGAACATACATTTGTAGATAGTAAAAGTTTTAAACCAATAAGGCCAAGGGTATTTATAGAAGAAAAGGGAGAGGAATTGGATAATATTATAAATAGGTTGCGGCTGTAGCTCAACTGGATCAGAGCATGTGACTTCGGATCACAAGGTTGTGGGTTCGAGTCCCACCAGCCGCGCTAATCAACTAATGGACTATAAAATATTCATCGGATTAACAGGAATGATAATCTTGGTATCCTCATGGGTACCACAAACAATAGAAACATTAAGAACAAAAAATTGCCCTCTTAACCTTAATTTCATCATCCTCTACACCCTGTCTTCTCTCTTATTAACGATTTATTCAATACTAATAAAAGACATCGTTTTTACTATACTTAATTTACTTGCTTTCTTACAAAGTGCAATAAACCTTTTAGTTAAGATAACAAATGCCTATAAAAAATCATGAATGATAAAGTAATATTTGAGGTTATCTGTCCCCCATTAAACTGGGATAAAGAAAAAAAACAAGAATTCATTGAAAAAATATGTGTTTTACTAAAAAGAAACAATCTTAACTACATAAACTTACCACAAATAGTAGATGAAAATAGATCAGGTAACCGAATTTTCAAATTTAAACCTAAAGAAGAAAATTATTTATTTGCAAAAGAATTATTGTCTTATAGTTTAAATCATTTCCAGCATAAAATAGATCCTATCATAAATATAGTAGTCCCAAGAATTCCAAAAGAGGAATTCATCGAATTTTTTAAAATGTTGTATGAAATGGGGTATAGAAATTTTATTTTTGTTGGAAAAGACAATTCAAATACAGAATATCCAGGTTTAGAAGTTCATCAAGCATCCTATTTAATAAAAGAAAAATACAATGATGTTAAAATAGGAGGTATTGTAATATTCCACAGAGAAAATGAAATAAAGAGGATAATTAATAAAATAAACCATGGAATGGATTTCTTCGTATCCCAAATCATTTACGATACCCAGGATTTTGAGAACTTTATTAATATGCCAATGGATATTAAAACCACCATCTACATCTCAGTAGCTCCAATATCAAGTCAAAAAGAAATAGATTTCCTTAAATGGTTAGGGGTAAAATTTAATTACCATCCCGTAAATAATCCACAACAATACTTTGAAAATCAAATCAAACAAGTTATCAATAAAATCATAGAAGAAAATTTCAATTGTATCCTGAAAGGCAGAAACCTTTATTTTGGAATAAACGTTGAACATATAACTTATAACAATATAAAGTTATCAGAAGAGATAATTAAGTTAGCAAATTTAAGGATAGAAAACCTTAAAATCCTGTCCAAAAAATTACTACTAAAAAGAGGTGAATAACAATGGAATTAGAAACCACTCAAAAAGAGCAAATATTAAAATCAGTAATTAGTCAAATAGAAAAAGAATTTGGCAAAGGAAGTATAATGAAGTTAGGACAACAAGAAAGATTACAGGTAGAAGCAATTTCAACAGGTAGTTTAGTCTTAGATTTAGCACTTGGTGTTGGGGGATTCCCACGAGGAAGAATATCAGAAATATTTGGTCAAGAATCATCAGGTAAAACTACTTTAGCTCTAACAGCTATAGCCAATGCTCAAAAAAATGGAGGTATTGCTGCTTTTATAGACGCAGAACATGCATTAGACCCAGAATACGCTAAAAAACTTGGCGTAGACATAGACAATCTGTATATTTCACAACCAGATAGTGGAGAACAAGCATTAGCAATAGTTGAAATGCTGGCAAAAAGCAATGCAGTTGATATAATAGTAATAGACTCCGTAGCTGCTTTAGTTCCACAAGCAGAAATAGAAGGACAAATAGGTGATCAATTCATAGGATTACAAGCAAGGCTAATGTCACAAGCTTTGAGAAAGCTAACAACGATAGTAGGTAAATCAAAGACAGCAGTGATATTCATTAACCAAGTAAGAGAAAAAGTTGGGGTTATGTTTGGTAACCCTGAAACAACACCAGGAGGAAGAGCACTTAAATTCTATGCAAGTGTAAGAATCGAGCTCAGAAAAATAGATAACATAAAGAAAGGTGAAGTTAATGTTGGAGCCAGAGTCAAAGCTAAAGTCGTAAAAAATAAAGTAGCACCACCATTCAGAGAAGCACAATTCAACATAATATTTGGTAAAGGTATAGATAAAATAGGAGAAATTGCAGATTTAGCAACAGAACTAAATATTATCTCTAAAAGTGGAAGCTGGTATTCTTTTGGTGATGAAAAAATAGGACAAGGTAAAGAAAAATTAATCGAATACTTGGAAAATAATCCTAATTTAATGGAAGAGATAGAGAATAAGATAAAGGAAATTATGTCTAAACAATGAGGGCATTCATCGCACTTGATTTACCATATCAAATTAAAAACTTTATAACAGTTCAATTATTCAATCTAAAAACTCATTTTAAATATGAAGACATAAAGTGGGTAGAAACACAAAATTATCATATAACCTTCAAATTTTTCCAAGATATAGACGAAAAAGAAGCTATTGAAAAATTCGAAAAATTCAAATCAAAAATAGGAGAAAAAAAGGAGAAGTTTATTGGTCAGGAATCTTTGCCTAAATTACTACTATCCAAAGAATTTGGTTTTTTCTATAATTCTGGAAAAATAAGAGTTATATACCTCGACATCAAACCACACGAATTTTTTATAGAAATCCATAAATTGTTAGAAGAATTTTTTGGCCCTTCTAACTTTATTCCTCACCTAACCATAGGTAGAGTTAAAAAAAAATTAAGTATTAAGCAAGAAGAAATATTAAAAAACTACAGAATAGAAGAAATAATATTCATACCTGAAGAAATTGCTTTGTTTAAAAGCACCTTAACTAATTATGGACCAATATACAATAAAATCAGTATAGTAAGATTATGAGTAAAAAAAAGTTAGCAAACTTCATACATTTTCTAATAAATTCCTATAAGGCAGGACTAACTAATATTAATATCGTCAACAGTTTATTGTCTTCACCAACATATAAAAATATCGGCAAAAAAATAGAAAAAGATGTGATAGAAAATAGACTACCCTTATCAGAAGCACTCAAAAAAAATAACGTAATACCTAATCATTTATACTATATTTTACAAGCAGCAGAACAAAGTGG
>JAUQQQ010000022.1 GCA_030549815.1 bacterium | reverse complement strand
TTTTAACATTTTTTTTACTTTTTTCAACCATATTTAAGAAATCATTATAAATAAAATATTATAAAATATCATCTTAGGGAGGGAAAAGTTATGTCAGAAGTAAAAAATAACGTTAATATAAATAACAATGTGGCATTAGTTAAAAATAAAGAGAAAGCAAATCAAGAGCAACAAAGTAATCTTAATATAAACGTAAATAATACAAGTTCTTCATTCACACCATTAAACGCAAAAATAGCAGACGCTATAGGTTATGCACAAGATCTTTTTAGTTCATCAACAATTTCAGCACAAGAATTCGTAGAAGAAAATCCAGCATTTGCCTTTAAAACAGTAGCAGAAAATCTTAAAAGCAATGTATTATCAGGCGTATATAGCTCATTCTCAGAAGTAGTAGATAAACTCCTATTAGGAGCATTTAGAGGAGTAACCTTAGGTTTAGATGCATGGCAATTTATAAAAAAATTAAGAGAAAAAATCGGTGTCCAAAAAGCAATTGAAGAAAAAAATAAAATATTAGAACAAGAGATAAAAAACTTATCAGAAGAACAAAAAGCACAGTTAAAACAAGAATTAGAAAAATTAGAAAGGGAATTGGATGAAAAGAAAATCGACGTGGGAGTTAGCGGTGGAAGAGTACTAACAGATTTATTAGGATTTGTTGGAGCAGTAGCAGCAGCATTTAGCTTACCTGCACTTGCTACAGCAGCACCTTATCTCATAGGTATAGCATTGGTTGGAGACATCGTAGGTATTTCCTATTTTGCTTACAAAGCAATTAAAAACGGAGTTCAAAACTTCACACAAAAAATAGCGCAACGCAGAGAAAAAGAAATGAAAACACAACAAATTGCTACAGCAACTTCATGATAAATCCTATAAACATCGTAAAAGAAATTTTTGAAAAAGCACAAAAATTAAACAGGAATTACCCCAATGTAGCAGTATTAGCTACCGCAAGCAACAACAAACCAAACGCCGGATGTGTACTAATTAAAGAAATTAACGAAGAAAGTCTTGTATTCTATACAAACTACGAATCAAATAAAGGTAAAGAAATAGAAAAAAAACCCTTTGTAGCACTAGTATTTTTCTGGGAAGAATTAAAACCACAAATAAGAATAAAAGGAATAGCAGAAAAAGTTAGCAAAGAAAAATCAGCAGAATACTTCAAAAGTAGACCAAAAGGTAATCAAATAGCAACAATAATATCAAAACAATCAAAAGAATTAAAAAATTATGAAAAATTAATAGAAGAATTCGAAAAAATGTTAGAATTTTATAAAGACAAAGAAGTTGAAAAACCTGAAAACTGGGGCGGATATATAATAAAACCGTTTGAAATAGAAATATGGGAAGAAGGTAAACACAGGTTACACAAAAGAGTATTGTACATAAAGGAAAGAAATATATGGAAATCTATATTCCTTTATCCATAATTTTTTTCATTATGTTATATAACTCTTGGATTTTGGTAATTTGAGCGTATTCATTTTTTTGGTGAGCTTGCTCAGGTAAGCCAGGACCCAAGTTTATAGCAGGAATATTATGAACAGAAAAGCGAGCGACATCAGTCCAAGCCTGCTTAGCCCTTATCTCAAAATTCCCAAAACTCAAAAATTTATCGATAAAATTTGCCAAAGCATCATTTATAATAACTTTACCCGCAGGAGCTCTATCCAAAATATCAATCCTCTCTATATTAGAAAAACTACCTATCTCTTTTCTGTATAAACCATCGATCTCTTCAAAATCGAAATTTGGAGTAAAACGAACATTTAGATTAATAAAACAATACTCAGGAACAACATTTTTAAAACTATTCTCATTTTCATAATCCATAAATCCTTTTACCAATGTAATTACTGCGTTATTTTTATACCTCAATATAAATTCCTTTGATTTTATTGCAATTTTTTTCTCATAGTCATTCAATTGAAAACCTTTAAAATGCTGAATCAATGGAATTGAAAGGTAGAATGGATTTAAATAAGTTTCTTTTCTTGCAGAATGTCCAGATTTCCCCCTAATCCATATACCATAATTTATAACCCCATTGCATCCTATCTCAATATTATTAGACGTCGGCTCAAAAATTATCGCAAATTCTAAGTCCTTTATTTTCATATTTTGAAAAACAATTTCCAAACCATTGTCTTCATAATTACCTTCTTCTCTGTCATAGAAGATCCAGACAATAGGCAGGTGGTGTAACTCACTTGCCAGAGCTAACATAACAGCAATACCAGCTTTCATATCGCTTGCACCCAAACCAAAAACCTTATCCCCCTCTATAACCCCATTTTTCTCATTTACATTATCAATAGTATCAATATGTCCTACAAAAGCTACTTTGTAGTTTTCGTTATTAAAAAAAACAACATTATTCCTGAAAACTTTTATATTACCTTTACTCTTTAAAAAATCAACAATATACCTTCTAATTTCGTCTTCTTGTGAATACAAAGATTTTATCTTAAGTAAATTAACAAGAATATTGATAACATCCATTTAAATTTTCATTTATGATGAAACAAAGATTTTTCTAAAGATAATTGTTTACTCTTTAATAATATTAAGGTTTCCTGCTTTCAATAAAACACCGTATTTTTTTAAGTATTTTGCTGATATTTTAACCACTTTGTCTCCTACTTTTATTTTTCTTAGATTAACCTTCCATTTTCTTTTTGTATGTCTATTAGAGTGACTCACTTGGTATCCTGTTATTGTTCCTTTTCCAGACAATTGACATACTCTTGGCATAATTCTTTCTCCTCCTTACTCAGCAAGCATTCCAAGATGTTCTGGTAATTCAGATCCTGGTTTTATACCCCATGTTCTTATTTTCAATTGTAAATCGTGAGGTACTTCAGCATACTCAATAGCAGTATCCAAACTAATTAATCCTTTTGCATACAATTTAATTAGTGAAATATCAAAAGATTGCATACCATCAGTCAAGAAACTATCTATTTCTGCTTTCATTTGTTTAAAATTCATATCCAATAATAATTCTTGCATTCTTGCATCTATTATAAGTATTTCAACAACCGGTGCTCTACCTTTTTTATCTATTCTTGGGATTAATCTTTGACTAACGATTGCTATCAAATTTGAAGCTAAATAATTAACTATTTCTCTGTGTTCAGATTGATCAAAAAATTGTAACAATCTTACGATTGCTTGGACAGTATTAGGAGAGTGTAGTGTTGTTAAAATTAGGTGCCCGGTTTCGGCCAATTGCAGTATACTGGTAGCGGTTATTCTATCTCTTGTTTCTCCAACCATCACAATATCAGGTGTCTGTCTAACAACACTTTTCAGGGAATCCGCAAAACTATTGGTATCTATCCCTACCTCCCTTTGAGAAATATAGGATTTCTTATCTTCTATTATGTATTCAATAGGGTCTTCAATCGTAACAATGTGTTTTCTGTAGTTTTGATTAACAAAATCAAGCATAGATGCCAAAGTAGTAGACTTCCCTGTTCCCGTAGGACCACATACTATAACCAATCCCCTCTTATAAAGAACAAACTTTTTCAAAATAACAGGCAAATTCAATTCCTCAATAGTTGGTATAATCGAATTTATACGCCTAACAACAAGTGAAATGTAACCCTTATTTTTATAAAAGTTAATCCTGAATCTGTCTTTTACTTCATCAAATGAATATATAACATTAAGTTCAGGGTTAGACTCAAAATTTTTTCTTTGAGTTGGTGTTGAAACAAATTCTAAAACCTCTTCAGTAAAATTTGGTAATAATTCATCCATTTTAACGGGATATAATTCCCCTTCTATCCTCAAAACTGGCTGATGAAAAGGTTTAACATACAAATCTGAAGCCTTATTAGTTACCATTAATTTAAGTAATTCGTGAAAAATTATTTCTGACTTCGACATAGTGTTTTAGACATAATGTAATAGCCGGTGAGGGGATTTGAACCCCTGACCTGGTGATTACAAATCACCTGCTCTGCCGCTGAGCTACACCGGCAAAGTTTC
>JAUQQQ010000021.1 GCA_030549815.1 bacterium | reverse complement strand
AATCCACCAAACCCAAATCCACCAAACCCAAATCCACCAAATCCGTAGTTAAAGCTATTGTATTGGTATCCTGCTAATTCTTGTTTATAGTTTACTTGTTCTCCTATTTTTCTTGTATAGCTTTCTTTATTTGTATCGAACTGTTTGATATTCCAATCTGCTGCGGTTTTAAGTTCGTCTTTATCGACTTTTCCGTCACCATTTTTATCTTGCCATATATACATATTTTTAAGTTCATCTCCACTAATAATACCGTCACCATTTTTATCAAATAGATCTCTCATTTTTTCATATCCACTTTTATATTTATTTTGTTCTCCATTTATACCGGTTTCGGTCATTAAATTTTTACCATCTAATTTTATTTGGTCATATTTACCTTGTTTTAGTAATTCTATTTGCTGTGGAGTTAGGTAGGTAACAAATGCATCGGTTTTATCTCCTTGTGGTTTTACCCATTGTGTTCTGTCTACTATTCCATCGCCATTTATATCAAAATTTATGCCATTCTCTTTTCCTTTGTTTACAATTCTTGTATTTTCATAGGTATTCCTGAATATATCTCTACCTCTGTTTTCAGTAACTGTTTTTTGACTTCTTTGGATTTCGTAGTTAGTATCGGTTACTGTTGCTTTACCATCACCATCAACATCAATGATTACTGGGTCTCTTCTTCCTACCCATTGTGAATTAACCAGCCTTGTTCCTTCTTGAACTCTTCCATCTACACTACTGAATTTATAATCGAACGTTTTTCCTGTTTGTAGGATATCATTTTGTTCTAATACATTTCTGTATATGGGTGTTAAGGAGTTATAGCTAAATCCCATTCCCATGTTGTAGAAGCTACTAATACCGCCTCCGAATCCGCCGTAGAACCCACCAAATCCACCAAATGGAGAGATCCCACCAAATCCACCAAAAGCACCATATAGATAGTTCTGAATTGCAAAATTATTGTATCCGTAGAAATTAAAGGAATTTATCGATGGACCATAGTTATACCATACATTCCTGTAAGTGTTTTGGATGGAATAATCAAATCCCATCTTTTCACCTCCTAAAATTTTTACTCTTATTTTTTATATAAAATAAATTTTTTATTTTTGAAAGTAAAATTGGTATTTTTTTACAATTTTTTTACATTTCTGTTAATATATCTATTTAGAGAGTAATAATATATTAGCTTGTGGATGTTAATATTGATCAATTAAAAAAATTTCAATTAGAAATCGCTAAATCTGTTGTTTTAGAAAAAAAAGATTATCCGTTAGAATATTTTGAATTTATTGTTGGAGTTGACTTAACTTTTAATACTAATGAAGGAATTGTTTGTTTTAGTGTTTTTGATATGAATGAGAAAAAAATGGAATATTTTTTTGAAAGAGATGAAGTTAAATTTCCTTATATTCCTGGTTTCCTTGCTTTTAGGGAATTACCCCTAATTAATAAACTATACGAAAAATTACATAAAGAATTATTTAATGATAAGAAGGTTCTTTTTTTCATAGATGGTCATGGGTTAAGTCATCCCCGTAAAGCAGGAATCGCTACGCACTTTGGAGTATTAAATAATACCTTCTCTATAGGAATTGCAAAAAGGTTGTTGTATGGAAAAATACAAGATGAAAATTTTTTCGAAAATAAACAAAAATTATTTTCTTTTGTTATCGATCAGAATTTCTCTCAAATAGCTGTAGCTGTAAAAACGGAATACTTAAAAAGGAAAAGAATAATGAATAGTAAAGTGCTTTACGTATCGGTTGGAAATAAATTAAATTTGAAAAATTCTTTTGAATTGTTTGTTAACTTCTATAAAAAGTATGATTTCATACCAACTGAAGAAGCTCATAATTATTTGCAAAAGATAAGGAAGAAAAAGGAATATGAAAAGAAGTTATTTTAGCAATGATAATTTTTTACGGATAAAGGAGATAGTCAAAGTTGGTTCTCCTTATATGGTTTCAACTTTCTTTGATGCTACCTCTTTCACATTAATGGTCTTTATCGTTTCTTTTTTTCTTCCTTCTGGTAAAGAGATAGCAGCTTTAGGTTCAAGTATATATGTTGTGTGGGTTTTATGGGGATTTTCTACTGCTTTTTCTAATGGTATAACAAGCCTTACCTCCCGCTTTTTAGGCGACAAAAATATCAAGAACATAATTCATCTATTTTGGATTTCAATAAAATTTAGCTTTTTTTGGTATCTTTTTATACTTATTATTTTTAACTTAATGCTTGTTGATATCATTTTTGGATTCCTTAAGATGGATATTACTGTTGTAAAATTGGCTAAGGATATTGTTATCTATTATTCTTACATAATCATTTTTAGTATAATTGCTTCTATAATTTTTTCTATCCTGCAGGGAATTTTAAAAACCAAACAAATAATGATTATTACTATTTTAGCAGTTTTTGTAGAAGTAATTACAGTATTTGTTGGAATAAAGTATTTTGAAATTAATTTAAGTCTTTTAATTAACTTGGCTTGGTTGGGAGGAGAATTAGTAAGAATAATATTAGGATACCATTTTCTGAAAAAGGAGGGTATATTCATAAATTGGAAGATATCAAAGGAATTAGGAAGGAACATAAAGGAAGATTGGTTAAGATTTTGGGAAGCTTTGTCTATCGGTTTTCCCGTAAAGATAGGAATGCTCATTTTTGGAAGTGTTTATTATTTCATCATTTCTTTTATTACGAGTATAGGTCAAAAGATGGGGCTTGCTGAAAGGGCAGTTGCTGCTTTGACTGTATCTCAAAGATTTGAAGTATTAATTTGGATGGTAGATGCAGGACTTAGCGTTGCTACAGCTACAATCATCGGAAAAACAATAGGTTATGAAACATTCCAACAAGACAAACAACACAAAATTAACGAAATAAAAAAAATTATTACCAGCTCTGTTATTGTTGGGACTTTAAGTTTTGTACCAATAATGTTACTATTCGTTTTCTTTAATAAACAGTTGCTCTCTATTTTTATTAAAGATAATGTTATTGTCAATATTGGATCAGGATACTTATTCTATACAGGGCTGATGGGATTAAGTATGGTTTACAATGCAGTGTTTACTGGTTTTTTTATTTCCATAGGAAAAACAATACCACTTACTTTGTATATGATAATCTTTTCGTTATTAAGAATACCTTTATGTTCTATTGCTACCAATTTCGATACAATTTGGTTCGTGATTAATTTTACGAATGTAATGATGACGATCACTTTGTTTTTTACTTATTTGTATATCTTGAGGAGGTTGTGATGTGGGTTTGTGGGATTGATGAGACGGGAAGAGGAGCTTTAGCAGGACCACTTTGTGTTGTCGCATTCTGCTCTAATAAAATGCCTACTTTCTATACAAATGACAGCAAAAAATTAACACCACAAAAAAGAACAGAAGTTTTTTACAATATTATCAACTTTATCAAAGAAAATAGAAAAAACGCTTTCATCTCAATTAAATTTATCGATAATAAAAAAATAGATGAAATAAATATTTTGAGAGCAAATTTATTGGCTTTTGAAATCGTTATTAAAGACATAGAAAAAAAGATCAGTAAGAAACCCGATATAATCTATATTGATGGAGATAAAATTCCTTATTTACCAGATTATAACATTATCCCTGTTGTTAAAGGAGATTCAAAAATAAAATCCATACAAATTGCTTCAATAGTTGCTAAAGTTATTCGAGATAGATTGATGAGTAAATTATCTTTGAAATTTCCTCAATATAATTTTAATGAAAACAAAGGATACTACGATAAAAAACATGTGGAAGCAATAAGAAAGTATGGGTATTGTGATTTTCATAGAAAGTCTTTTTTAAAAAACATTCTCCAGCTTAATTTTTCCTATAATATATCTCGAAAAGTAGGAGTTTTATAATCTAAATTACCTTCTTACACCAGAACTATAGGGATCTAAATTATTGTAAGTATTGTTATTTGGCGTTATATTAAAATATCCTCCACCATTACATAGATCCAATACGTCTGTTTGGACTTGCACTTCCTGTATCTGTGGAATTGGAAGTTCTTGTATAGTTATATTATTGACACTTACATTTGCTGTTATATCATTTGGGTTATAAGATATGTTTGTA
>JAUQQQ010000011.1:31757-53846 GCA_030549815.1 bacterium | reverse complement strand
CTACCTATAAGGGATTGAAACATATCATAAGAAATTTTTATCATTTTAATCACCTCATTTTCAGTCTACCTATAAGGGATTGAAACTGTGTTAATGGAAACAGAAAAATTCGTTTTATCCAACTTCGTTGGATAGATTGTTTTGCAATCCCCGTCTACCTATGAGGAATTGAAATGTTTTTAATTAAAATAGAATAGTTCTTTTTATCCGATGTTGTCCAATAGATTGCTTCACAATCTTAGTCTTATCTATGAGAAATTGAAACATTGTTAATCAGAATAGAAAAATTTGTTTTATCCAATTTTGTTGAATATGTTGCTTTGCAATCACAGTCTACCTAACAAAGAATTGAAATTTTCTAGATTAAAATAGAAAATTTATTTTATCCGAGGTTGTTGGGTAGATTGCTATTCAATCCCAGCTTACCCATAAGGTATTAAAACATTAAGAATTAAAATAGAATAGCTCCTTTTATTCAACTTTGTTGGATAGATTCTTGCAATCCCAGTCTACATTCCAGTATACATTTAAGAAATTGAAAGAAATTGAAACTCTTTTTGTATCCCGAGGTTGTTATTTAAATCTATCGTTTTTACTCTACTTATAAGGTTTTGAAACTACCATTTAAACCATCTTCTCAAGATCCAACAATTCTTCAGCTTCCTCAAGTTTCAAAACATTGTATTTTATACAATATTCTTTTATCGACATTCTCTCTTTAAGTGCTTTCTTAACAATTTCATAAGCTTTATCATATCCCAATACCTTAGCAAGAGGAGTAACAACAGAAGGATTAAAATTAACAATACTCTCTATTCTCTCTAAATTAGGTTTCAATCCTTTTATCAGTTTTTCTCCAACAGTTTCAGTTAAATTCAATAAAATATTAAAACAATCAGAAATAACAAGACCAGCCAAAGGAAAAGTTGTAGATAGCTCAAAATTTGAATATTGATTAGCAACGATTAATGAATATTCAAGACCTATACAATAAGAGCATGCCATTCCAACAGCTTCAGGAATTACTGGATTTACCTTACCCGGCATTATAGAAGACCCCGGTTGAAGCTCAGGCAACAATAATTCCCCAATTCCTCCAACAGGACCACTCCCCATCCATCTTATATCATTTGTTATCTTCATTAAAGCTAAACAATAAATTTTTAAACTACCTACTAACTCAATAACAGCATCAATCGTTGATTGAGCTTCAAAATGATTTATAGCTTCGATAAACCGAGGATAAACACTAAAATCTATTTCGTTCTCAAGATAGGTATTGATTTTTTCAGCAACTCTCCTTCCAAACTCCTTATGAGTATTTATCCCAGTTCCCACAGCAGTCCCACCAATGGGAAGCTCCCTTATCCTCTTAAAAACTTCACTTATCCTTTCAACACTTAATTCTAACTGTCTTCGATAGCCTGAGAATTCCTGAGACAAGCGAATAGGCGTAGCATCCATAAGGTGAGTCCTACCAGTTTTTATTATCCCCTCAAATTCCTTTTCTTTAACTTTAAAAATATCTATCAACTCTCTGATTTTTCTGATTAATCTTATCGCCATTTTATATGAAGCAATTCTAATAGATGTTGGTATTACATCATTAGATGATTGGCCCTTATTAACGTCATCATTAGGATGTATGAATTTCGATCCTCTTTCTTTACCTGCCAATTCTGAAGCCAAATTAGCTATTACTTCATTAACATTCATGTTAGTAGAAGTCCCCGAGCCAGTTTGGAAAACATCAAGAGGAAAGTTATCTTTATACTTTTCCCAATTGTTTAATAAAGTATCACATGCTTTTACAATTAGTTCATACTTGAGTTGATCAAGAAGTCCTAATTCATGATTAACTTCCGCTGCCGCTTTTTTAATTAAAATGATTGATTTAATAATTTCATCATCCCATTTTTTTGAGCTAATTCTAAAATTTAAAAGAGCTCTTTGAGTTTGAGCTCCCCAATACTTTTCAGAAGGCACTTCAACACTACCCATTGGATCATATTCAACTCTTACCATAACAACCACCCTTCCTCACTTCTATCAATTTTATTAACTCATAAGCTTTGTAAGATGTCCTTACATTTCTACCAGCCTTAACAAAATAAAATCCTTTTTCCAATGCAACCCTCTCTAATTTATCAAACTCTTGATCAGTATATATTTTACAAACTTCGATATTTTTCAAAGAAGGTCTAAAATATTGTCCTATAGTTAAAGCATCACATCCAACGTTTAACAGATCATCCATTGCTTCGTATATTTCTTCTTCTCTTTCCCCAAACCCAACAATAATAGAACTTTTAGTAACAACTTTCGGGTTAATCATTTTAGCATTATACAAAACTTGCAAACTTTTCTCATATCCAAATCTTTTATCTCTTATGATAGGTGTAATCCTTCTAACAGTTTCAATATTATGAGCTAAAACGTCAATAATATCGTTGTCTTGAAATAAAATTCTTAGATTTTTTACATCCCCTCCCAAATCACTAATAAGAACCTCTATATAACAATTCGGATTGAAGTTTTTAAGATGATAAAACAATTGGAAGAGATAATCAGCACCATGATCGGGTAAATCATCCCTTGTAACCATGGTAAAAGTGTAATACTTTAAACCAAATTTGGCCAATGATTTAGCAAACTTCGGTATAGATTGATAATCAACAGGCAAAGGATTACCTTTTTTAACAAAGCAAAACCTACAAGATCTTGTGCATATAGGACCCAATAGTAAAAATGTTGCACTTAAATTTTGCCAGCACAATCCCCTATTAGGACATCTGGCATCCTCACAGACAGTCGTGATCCCAAACCCTTTACTTACTTCCCTAATTTTAGCAGCATTTTTACCATCAGCAAAATAAAAAACACTTTTCGTCATAAAAAATCATTTATTCATAGATCTGCTAATTCCTCTCTCTATTCCCTTCTCTTTTTTGGTAATATTTTCTATTTCTTTTAATATTGTGAGGATAGTTGTGGTTTTTATTGTTATTTCAATGACTTGACCTACATGTATTTTTTCAGGTAATTTATCTTTACTTATGGTTATAAAATCCCCATCTTCAAAGTTCAACTTTACCCATTTAGGAGTTATTTCAGACACCACAAGGACATACTTTTTTTGCGACATTTAAACGAACAAACCAACTTCCCTATTTTTCCCAAATATCAATAATCATTTATTTAAATTTGCTTAATTAAACAGCTTTACTACCAGCAATAAATTTTTCCTTAAATTCTTTTAGTTTATCTTCATCAATTTTAAGTATAATAAAGCTTTTACCTCCAGGCAAAGGAGTTCCACTATATCTCATTAATTCAACTATTTTTTGTTCTCTTAAAAAATCTAGGATATTATTAACAACAACCAACTTAACTTTTATGTTTTGAGCAATCTTAAAACTATCATCATTATTCTTTTCTTCAATTTCAAATAGTATCGCTTTTAAAACTGTATGAAATTCTTGTAAGAAATTTTGGTAATAAATAAACATTAACTTTGGAGAAACAATGATAGAGGAGTAAATAGGTGGTTCCAAAAATTTTACATCTAATAATCCTTGTTCATTAAATCTCTTTAAAATTACCAAAAAATCTTCAAAAGAAAATACTTCACCTATTCGCTTTGAAAAATAATCCCAAACTTTCCTAATGTTAGTTGTTAAAAATATGTTATCTGTTTCATATATAAATTGTCCTATTATTTGAAAAACAATTGATTCATTTTTATCTAAATTTTCTATTATCTTACTTTCTTTATTTATTGTAAAATTTATTTCCTTAACTTTCTGATGAAACATTTTACTCATAGCAACACCTTAGATTACATTCCTCTTTTGTATAGGAAAGAATATATGGATTGAAGTAATTCACCGAAAGCTTTAGAAACAGGGTTCTTAGCAGTATCATCTAATTTAACTAAACTATCAACAAATTCCTTTTCTCTTTGTTGGTACTCCATTTTTATTTGCCTTACTTTTGCAAGGACAGCTGCTTCTTTTTCTGGGTCCACTTTAGAAGCTTCTTCTAAATAGTTAATTATACCTAATAATTCTTCCTTATCAAGCCATATACCTTCGCACTTGTCACAACTATCTATAAAAATATTAGAAGTATACATATATCTGTATTTAAACATTGGCAAATTACAGTTAGGACATTCCAATTCTGTATCCTGTGACTTATCTATTTCTCGAGTATTAGAAAGCATATTACTTACCTTTTCAGCCTCTGCTTTATCTATATTAACCACATTTCCTAACTCTTGTTTATCAAACCATATTCCTCCACATTCAGAACATATATCTATTTCGATATTAGCAATAACTGAATTTTTAAGCTCGACCAACTCACCAAAAGTTTTACACCTAGGACAATTCATGTTTTATCCTCCTGTCTTAGAATTGATCAGGATATGATAAACCTACCAATATTATAGCTAAAGCTAAAAGCCACCACCAACCCATAATTTCACCTCCTTTTGACTACCTAATTAAACTTTCTTATTTACTTTTTGACAATTTTTCATATTTTCCTCCTATAAACCTAAAAAAAACATTTTTTATTAAATAAAGTAATAAAAAACAAGTAGATAAAAAACTTCAGAAGATTGCGAAGTATTTGAGAAAGCAATTATTCTAAGGTAGTAATATGGAAGACCAAGAGATTGAATATAAACAAAGCTGGCAGGATGAATATTTAGCTACTATCTCAGCATTTGCAAATTCAAAAGGAGGAAAGCTAATTATAGGGATAAACGATAAAGGCAATATAATAGGGCTGGAAGATCACAAAAAGTTGCTTAAAATTCTACCGAATAAAATAAAAAATAAGCTTGGAATTTTGCCTGAAATAAATCTGATAAAAATGAAGGACAAGCCAGTTATTGAAATAAAAGTTAATCCTTCAAGCTTTCCTATTTCTTACAATGGAAAGTTTTATATCCGTTCTGGTAGCACCACCCAAACACTGGAAGGACAAGAGCTAATAACTTTTCTCCTTCAAAAAACAGGGCAAACATGGGATGGTTTACTGGAATACCATTTTAGAAAAGCTTAATTTAATAAAGGAAGGAAAAATCACAAAGGCAGGCATACTCCTTTTTTCTAAAAATCCACAAAAATTTTACATACAAGCAAAAATAAAAATTGGCAGATTTAAATCTTTAACAGACATAATATCCACTGATATAGTCGAAGGGAATTTATTTGAGCAATTAGAAAAATCTCTGGATATATTAAGAACAAAATACCTTATAAGCAAGACAATTTTCGAAGGGATTCATAGAAAGGAGATACTTGAATATCCTTATGAAGCTCTTAGAGAAGCTATTATTAACGCCTTAATTCATAGAGACTATTTAAGCACTTCTGAGATACAAATCCGCGTGTATGATGATAAATTAGTTATTATGAACCCGGGGACCTTACCTCCAGAGATTACAATTGAAATGTTGAAACATGAGCACCCTTCAAAACTTCGCAATCCCTTGCTTGCTAACGTGTTTTTCTATGCTGATAAATATCTACACAGAAGAAAATCTAAAGAAAATGGGATTGAATGAAAGGCAAATTAAGGCTATTATGTATGTAAAAGAGAGAGGAAAAATTACTAATAAGGAATATAGAGAGATAAATTTAGTTTCAAATAAAACTGCTTTTTTTGAACTTTCAGATTTGATCAGTAAAGGCTTTTTAAAAGAGGAAGGAAAAGGTAAAAATACCTACTATGTAATGAAAGTAATAGAAAGGTAATGATTGGGTAATGAAAGTAATGAAAAGGTAATGATTAGGAAAATTTATAGAATTTATAAGTAAAATCCCTCTATGAAATTGCACATTAATTGCACATTTTGCACATTAATTGCACAAAAATTGCACATTTTTTACATCAATTACACAAAAATTGTCCAGAGTTTATAAAAGAAAGGATATTATCAACATTTTCGAGAATTATAACAAAAAACAAATTACTGTAGAAAATGGTAAAGCCACCTTTAGATTTAACTTTTATTTCCAATGAACCAGGTCAAACTCTAAAAGATAGATTTGAACAACTTATAAAAGATTGCAAATTTTTTGATTGCTTAGTCGCTTATTTTTATATAAGTGGGTTTCATGCAATATATAAATCACTTGAAAAAACTGAAAAAATAAGAATTCTTATTGGAATTGGCACAAATAAAGAAACCTACAATTTAATAAGAAAAAGCACAGAAAATTCACCCCCTTCTCATTCAGAAATAAAACAAATAGTTGAATCTGAAATAGAAAATGAAATGGAAGAATCAGAAGATAATCAAAGTGTTGAAGAGGGAGTAAAAAAGTTTATTGAATGGATAAGGGCCGGGAAACTACAAATAAGAGCTTATCCATTTGGAAATATTCACGCAAAATTATACATAATGACATTCAAAGAAGGCGATCGGGATGTAGGAAGAGTTATTACTGGCTCAAGTAATTTTACTCAATCAGGCCTCGTTGATAACCTCGAATTTAATGTTGAGTTAAAAAACCGTGCCGATTATGAATTTGCAAAACAAAAATTTGAAGAATTATGGGAAGAATCAGTCGATGTATCCGAAAATTTTGTAGAGACTTTAAATGAAAAAACTTGGCTCAATCAAAATATTACCCCCTATGAACTTTATCTTAAATTTTTATATGAGTATTTTAAGGATGAATTATCACAAACAGATGAGATTTTCACAAGATACTTGCCTGCCGATTTCAAAAGTTTTGAATATCAAAAGCAAGCAGTTTTAAATGCAAAGAAAATATTAGAGGAATATGGTGGTGTTTTTATTTCTGATGTAGTGGGGCTTGGGAAAACTTACATTGCCGCTATGCTTGCAGCTCAACTTGATGGTAGAACTCTTGTGATAGCTCCCCCTGCACTTCTTGATGAAAAGAATCCTGGCTCCTGGCCCAACATTTTTTACGATTTCCATATCCCAGCTGAATTCGTATCGATTGGAAAACTCGATGAAGCAAGAGAAAAAACAAAACAAAGAGAGTTTAAAAATATCATCATAGATGAAGCTCATCGTTTTAGAACAGAAACAACTATTAGTTATGAAAAGATTGCTGAAATTTGCCGTGGAAAAAGAGTTATCTTAGTTTCAGCAACTCCTTACAATAACTCCCCCAAAGATATTCTTTCCCTGATTAAACTTTTCCAAAATCCAACAAAAAGCACTATACCAGGTGTCAGAAATCTCGAAGATTTCTTCTTAAAACTTGAAACAAAACTAAACACTATCAAGCAAGATAAAGATTACCAAAAATTCCTTGAAATAACAAAGAATAATGCTAAAGAAATTCGTAATAAAATTTTAAAATACTTAATGGTTAGGAGAACAAGGACTGAAATTGAAAAATATTTCGCCGAAGATTTAAAGAAAAATAATATCAAATCTCCAGAAGTAGAAAACCCAAAACCTCTCTATTACCAACTAAATAACATCGAAGATGAAATTTTCATGGATACAATCACCTTACTAACTAAAGAATTTAAGTATACTCGCTATATGCCATTACTCTATCTAAAAAAAGGAATCACTAACCTTGAAGAACAATCACAAAGAAATATGGGTAGATTTATGAAAGTGCTTCTTGTTAAACGTCTTGAAAGTAGCTTTTATGCATTCAGAAAAAGCATCGAAAGATTCATTTATTCCTACGAAAGATTTATTCAAGAATATGAAAAGGGAAGTGTGTATATAATCAGAGGATACCCAAACAAAATTTTTGAGCTTTTAGAGCAAGGAGATGATGAAGCAATTCAAAAACTTATCGAAGAAGGTAAAGCCAAAAAATATAGTAGCGAAGAATTTAGCAAAGATCTAAAACATGATCTTGAAAATGACCTTAAAATTTTAAAACAAATAAAAACTATGTGGGAATCTGTAAAAAGGGATCCAAAACTCGAAACATTAATCGATAACTTAAAAAACAATCCCTTACTTAAAAACAAAAAAATAATTATCTTTACTGAATCAAAAGAGACCGCTGAGTATTTGAAAGAAAATATAAATAAAGAATTTGGTGAGATTACTCTTTTGTTTCATGGTAGTTCTCCGGAAGATATAAGGACCAAAATAATAGAAAATTTTGATGCAAAAGCCCGAAACAAAAAAGATGAATACAGGATACTTGTATCAACTGAAGTCCTCTCAGAAGGTGTAAACCTTCACAGATCAAACATTGTGATTAACTACGATATACCATGGAATCCAACAAGACTTATGCAAAGAGTAGGTAGAGTAAATAGAATTGATACACCCTTTGATAAAATTTATACATTTAATTTTTTCCCGACAAAACAAGCAGATTCTGAAATTGAGCTTACAAAGATCGCACGTTCTAAAGTAGAGGCATTTTTAACTTTGCTTGGAAACGACTCCGCTATACTTACCGAAGGTGAACCAGTATCTTCTCACGAATTATTTGACAAACTACTTTCAACAAAAACTATTACAGAAGATGAGGAAGAAGAAAGTGAGTTAAAATATCTGAGAATTATTGAAGATATACGTGACAAAAATCCTGAACTTTTTGAAAAGATAAAGCGGCTTCCTAAAAAAGCTCGCTCAGCAAAATATAGCACAGATATTAACTTAATAGATATTAACTTAGATATTCCCATCCAAAATTCTCTTTTGACATTTTTCAGGAAAGGTAAATTGATGAAATTCTTTATATCAGACAAGAATAAAACGATTGAGCTTGACTTTTTAACTGCAGTAAAAATCCTCGAAAGTTCCCAAGATACAAAAAGAGCTAAATTACCCTTTGAAGATTATTACGAACTACTTGATAAGAATAAAATTGCTTTTTCTGATGCAACTAATGAAGAAATTGTTTATAATCATAGGGGTTCAGATAATACAACAGAGCTTTTAAAAATTTTAAAAGCAACACAACAAAACAGCAAGCAATTAACAGAAGACCTGCAAAACTATCTAAAAAAAGTTATAACAAAGCTTAAGGAAGGAGCTTTACCCAAAAAAACCGTCCAAAAAATTTTAAAGAAAATTAAAGAATTAAATACTGAAATGCAAAACCCATCAAAGGTAATCGGCATTTTACAACAAGAGATTTCTCCCTCATTTCTTGAAAGCCACTATTCAGAAAACTACACACAAACAACAGGAAAAGGAGAAGTTATACTATCACTCTATTTAAGCTAAATTGAAAAAATTACGGGGGAAATAAAATGAACAGAGAACAGGCAAAGAAACTTATAATTGAAACATTTGAAAATCCTTTTGATAAGAACAGGTTCATAATTTTTCTCAAAAATCTCCTAAAATCCTATGAAGATAAATCATTTGTATATCAAGGCAATTATATACCTGCTGCATTTGAAAACTACGTAAGTTCATTAGAAAGGATTGGTAAATATACTTACGAAGATAAAGAGATTGATCTTTTAATTGTCAATCTCAAAAAAGGATCGTCACTTGAGCAAGCAAGAACAACTCAAAGAAATTTAATTGCATGGTATTTGAAGGAAAGTATAAGTGGAGAACCAAAGGATGCTGCTATCGTCGCTTTCGTGTCCCCAGATAATGAAGATTGGCGATTTTCCTTAGTCAAAATAGATTATCGTTTTGAAAAAACCCCTTCTGGAAAATTGAAAGTTAAAGAAGAATTCACTCCAGCAAAGAGATGATCCTTTCTTGTTGGTAAAAACGAAAAAAGTCATACCGCTCAATCAAGATTTATTCATATACTTGAAAACGATAGACAAAAACCCACCCTTGAAGATTTAGAAAAAGCGTTTGATGTAGAAGTTGTAACAAATGAATTCTTTTCTGCATATAAACATGCCGTTTATAATATCATTATCCCATCCCTTGATAAAACAAAACCATATGATAAAAAACATTCATTTGCTCAACTTTTACTATCAAGGATTATGTTTCTTTATTTCCTGCAAAGAAAGGGTTGGCTTAAATGGAAAGATTATCAGCAAGATAAAAATTATATGAAAAACCTGTGGCTGAAATATAAAGAATGGAAGGAAAGAACACAAAAGATCAATAAATTCTATTCAGATTGGCTTTCTTCTCTTTTCTTTGGAGCTTTTAATAAGAAATCGAATTTTATAAGCAAAGAATTACCAGATGATATACAAGAATCATTTCGCATAATGCCTTTCTTAAACGGTGGTTTATTTTCTAAGACAGAGCTTGATGAAATTGGTTTTGATGTGCCGGATGAAGTTTTTGAATGGCTCTTTGAACCAGACAATAAAGATTTAAGGAAAGGTTTTCTGGAAATTTACAACTTTACTATTGATGAATCTACTCAGCTTGATGTCGAAGTTGCAGTTGACCCTGAAATGATTGGAAAAGTTTATGAATCTCTTATAAATGAGGAAGAACGTGGGGAAGCAGGAGTATTCTATACTCCAAGAATTGAAATCGATCTTATGTGTCGCTTATCTCTTGTAAATTATTTGAAATCAAAAACAAATTTAGCAGAAGAAAAACTCATTGATTTCGTATTTAATCCTCAGGAAGGCGTTAATGTTTTTGAGGAAAATGAATTAAAAAGCATAAAGAAATTTCTAGATGATGTAAAAATTCTTGACCCTGCAGTAGGCTCTGCTTCCTTCCTCGTGGGAATGATGAATGTTTTGGTTCAACTTCATTTAGAAATATCAAGAAAACTTGAAAACAAAGAAGAAAACCTTTTTGCTTTAAAAGAAAAAATAATTCTCAATAGTCTGTATGGGGTTGATGTTAAAGATTGGGCCGTTATGGTTGGAGAACTAAGGCTATGGCTTTCTCTTATAATTGAAACAGATGAAAAAGAAATGAACATTTATAAAAACCCCTTATTACCAAACCTTTCTTTCAAAATCCGTCAAGGTGACTCACTTATCCAAGAAATTGCAGATGTTCCCATTGATTTGAGAAATGAAATGTTAATCCTCCCTAAAAATATCAGAGAAAAGATAAACGAACTTATAGATCGAAAATTTAAGTTTTTCTCGGGAACACGAAGCGCAGACTTAAAAGAATTAAAAGAAATTGAACAATTCGAAAAAGAAATATTCAAAGAGATAATTTTTGACAAAATAGAAAAGAAGAAAAAAGAAATAGAGCAAATAGAACAAGATATAAAAATGATCGAAGGACAAGGATATCTTTGGGACAAAAAGGATCAAAAAACAGAAAGTAAAATAGAAAAACTACTAAACGAGAAAAAAAATTTAGAGAACGATATTAAAAGATATGAAAACACTCTTTTAGCGATTGAAAAAAACAAAGCAAAAGATTTCTTTTTGTGGGAGATTGACTTTATTGAGGTTTTTTCATTAAAAGGTGGTTTTGACATAGTTATAGGGAACCCGCCCTATGTAAGACAGGAGATGATAGCTCCTCCTCTTCTTAATAAAAACGATTACGATGATGATAAATGGAGAGAAATCAAAAAAGAATACAAAGAAAAACTTCTTCAAAAAGTTAAAAACTTATGGGGAATAAATGTAATAGATAAAAGAAGTGATCTTTATGTTTATTTTTACTATCAATCTTTATCTTTGCTTCGTCCTGGTGGAATTTTTTGTTTTATAAATTCAAATTCTTGGCTTGATGTGGGATATGGTGCTGGGCTTCAGGAGTTTTTGCTCAAAAATATGGAACCAATTATGATTATTGATAACCTCAAAAAGCGCTCATTCAAACAAGCAGATGTAAATACAGTAATAGTTTTAATAAAAAGACCTGAAAATAAACCTGAAAACTTCACAATTAAATTTGTAGCTTTCAAAAAAACGTTTGAAGATGTGATGAAACCAGATGTTTTAAAAAGAATAGCGAAAGCGAACAAACCAATTTTTGACGATGAAGATTTCAGAATTTTTCCAAAAACCAAAGATGAACTCTTACTTGAAGGGGTTGAAGTTGATGATGAGGAAAAAGAGCTTTATAAAAATTTGGAATTCAAAAAATACATAGGCAACAAGTGGGGTGGGAAGTATCTCCGTGCCCCCGAAATATATTTTAAAATTTTAGAAAAAGGGAAAGATAAACTCGTAAGATTAGGAGACATTGCTGAAGTAAGAAGAGGATTTACAACAGGAGCGAATGAATTCTTTTATTTAAAACCAATAGGGATGACTGTTAAAGAGGTTGTTGAAATTTCTGAAAAAGACCCTTATGCTTTAATTCCTGTAAGAAATGGTGCAGGATGGGAAGGTGAGATTGAAGCAAAATTCTTAAAACCAGTGATAAAAAGCCCAAGAGAATTGAAAACTATCATAGTTCGGCTTGAAGACTTAAACCATCTCGTTTTTATGTGCCACGAAGAAAAATCAAAACTAAGAGAAACAAATGCATTAAAATATATTGAATGGGGAGAAAAACAAGAATTTCAAAAAAGACCAACATGCAGAGGAAGAGAAAAATGGTATATTCTACCCAAATTACCTAATGCTGATATTTTATTTAATCAATTTTTTAATGAAAGATACCTCTTTCCTTGGAATAAAGATCATATATTAACAGACCATGTATATTATTATTTAATTCTTAAAAAACATGCTTCTGTATTGGCCTTTATTTTAAATACATCTATAAATTTTTTAATGGTGGAAATATATGGAAGAACAGGATTAGGATAAGGTGCTTTACAGACTTATGCTCCAGAAATGAAACCATTGATTGTAATTAATCCAGAAAATTTAACAGAAGAAGAAATAAGGAATATAATGAATAAAATTTCACTTTTTAGTGATTATGCACCCCAATCAATTTTCATTGAGCTTGGTTTTGATCCCTCAAAGCCCATTCGTTTGCAGGAGCCAAATCCATTGCCTGACAGGAAAGCGCTTGATGATATTGTGTTTGATGCACTTGGTTTAACTGAGGAAGAGAGAAAAGAAGTATATTGGGCAGTCGCTGAATTAGTCAAAAACAGATTAGAAAAAGCAAGGAGTGTGTGAATATGATAAAAAAAGATTGGGGAGGAAAATGGACAGAGGAAAAGCTTGAAGCCTTTGAAAAATATGTAAGAGCTTATCTTAAAATAATGCATCGTCAGAGAGAGAAATATAAGAGCTGGCCATCACAGATAATCTACTTCGATGGATTTGCCGGTAGAGGAAAATATGATAAAAGTGAGGAAGAAATAAAGTATGTTCAACTTTTGTTCCCAAATTTTACTTCAACTCCAGAAGAAGCAAAAGTTTATGAAGGTTCTCCTGAAAGAGTTCTGAAATTAAAACCTGGATTTGATATTCATTATTTTGTAGATGTAGTTAAAAAAAATATAAAACAGCTTGAAAAATATGTCAAAGAAAAATTTCCTGAAAAATTTGAAAATTGCAAATTCATTCATGGAGATGTTAATGAGGTGTTAAAGGATTTTTCCCAAGAAATGAAGAAGAATAAGAGTAGTGTTGCTCTTGTAATGTTGGACCCATTCGGTATGGAAATAAATTGGAAATCTATTGAATATCTGAAAGATATTAGAATTAGAATAGATATGTGGATCTTGGTACCAACAGGTGTGGCTGTAAACCGATTACTTGATAAAAATGGAAAGTTAAAAAAATCTGCAAAAATTGAAACATTCTTCGGAATAACAAAAGAAGAAATTGAGAATTATTTTTATAAGGAAGAAACAAACAGCAATTTATTTAGAAAACAAAAAGATAAGAAGACAAAAGATCCAGACGCAATAAATAAAATTGCTCAACTCTATGTTGAAAGATTAAAAACTATATGGAAATATGTTTCTGAAAAACCTTTAGAATTAAAAAATTCAAAAAATTCTGTTATATATCATTTCATTTTCGCTTCAAATAATGAAACAGCATTAAAAATAGCAAATTATATTATTGGTAAAAAAAATTGAGAGGAGGAAAAAATGACAAGCAAAATTGAATGGACAAAATACACATGGAATCCAATAACAGGTTGCACAAAAATTTCTCCAGGTTGTAAAAATTGTTATGCAGAAAAGTTTGCTTTGCGTCTTAAAGTAATGGGATTATATAAATACAGAAATGGTTTTAAAATTACTCTGCATCCACAAGAATTATCTAAACCTTATTTCATAAAAAAACCATCCTTGATATTTGTTAATTCTATGAGTGATTTGTTTCACGAAAATGTTCCTATTGAGTTTATTCAGCAAGTTTTCAAAGTAATGAACGAAAATAAGCAACATATATTTCAGATTCTAACCAAAAGGCCACATATACTTCTGAAATATGATAAAGATGATCTTTTAAGATGGTCAGATAATATATGGATGGGGGTATCAGTTGAAAATCAAGATTATATATGGCGAATAGAATATCTAAAACAATCAAAAGCAAGGATTAAGTTTATATCTTTTGAACCTTTGCTTGGCCCTGTATGCCCCGATTTGTCAGGGATTAACTGGGTTATAGTTGGAGGCGAAAGTGGTCCTGGTGCAAGACCCTTAGAAGCAGAGTGGGTAAGAAAAATAAGAGATATCTGTATAGAAAAAAAAATTCCCTTCTTCTTCAAACAATGGGGTGGAAAAAATAAAAAAAAGACAGGACGAATCCTTGATGGTAAAATATGGGAACAATTCCCTTATACTGAACTTGCAATCTCCAAATGTTAAACTTATTAAAATCGTAGAAAAAATTTAGTTTAAGCTATATGTTTTTAAAAAGCAATGGTAGCAATTACTTGGCGATTTTGGCGATTATTTGGCAATTAACTCAAAATGACCAAAGAAACTATCCCTGATTTAAAATATTACGGTAAAAAATGGCTTGAACTTAAAATTCAGAGAATGCATAACCTTTTGAAAATAGCTGATCCTGATGAGGCACTTTATCGCGAAATTATGCTTTCCTTAGGATACCCTAACAACAAGCTTAACTTCCTTGAACTCGCATTGCTCACCCCATACTCCGAAATAAAAAAACTTGGAACAAGAAAAATCATTGAAAAAGCACTCCTATATAGAGCAGGATTGACAGAGGATAAAACCGATATACCATCTTCCTTTGATTTCTCCTTGAGAATGTCAAAAACAATCTGGAAATACAAAGGGACAAGACCTGCAAATTTCCCAGACAAAAGAATAAAAGGAATCTCTCATCTTCTTTCAGAAACAGTAAGCATCGGACTCGTTAATTACTTTCAGAAAAAAATAAATCAACAGATTGGAAACACAAAACCCACTTCCATTCTCAAAAAAATTATGGATTTCAAAGGTATAGGAATTCAGAGAAAAGAAGAAATGTTTTTCAATATTATAATGCCTTTTATTATGTCTTTCTCCAATGAACCGCAGCTAAACAATTTCCTACACTTTATGTTTGAAAACTACCCACCACTTAAAGATAACAGACTAACAAGAGATTTCAAAACTAATTATCCCTCAATTAAGATTAACACCGTAAAAGAATATATGGGAGCATTACTCTTCCAAAAAGAAAACAAAAACATTAAACAAACAAAAAATTAGATCGACGAATATTTTGCGAACTTTTTAGATCATTAGATTTTCCCTGAAATCATATCTTTTTGTAAAATTATAATGGTATTGTTTTATTGTTTTTTTGAAGCTATTAATGAGAAATTGAATTTGTAATCAAAATAATTCGCTTACTATATCCTCAATCAACCTCAGATATTTTTGTAGATAAAAGTAATCTGGTTCGGATTTAGCAGCACGGGTTAAAACTTGAAACTTTGTTTTTTCTTTATTATTTCTATCAAATAAAATCAGCCCTATACCAAATTTTAAGCATAGAGATTCGAGTTTTTTTATATCTTTTATACCCAAACCACGAGAATCCTTAGAGATAACCAAATAAACTTTATGGCTAAAGAGTTTATACGAGCATGCTTGTCCAAATGCGGTGATGATTTGATTAGTATCAGTTTCTATTTTTGTGCTGATTACTTCAATCGGTGGTTGTATATGCCCTATCCCCAATATTCTATAATTCCCAATAACATCTGGAGTACCCCATCGGTCTTAAAATCTATTTCCTCCTAACGGAATTGCCTTAGTGCATTCCTCCAAATCATTAACCAAATATTCAACAAATGATTTATAAAACTCTTCCTCCTTGATTTGCTCTTTCTTATCTATTTCTTCAATTTCATTCTCTTTCAAATATTTCCGCAAAATATAAAGTCCTTTTTCTGGTATAACTACATCTTTAATTTTTCCTTTATCTATTTTTTGTTTAAAATTCCAAATAGTTCCGTGAATAGTGTTTTCATTTACATCTGGTAACGCCTTACTAATACTTCTTATTAAATCGGAATATCTAATCCCATTTGGTGAATTTTCTAAAATATCCATTGCTTTTTCAATTATCTTCTGCCTTAGTTTAGTCATATTATCACTCTCCCAAAAGTAACAAAACTTTACGAAACCCAAGCCAGAAGGCTCTCCTTTTTAGGCGAAGCCTGCCTGCAGGCAGGCAAAGCCTCCCCTTGGCGAAGCCTCCCTTCGGGTAGGGGAAGCCTCTCTTCGGGTAAAGGAGAGATGAATGGCTTGAAATTTTTCAAGAAAGGAATATAATATAAAAAAAGGAATATAATATACGTATGGTGTCACTCGCCTTAAGGGTGGTAGGGCTGGACCAGTCCGAACTCACGCCTGTGGAGAGGGAAGCCTCGTGGAAGCAGGAAGCTCCTCGTTAAAACGAGGAGAGGAGGTCACCTATGGTATATTCTGAAGACAAAAAATTTAAGATAGTTAGTTTCTTCCATTGCTAAGTTTATTGGATGATCCAATGATTGCTTACCAATATATACAAGACTACCGATAACACCTTGCTTAAAAAATGCTGACCTAATAACATCCAATAACTCTTCCTCTCTTACCTTCTGAGAACATGATGAAGAAACCAAATAACCACCATTTTGAACCAACCTCAAAGCAATATTATTTATATCAAAATAAGCTTTTAAAGCATTCTGTTTTTTTTCCTTAGTTTTTGTAAAAGATGGAGGATCTAAAATAACTATTGAAAAACTTTTTCCCAGAGAAACAAACTCTCTCATCTTTGTAAAAGCATTATCATTATGAAAAATATATTTAGTTTGAAAATTGTTTAACTCCATTATTTTAGGGATAACTGAAGATACGAAAGCTGATTCATCTACTAACTCTACAAACTTTGCTCCTCCTTTCAAAGCATACAAAGAAAAAGCTCCTATATAGCTAAAAACATCAAGCACAGTAGCACCTTGAGATATACTCTTCAAAAACCTTCTATTTTCAGTTTGATCAAAATAATAACCTGTTTTCTGACCATTAAGAGGATCAATAAGAAAATAAATATCATCTATCTTTACTTTAAATGGTATCTCTATTTTTCCAAATTCTATACCTCTTCTTAATTCCAACCCCTCAAGCTTCCTAAGGTTACTATCACTTCTTTCAATAATACAATCTACTCCTAATTTTTTAAGAGCTTTAAATATGTTTTCTTTTTGTCTTTCTATGCCTAACGTTAATAACATAACAACGGCAATTTTCTTCCCATCGACAGTTGTAAATAAGTCAATAATTAACCCCGGTAAAAAATCACCTTCAGAATAAACTAATCTGAAATTATCTCCATAAACAGAAGATTTCCATTCATAAAGATTTTTGAACCTATAAAACCAAAATTCTGAATCTATCTCTTTATCTTCAAAATTAATAACTCTAAAAGCTATTTTGGATTTTGAATTGTAATAAGCTTTTGCAACAAATTTTCTATCATAGTAAAAATCAATGATTTGTCCATCCTCAATACTCTGCACTTTTACTTCATTATTAAAAATCCAGAGATATCCTGATTTTATTTTGTAAAAAAGATTTTTATCGATGTTTATTTTTGTTGATGTATTCTTGTGCATCATTAATTACCTTATTATTAAATAATTCCCAGTTTTTTACCTATTTTTTGGAATTTTTCGAGAGCGAAATCAAGGTCATTTTTGGTATGCATTGCAGAAATCATCACTCTAATCCTTGCTTTATTCTTTGGAACTGTAGGATAAAATATGGGCATTGCAAAGATATCCTCCTCAAATAACATCTTTGCAAATTCCTGGGTTAAAGATTCCTCATACAACATAACAGGTGTTATTGGAGTTTGACTACTGCCCAAATCAAAACCCAATTTCATCATCTCAGTTTTGAAATACCTTGTATTTTCCCATAACCTTTCAACAACATCAGAATTAAGGATAATGTCTATTGCTTTAATAGCGGCTAAAGTATCGGGAATAGTTAGAGCAGAGGAAAAAAGAAATGGCCTTGCCTTTTGCTTTAAAAATTCTATAACCATAGAATTAGAGCTGACAAAACCACCAACAACTCCAAACGCTTTTGACAATGTCCCTACCTCTATATCAACTTTCCCATGTAGATTAAAATGATCAACTATACCCCTACCCTTATTTCCCAAAACTCCTTCTCCATGAGCATCATCAACAACCAAAATCGCTTCATACTTTTGACATAATTCTACAATCTTTGGTAAAGGAGCAATATCACCATCCATTGAGAAAACACCGTCAGTAACAACAACCTTTCTCCTACATCCACTTGCTTCCTTCAATTTTTCCTCCAAATCATTCATATCCAAATGCTTATAAATAAACCTTTTGGCTTTTGAAAGTCTTATTGCATCGATAATAGAGGCATGATTTAATTCATCAGAAATAACGGCATCATCAGGACTATCAAGCAAAGTTGGAATAACAGCCAAATTAGCATTAAAACCAGACTGCAAAAGAATCGTATCCTCAGTATGTTTAAACTCAGATAATTTCTTTTCTAATTCTATATGCAAAACATTAGTTCCCGCAATGCTCCTAACAGCTCCAGGACCTATACCGTATTTCTTTATTCCTTCTATACAAAACTGAATAATCTCTGGATGATTAGCTAAACCAAGATAATTATTTGAACAGAGGTTTAATTTTTTTCTTCCCTCTATAACTAACCAAGAATCCTGTGGACTTTCTATAACCCTTATGTAGTTATATCTTGATTCTTTTTTAAGATTTTCTAATTCTTCTGTTATAAAGTCGAATTTGCTTTTTATCATAGTTTTCCCCCTTTTAATATTTGTATTCCGCACTTCAGGCGGAATTACACTGCACCAATTACTTTATCCCCCTTCAAAAATAAATAAGTAGTAATTACCAAAATATTTTTTATAAACCTTTCTTACACTATCTAATTCTGCCCTCATTATGTAATATTGTAGATAAAATGGAGAAATCCTTTTATCCTTATAAATCAATGGATAAATCATTGAAGAACTAAAAGAATCAATAGACATAAAACTGAATTTTATCTTACTAATTAATCTTTGTTTGGCATATATTATGCTATCGTCACTCAAATCGGGATTATCGATTATCCTACTCATTATTTTCCTGACTTCCCCTTGATTTTTATAATAGCAAGAAGTAAAAATAACATAAAAACTCGTATATTTTAATAACGGATATTCAGAATAAATGGAATAAACAAGCCCTTTTTTTTCTCTTAATTCCCTCCATAAAACACCATCCAAAGGATTGGATAATAAATTATCAATTATAAGCATTGAAATATATTCATCGAAGTTTTTATTAAACTCCGGTGCAGTAAATAGGTACAAAAAATAAGAAGAATCAGAAGAAATATTAAAGGAAAATGTCCTATTCTTCTGAATATCTACCTTACGATAATAATACTGGTCAAAATCCCAATAATCCAATGACAAAATTTTTTTCTGGTCTTCAGTTTTAGGCAAAGAATAGTGATTAAGTATATAATCGTAAATATATTCAACATTTCCATCATTAATAAGAATAAAAAAATAAGGTTTCATTTTATCCTGCTTAAAAAATTCGTAAAAATCTGATTTAGTAAGATACAAAACATTTTTCTGATTACCATAAGCCAAAAATGAATAAGGATGTGAAGCAAAAATATTCTGCCTAAAATAAAATAATATTGAATTAAATGAATTAGAATAAAAATTCTGAACATCTTGGTAACAATAGAAAAGCATATCTTTATCGATATCCGAAATAACACCATCAGTATCATTCAAAACATACCCTATTACCTTCAAAACATCAACAACTTTATACATAGAAGGGAATAGAATTTTAACATTCACGTAATCATCTTCAACAACAAACGATACATTACCAAAAATTTTATTATTCTCCAATTCCTTATCAATTTTCTTTGAAAGTGAATAAAAAAAAGCATATCTAATACCCACTTTATTCGGTTTCTCATCCGATAAACCAACAGGAAATATTAAACTAACCATATTCAAATAAGAATTGTATTTCATCACAAAAACATTAGAATTCATAAATCTATTCCAAGCTTTTTCAAAATCCGCAGAAATTATTTCAGTATTATCATCCGAGAAAGAAAATGAAAACAAAAAAACTAAAAATAAAATCAAAATACCAAATTTTTTTATCATATGTTTTCCCTTTACTATCAATATTCTCTATTCTACAAAAATATACCTTTGTATAAATATTGCAAAGTTTTAAAAGGAAGGTTTTTAAGTAAAAAAAAACAATTGATTAATTATGAAGGTAGCAATTTTTTCAACAATAGAACCATTTGTCAAAGGAGGAGCAAAAAAACAATTTGAAAATCTTCAAAATTATCTAATAAACCATTTCAACATCCCAACCGAACTATTCTTCATACCATTCTCAACAAATATCGAAAAATTAGATGAACAAGTAGAGAGCATAAGAAAACTAAACATAAAAGCGGATATTTTAATAACAAGTAGGCCAATGAGTTATGCAATAAAACATAACCATAAAATAGTATGGTTTATGCACCATATTTCCTTTTTTTACGAATTTTCCAACACAAAACTAAACCCCTACCTTAACTACCCAAACTTCGAAATAATTAAATCAAAATTTATAGAACAAGATACTTATCTACTTAACGAATCAAAAAAAATATTTTCCGTATCTAACTTCGTAGCATCAAAATTAGAAAAATTTAACAATATAAAGGCGGAAACCATTTACCCTTTCCTAAATGATATAGACAAATACTATAATTCTGAATATTCAGATTTCTTTTTCCTACCATCATTAATAACTTACACAAAAAGACAACACTTAATAATCGAAGCATTGCTATATACAAAAAACCCCGTAAAACTAATATTAGCAGGACAGATAGATCAAAAATACTTCAAGAAATACATCAACCCCTTAATAAAAAACAAGAAAATAAAGAATAACTTGAAGATAATCGATAAGTTCTTGACGGATGAAAAATATGACCTTTATTCAAAGTGCTTAGCAGTAATATTTACTCCAATTAATGAAGCGTTTGGGTATGTGGTTTTAGAAAGTTTTTTCTCATCCAAACCTGTTATAACAACAATAGATTCAGGAGGTCCCACAGAATTAGTAGAAAACAAAATAAACGGATTTATCATAGAAAATAACCCAAAAAAAATAGCAGAAATTATGGATGAACTATACGAAAATAGAAAATTAGCTCGAGAATTAGGTAAAAACGCATTAGATTTAGCACAAACAAAATTTGGAACTCAAAAAATAAAAGAATCAATAAAAAAACTAATTACATAAATCAATTTCATTGAGTAAACTATTCGAAGCTATCGGAGATTCCTGCTTCAACAATAGATAATTCGTAGATTGGAGTATGAACTTAATCCCACAACTATTAGAAAATTACTGTTAAAATACCTTTCTTTTTAACAATTACTCTTCCTATTTCTTTGCAATGAATTTCTTTGTAAAATAAAAAAGGGAGAAAAATTTCTCCCCCTTCTTTCCTCCCTTTTCTCCTTCTTTCTCTATTCTATTTTTATTACAAAAGCATCATAATTAGTACCATTAGAACTCCATCCGGTAACATAAACTTTTCCACTTCCGTCTATCGCTATTGATTTACCAATATCATTCCCACCACTAGCAATGTTGTTTAGAATAACACCAGTATCATTAGTATTCCCATCTCCATTTATATCTCTTCCCAAATTACTTCCAAAACCACTATCCATACTACCATCTTTATTTAACCTTATTACATATGCATC
>JAUQQQ010000011.1:0-31657 GCA_030549815.1 bacterium | reverse complement strand
TAGCAATGTTGTTTAGAATAACACCAGTATCATTAGTATTCCCATCTCCATTTATATCTCTTCCCAAATTACTTCCAAAACCACTATCCATACTACCATCTTTATTTAACCTTATTACATATGCATCATCATTACCATTAACATTCCGACTACTTCCCGTAACATAAATTCTTCCACTTCCATCTATTGCTATTGAATTACCATAATCATTCCCACCACCAACAATGTTGCTTAGAATAATTTTACCTCTAATTCCAAAACCACTATCTATACTCCCATCTACATTTAACCTTATTACATATGCATTATAGTTATAAACCTTACCACTCTGTCCAGTAACATAAATTTTTCCACTTCCATCTATCGCTATTGAATTACCATAATCATCACCAACACCCGCAATGTCTTTTAGAATAACTTTACCTCCACTTCCAAAACTACTATCTATACTCCCATCTTTATTTAACCTTATTACATATGCATCATCATTACCATTAACATTCCGACTACTTCCCGTAACATAAATTCTTCCACTTCCATCTATTGCTATTGAATTACCATAATCATTCCCATCACCAGCAATGTTGCTTAGAATAACACCACTGTCGTTATCACCATCTCCATCTATATCTCTTCCCAATGAACTTCCAAATGTGTTTGATACTTTTCCTACAACACTCCCACCACCACTCTCACCATTAACACTTCCACCACTACCTAATATCATTAATATCATCACTACTACTATTACTAATAATAAAATCAATATATTTTTTCTCATTTTTACCATCCCCTTTTTCTCTTACTTTTTTATTTTCTACTTTTTTTTTATTTTTTCCTGCATATATCTCAAAATTTCTGGTTCAAATTCTATTTGGCATACATAAACCTCTACTTATATCTTTCTATGTCTATTTTTTTCACTTTCCTTTCTTTACTATCCATTACTATTCCTACCAAATATATTTCTTCTCTATCCAAATACTTCTCATAATATCTCTTCTCTTTTATTTGTTCTATTGCTCCTTCCTTATCTACCTTTAACTCTATTATATACACTTTCCCCCTATTTATCACCGTTAAATCTATTCTCCCTATACTTGTCACATCTTCTGCTATTACTTCTAATCCGCTTGACACTAACAATACATAAAACAATGCACAATAAAAACTCTCATATCTACTTGTATCCTTATACCATACATATGGTATAGACAACAGCACTTTGTTCATCAATTCCTCTATTTTCTCTATTTCTCCTCTTTCAAATACTTCTCTTATTTCTTTTATCCACCTATATGATCCCTTTTCTATCTTTCTGCTTATATACAAATTTAATGCTGTTCTTACCTCTTTATTTGGATAACTCAACACTACCTCTTTTATATCTCCTTTTTGCTCTACTTTTTTTATTGTTAAATATCCCGTCTGATACATTAAAACCTCTATCATTATGTCTTCCACATCAAACCAATCTAACATCTCCTTTCTTAACACAATCTCCTCCACCAATGGTATATAGTAATTATTTTCCCTTATTAGCTTTACTAAAAACTCTGGGGTAGGGGCCCCCCTCCCCTGGATTACCTGTTTCAAACCAATAACTTTCACTTTCCCTGTTTTGTAAATATAACAACACATCAAAAGGATTATATATCTTACTTCCTAACCACCAATATCCATCATACCATTCTCTTATCTCCTCTAACTCCTTATCTCCCTTTATCAAACCTCCAAATACTTTCAACAATTCTTCCTCTGTATATCCACATATATCCCCTTATTCCCTATTCAAACTTATATCATTTAACTGATTTAATCCTGAAAACAACGACACCTTGGCAAATTTACTTATTCCTGTTATAAATACAAAACGTAAATACTGATCTAAACCTTTTATCGTTTGGTAAAAACCCTTCAATACTTCCCTTATCTCCTCAGGGGAAGGGGCCCCCACCCCTGCTATCTCTCTTTTCTCTATATTGTCCAATATAGGTTTATCATATTCATCTATTAATAACACTACTTTTCTTCCTGTTTTCTGGTATATCCCTTCTATTAAATTAATGTTCCTTAAGCCAACATGCTTAGAATTTAACTTTACTTCGAACTCTTTTGCATATTTTTCCTGAATTGATACAATAAATTCTTCTAATTCTTCTCTTTTTGAAAATGTTGTGTCAAATGATACTCTTACTACCGGATACTTCTCTTCCCAATTCCAATTGTTTTCTAAATACAATCCTTTAAATAATTTTTTTTCCTGTTAAGGGGTCCCCTGACCCCACAAATGCACATCGCAAGGTATCAACAAACCAGCTTTTCCCTGCGGAACACCTAATAAACGTCAAGGACGAGATAAAAAATAATATTCTTCTTCATATACTAATTTTTTTACAAAATATGTCTTTGGGGTAGGGGTCCCCCAATTTTCTACATAGTAATATCCTCCTGTCCTTATCTCTGCAAAAGGGGACCCCTACCCCACAAAACTACTTATTCCAATAGGTAACTTCTTCATCCAACAAACCTCTTTTTTTATATAACCTACAATCTTTATATTTCAAAATTTCTTGTTTCTGGGACTTTTTACCACAATAGCACCTATAAAGTTTCTCAATCTACCACTAGTAAAGCAAACAAATACAGAAACTAATAGATATGATCTTCCTCAAATCCTTACTTACGATTATATAGGTAAGCCCTTCATCTCCCACCAGAAAATTTCTTACTAATCTCTGTTAAATTTTATAAATCATTGATTAACAGGTAAATTATTTAGCACCCATTCGTTCAAACCACCATTAAATACAACCACATTAGGATAATTCAAATAAATCTTCAAGACAAAGTAAGCTTGTAAAACTTCGTAATTATCAACACCATAAAGAATAATATTTTTCTCCCTACTGATATCCAACGAATTATAGTAACTTCCCACAACATACCTATCAAAATCAAACTTAGGTTTGATTAAAATACTCTTAGGGATTAAGCTTATTTTTTCTGTAGAGACACCAACAAATAAGTAGTTATTCATTTTTTCCAAAACCTTATTAAGATCCCATACTACACTATCGTATAAAGTCTTGGAAATTTTTGGAGAAAAATATCCTCTTTCTACATAACTAATTTTCTTAGAAACAGGCAACCCATTTTTTACCCAACCTTCATAACCATCCTTTATTATAAAAATACCTCTTGGTTTAAAAATAAAAAGTAAAGAAGCAAATACCATAGAATCCTCAACTTTATCAGAATAAACAACAACATTGTTAAAAGTTCCTATGCCTGCATCCTGAAAAGTATAAATTAAACCCTCAACTCTTTTAATCTTCCGAGGAACCCCTAAGTAAGTTTCAAATAAATTATTAACATCAAAACTAATTGCTTTATCAACATGATTTTTCCTATATTTATGATAATCCCTTAAATCAACAATAACAGTATTCCTATCATTATAATAAGTTTCATAAAAATCTTTGGAGTTGATGAAAGAAAATTTAGGCTGATCATACAAAATATTAATAGAATTACTTTTCGATATTAAAGAAAAAAACAAGACGAAAAAAGCTAATAAAACAAAAACCAAATATTTCATAAGATAAATATTCTATGCTATACCCCTTTAACCTCTTTTATAATAATATCGACCTCAAAATACCTATTCCAAGGCAAAGAAATACGGTCAATACAAAAATTACTAAAATCAAATTTTTTAAATAAAAATAGAAAAGCCTGCTTTATTTCCTCAGCATTCCACAACCCCTTTTTCGCAAAAGGACGAATTATTGTTTGATACAAAGATTCCAAAAAATTCTCCACAACTAATTTCTTAATAAACATATCGTTTTTAGGAATCAAATTTACAGAAATAATGTACTGAGCCAGACTTGAACCTAATGTATTAGCTAAAGTATTCCAAGCCCAAAAAGAATTCAAATCTACAAGTTTTTCATAATTTTCCAAAAAATATTTCAAAACACCCAAAGAAGCTCCATTTGCAAATGACAAATCAGCAAAATCAGAAAAAACCCTATCAACACCATAAGATAATTTAGAAAAATATTCCAAAAAATCCTGAAAATCCTCAAAATCCTTCACCTGAATAAAACTCTCCTTCTGAAACTTGCCATCAAATAAATTCCAGTAGTATTTACTAAAATCATTCCTAAATAGAGAAATATCCAAGTATTTTTCATATTGTTTTATCAACGTCTTTAAAGATATCCCTTCGTATATCGATTTTTTGTAAGTTATATCGTTGTTAGAAGAAAACTTTATAACTCTTTTCCTCTCCCTATTAACAATTTTAGCAAAAATAAGAAGATGAATTTCATCAAGACCTACCAATTTGTAAAATTTTGTGTGTTCAAAAATAGATTTTGCTAATCTTTCTAAATAAGAAATTTCTATAAAATTAAGCCCTTTTATTTGTGAATCATCAATAACCACCAAAAACTCTTTGACATTTTTTAAATCTTTAATACCTTCCAATATTTTTTTTATTAGTTTTAATTTTTCTCTTCTTACTGTTAAAATATATTCTTCTTCTTTACTATCAAAATTTCCATAATTCTCATAATCTTTTAAAATATCATCCGAATTTTTTAATTTATTCATTAGTTTGCGATTTATTTCAATTATGTAATCTATATTACCAAAATTTAAGAGTAATCGGGGGACAGAAACATAAAGATAAAAATCACTATGTTTTTTATTTTGTAAAAATTCAAGAAGCAGTCTGTATCTTTCTTCTAAATTTAAAAAGTACTCAACCTTCCTGGAATTAACTATACCATCAAAAAAAAAATTATCAACAGAAATAATAAAAATACCTTCACCTTTGGAAAACAAATCTTTTGAATTAAAAATAGCTGAACTTTTTAAATCATAAGCTTTCGATAAGTAGTTAAAATATTTGTAGGAACAAGGCCTGTTATCTAAGGCAAGTAAAAAAATTTTCTTCTCCATTATCTAAAGCTTTAAATATACTTTGATTAGTCAATCAAGCACCAAATTTTTGTAATCTCCTACCATATGCCAACATTAACTGAATATTATTAACAAGAGGAAATATTCCCAACTCTCCTTTAAAACATTCTCTTTCATTAAAATCGTTATTAATCCCGAAAACGTCACCCCTCTTGCTATAAATCATATAAGGTGTTGGTTGAAATCCGTGTGACTTATAGATACAAGGAGTACTGTGATCTCCCGTAATAACAAGGACATCAGGATCAGATTTCATTATTTTTTCAACTATTTTATCAGCTTTTTCTATGTGCTCAACCTTACTCTCAAAATTTCCATCTTCTCCAGCCATATCGGTATATTTGTAATGAATAAAAATGAAATCATAGTTTGCAAAATAATCAGTTATATTCTCATAGTTGTCAATCTTAAAAGTATTGAATCCAAATAATTTTGCTATTCCTAAATACATTGGATATTGTGCTAAAGCCAAAGGTTTAACTTTGTATACTTGCTCGAAATTAGGTAAATGAGGAACATCAGTTATTCCCCTAAATAAAATGTAATTTGCTCTTTCATTTTTCAATAACTCAAAAACCCTACTATTTATTTCCTCCAAAATAGAGCCTATTGCAGAAGATGGAGGAAAATTAATAACTTCTTTACCCTCTTTCTGTGGGTCATTAGTAAAAACGTCAACAATGAGCTTTTCATTTTCATCTTTCGGAGTTATTGTTAATGCCAACCTATGCTCCATCCCACTTTTTATTTGAATAATAACATTAAACTTATCTTCGATATCTTTCAATATACTTTGAATTTTACTAAGATTTTTTTTGTTTTCCTCAGTAGGTAATCTTCCCGCTCTTCTATCAAGAACAATAAATTTGTTACCTTCTCTTTTAACAGTTGCCCAATTTCCTCTTATCGCGATTGAATTCTTCTGAACCTCCATATCCATTCCAATAACTTCCAATATTCCTCGTTTTATTTGATATTTAATAGGATCGAATCCAAAGAGTGCAGTGTGTCCAGGACCACTTCCAACAGTTATACCCAAACCAACGGGATAAGCCATCCCTAAAGCCGACTTCCTTAACAACTTCAATATATTCTCTTTTTTAGCAACCTCCAAAGGAGTTTTGTAGCCATAATCAGGATGAGGCAAATCTCCCAAACCATCTAAAACAAACAAAACCAAACGCGTATTATTCTCAACAACTATATCATTTAATATTTCTAACAATTTTACCACCTCTTGATAAAATATCTCATTTCTTCCTTGTTTTTCTACTTTTTATTTTTTCACTTGACAATTCTTTAACTTTTAGAAAATATTCTTTAAGTTTATTATAAGCCAACTTATGGACAACTTCAGCTTTCTTTGAAGTAGCTACTTCTATAACTTCATCTATATTTTCAACTGCATATATATTAAATATTCCTTTTTTGATAGCATCTATTACTTCAGGTTTAAGGACCAAATCATCGATGTTTTGCTTAGGAATAATAACCCCAGTATCCTTACCTAAATGATTTCTATGTTTGCAAATATCGAAAAATCCTTCTACTTTTTCCTTTATTCCACCAACTGGCTGAACCATACCTTTTTGATTCATTGAACCAGTTATAGCAATAGACTGTTTAACTGGCACATTAGATAACTGAGAAATAATGGCCAAAACTTCGGCACAAGAGGCACTATCCCCTTCCATCATTCCATAATTCTGTTCAAAAGTTATCCTCGCTTGTAAAGTAAGAGGAAAATCCTGAGAATATTTTTCTATTAAATACCCTGTAATTATCATTACAGCTTTGTTATGTATTTGTCCCGAGAAACCTACCTCTTTTTCAATAGAAATAACACCCTCTTTTCCCAAACCAACAGTAGCAGTAATTTTAGATGGCTTTCCAAAAGAAAACTGTCCTATATTTAAAACAGCCAATCCGTTAACAACACCAACCCTTTCACCCGTAGTTTCTATGTGAATCGTGTTTTCCAAAATAAACTTATGGACTTTTTCCCTGTAAAAAGAATTCCTGTATTCCCACATTTCAATAGCTTTCTTCAAGTCACCTTCTGTTATAATATCAGAAGAAGAAATATTCGAAGCTTCTATCAAGATATTTTCAATTTCAGACATTCTAAGTGGAAGCCTTTTTACACTATCAGCAAGACGATGCAGATAATATAAAAGAAAACAAACAGCTTTGTAATCCATCCTTTTCTTACAATTCATCTCCAAAATATACAATATTCCAAAAATATACTTCTCAACAATTTCTTTAAGATCAATCTTTGATTCAAAAAATTTGATCTGATTGAAATCAAGATATTCTTCAAAATAAGAGACAACATGGAAATATTCTCTAAAATCCTCATCATATTCATAGAGTAGATGGTATATAATAGAAGGTCCAATAAGGATGATTTTTCCTTCAAATGGTATAGGTTCAGGCTTTAGAATTTTAGTAGAGATCCCAATCCTGCTATGGATATCTTCAATGATTATCTTCCTGTTTTTTATAGTTCTCTTAAGTGCATCATAGGCAAAATATTCTCTTAAGACATCCATTATGTTGAGGATTAAATATCCACCGTTAGCCTTATGGAAAGCCCCAGCGTTTATCATCGTAAAATCGGTAACCAATACCCCTTGGATTACTTCTTTATCTATTTTCCCAACTAAATTCTCAAGTGTAGGAAACTCCTCAAAAACAACAGGTAATCCCTTTAATTTACTATTATCAACTATCAGATTAACCTTGTATCGAGAAGGAATACCATCTTCATTAGATTTAAACTTTAAAAACAATTCCAAATTATCATTTATGTCCTTACAAACATCATCAAGATAATTAAGTATTTTTCTTTTACTTTCTTCATATAACTTGCTTGATAACTCATGATTAAATATCTCTTTTTTAAATTCTTCTATGTAAAATTTTATCCATTTGTCAGCTAATTCTTTGTCAAGCTGTTTCAATTTTTCAAATAATTCTTTATCAAGGTTTCTTAATTCTCTAATTTTTTGCTCTATTTTTTCTTCCAATATCTCTTCTTTTTTTCTTATCTCTTCTCTTATGGGTTCTTCCAAGTTTTGGATTTCTTCATTAGAGACAGGTTTTCCACCAATAAGTGGGGAAATGAAAAACCCACTACTGGTTGGTTGCAACAGGAAACCAAGAGAATTAGCCTCCTGTTGCATCTCCATTATTATTTTTTCTTTTTTTCTGGAATACTCTCTAATTAATTGTTCTTTTGCCTGTATATGTTTGTCATCTTCAAAAGTTTTTTTGAGGTTTTGCCTTAAATTCTTGATTGTGTCTTCAAATTTTTCTTTAAAAACTCTGCCTAAGGAATTAGGTAATCTTACAGAGACTGGCTCATCAGGATTATCGAAATTATAGATATATATCCAATCATCGGGTAAAGAGCCATTTTCTGTTTCACTAAGTATTTTCTGAATGATAGTTCTTTTGCCTAATCCAAACGATCCTGCAGCATAAACATTATATTTATCCTTCTTTATTGAAATAGCAAATTTCAATGTATCTATAGCTCTGTCTTGCCCTACAAATTCTATTCTCTTTTCTTTATCCTTAGTTTTGTAGTATTTATCAACCACCTTTTTTATAAAAGTTTCTTTATAATTTTGAAATATATCATCTACCTTTAATTTTAATTTCTGTGTTTTCATATAAAAAATAATTCTTCAAAAGGAAAACAAAACCTTGTTATTTCACTTTACTAAAATACTCATCCAGAAATCCTTTTATATAGGCACCTTTTGAAGAATTAAGTTGATGCTTATACAAAATTTTCCACAAGGGGAAAAATGGGAAAAACCCAGTCCTTAATTTTACACTAAAAAGAGGATGATATTTTAATAACTTAGCAGCATATTTCCCTTCCTTATAAAAATGTTTTATAATTTTTTCTTTATCAGTGAATTCTTGTTTATAATGCAGTACCCATGCTCTAAAATCAAAAAATCTAATGACACCAAGTTTCCTTAATCTATATCCAAATTCAGTATCCTGCCACCTTTCGAATTCAAGATTAAACAAACCCGCCTTCAACACTAAGTCTCTTCTTACCGAAACGTTAGCAGTGCAGAAAAAATTTCCCGAATATCCTTTAGTGTATAAAACCCAATTTTTCCTTATTTTCTTTAAAATACTATCTTCAGAAAAAAAAAATCCAAAAATTTTAAATCATTAAAGTTAATTATTGGTCCCCTAACTATAGCATTCCTATATTTCTCATGGTATTGCAAATGAATTTCGATAAATTCAGGTGTAGGGAATGTATCATCATCAGTATATATTATAACATCAGAGTTAGCAAACAAAGCTCCTTTATTCCTACCATCAGCAGATCCTTTATTAACATTGTTCTTTATAACATTTATCTTGAGATTACCCCGATAATTCTTTATTATTTCATAAGTTCCATCGGTTGAATTATCATCAATAACAATTATCTCGAAATCTTTGACAGTTTGGTTTTCCCAATAAGGTAAGGTTTTAAAGAATATTTCTATTCTATTATAAGTTGGTATGGCAACCGTAGCTCTCATTCTTTAATCTCCAGCAGTTATCAATGAATAAAGTGGTATCATAACAGCTAACAAAATTATACCAACAAAAATACCGACAAACACGATTAATAATGGTTCAATTATGGTCGAAATTGATTCAATCGTTCTATTAAGTTGTTCTTCTTGGAAATCAGCATATTTTTTTAATACTTCATCAATTTTTCCTGTCTCATCTCCTATACTAACCATCTGTCTTGCCATAGGATCAAAAATATCTCTGATAATAGCTAAAACTACTTTATCGTCTTCTGTCAAAACATCAGTATTGGGATTATATTGTCCTTTTATAAACTTAAAGAATATATCACTTAAAGTTTTTCCTTCACTTATCTTTATAATAGCATAATCTATGATCTTATCAAAAACATAATTACTGAGGACTTTTTTAGTAATCTCCAATGCTTTTATCATAGGAGTTCCTGTAGCAACCAAAGAAGAAATAGTAGAAAAAAATGAAACAACTAAGTAAGATTTAATTATATTACCAAAAACAGGAATTCTTATTTTTACTATATCAAGTATCTGTCTTCCTTTCTTAGTTTTTGAAAAATTATTATAAAAAACAAACCCTCCTATTATAGCACCGAAAAATATAATATAAAACGCAGGGGTTCTCATAAAATCAGTTATTGCTATCAAAACCTGCGTAATAAAAGGTAATTTTACATTCATATCTTTTATAACCGCAAATATCTGAGGCAAAACGAATTGGAATACAACGAAAGCAATAACAAAAGCAAACACGATTATTAAAATAGGATAAGTTAAAGAAGATTTAACTTTTGCTTGTATCTTTGCCATCCTTTCCAAACTATTTGCTAATTGCTTTAGGTTTCTATCAAGAAGTCCTGATTTTTCTCCTGCCTCAACCATACCCAAAAAATAAGGTCCCAAATCCTTTTCATACTTTGATAAAGCTTTAGTTATAGTGGATCCTTTTGAAACCTCAACATAAACATCATTAATTATCTTTTTCAGTTTCGGGTTTTCAGCTTGATTAAAAAGTATAAACATTGATTTTTTAAGATCCAATCCTGCTTCCATCATCGTAGCCCATTGATTAGTAAACATCGCTAATTCCTTAAGCTGTATTTTCCCCGCAAAAGCAACCTTTTTATCAGATAAAGTTTCTAATTCCTGCTTTTGCTTTTTTGATAATTTTTTACTTTGAACAGTTTGTTTAACTAAATCAACTATTTCTTCTTTTTCTAATAATTCTTCTTTTTTTACTTCTTTTTTAGAAAACTTTCCTTTCAAATCTTTTTTTTCCATCTTCTAAACCCTCTTATATCTATTTATTAATAAGATTTCTATATTTTTCCAATTTTTCCTCAAAAAGTTTTTTCAGAGAGTTAGCCTGTTTATAATATTCATTTTCATCTTGCCACAAATTATGAGGTCTAAATAATTCAGAAGGTAAGTTAGGAACAAACGGAACTTTGAAACCAAAAACCGGATGAACATAAGAATTATTTTTGTCTATTTTCTTTTCAAGTGCAGCCTTTACAATACTTCTTGTATAAGAAAGATCTATTCTTTTAGCAACTGGATACCTATTGCCAATCCATCCCGTATTAATCAAATACACGTTTGTTTTATATTTTTTGACATTTTCGAAAAGTTTTTGTGCATATTTTATGGGATTAAGTGGTAAAAATGGTTTGGCAAAAGCTTCAGAAAATGTTGGCTCAGGATCTTTAACTCCCCTTTCAGTACCTGCTAACTTGGATGTATAACCCAATAAAAAATATTCCAATATTTGATTACCTTCCAAAATTGCTATTGGCGGCAAAGAACCCGTAGCATCAGCAGATAAAAAGAAAATTGTATCAGGAACCTCACCCATTAAACTCTGCTCCATTATTTCAATGTATTTATTAGGGTAAGCAGAACGAGTATTTTCAGTTATAGAATTATCCGAAAAATCTATTTCCCGTGTTTTCAAGTCACAAACAGCATTCTCGATTATCGTCCCAAACCTATTTGTAGCCAAATATATTTCCCTTTCTTTATAAAAATCAAGATTAATTATTTTTGCATAAGATCCGCCTTCGAAATTAAATATATCATTTTCAGTCCATCCATGCTCATCATCACCAATTAATCTTCTTGATGGGTCCGTTGATAAAGTTGTTTTTCCTGTGCCTGATAAACCAAAAAACAAAGCTGTACTCATCGAATTCAAATCTCTATTTGCCCCGCAATGCATAGGTAAAATATCAAATTTCTCTAAATAGAGATAATTAAGGAAAGTAAAAACTGCTTTTTTTATTTCTCCACAATACAGAGTCCCTGCAATAAAAATAAGAGGTTCGGAAATATCCAAGATAACGGCGACCTCGCTTCTAACACCATCCTTTGGCCCCTCCAATTTTAAAAAAGGTAAATGAACTATCCCTATTTTCTCCACAATCCTATTAGGTTTCAATTCATTCTTTCTTATGAACAAATTATTAGCAAAGATACAATGATATGGGCTTTCAGTGATTAGAGAAATTTCGACAGTATAATTAGGGTTAGCACCTGCATAACCACTCCACGTATAAAATTCTTTCCCTTCAACATATCCAAGAGCTTTCTCTTTTATCCTATCAAATTTTTCTCTTTCTATAGGGTGATTTACATCACCCCACCAAATCAAATTTTCAGTATACTCATCCAACACAACAAACTTATCCTTGGGAGATCTTCCCGTATAAGGAGAAGTATTAACAACCAAAGCACCAGAAGAAGAAATAATTCCCAAATTCTTTATTATCGTATGTTCATACAACTGGGCAACAGATAGATTATCAAAAACCTTTTTTGCTTTATTTCTTATTTTTTCTATCATTTTTTCTTCCTCCTTTACTTAACCCTTTTGCCATCCTCAGTAAATACAAAAATATCTTTTATAGGTAAATACAGGTTTAGTTCCTGATTTCTTTCTATTTTCTCCTTGTTAATCACTTTGAAAATAACATTATTAACTAAAACATTAATTAAGAAATAAGATCCCAAATTATCATAAAATAGTGTTTTTCCTGTGATTTTAATACTATCTTTAGTTTCTTCCAACAGTATTTTTTCAGGCCTTATTGCAAGTATATAATTACCTTCCCTTAAATTATCTATCTTTTGTATTTCCAAATCATTCTCGATAATTATTTTTTGATCAAGAACTTTGCAATTATAATAGTTTATTTGCGGGCTACCAACAAAAGATGCAGTAAAGAAATTCTGAGGATTATTATAAATCTCTTCTGGTGTTCCAAATTGCATTATCCTACCTCTATCCATAACGATTATAAAATCGGAGAGGGTCATAGCCTCAACTTGGTCGTGAGTAACAAAAACAGCTGTAGCATTCAACTCTATCAATATTTTCTTTATTTCTTCTCTCGCTTTTTCTCGCAGCAAAGCATCTAAATTACTCAAAGGTTCATCGAAAAGAAAAATATCAGGTTCTTTAACGAGTGCTCGTGCAATAGCAACTCTTTGTCTTTGCCCACCTGAAATCTGACTTGGATACTTATTTAAAATATCTCCTATCTTCAAAAAATCAACAACCTTAGATAATTTTTGTTCTATCTCATTTTTAGGGACCTTTTTTATTCTCAAGCCAATAGTAATGTTATCTTTAACTGTCATATGTGGATAAAGAGCATAAGTTTGGAAAACCATAGCTATGTTTCTGTTGGACGGATGAAAATTAGTAACATCTCTGCCATTTATAAAAATCTTTCCGCTTTGGACTTCTTCCAATCCTGCGATACATCTAAGTAGAGTGGTTTTTCCACATCCTGAAGGCCCCAAAATACTCAAAAAAACACCCTTATTTATCTCAAAATTTATATCAAATAAAACTTGGTTTCTATTGAAAAATTTGTTCAAATTTTCTACCCTTAGCATTTTTTATAAAGATTTATAATATTTTCTTATCTTAAATAAAAAATCTTTTAAATTCTCAAACTCGTTCTTTTTAAACCAATAAGAAGGACAACTAAATACATTATTTTTATCAACATAAAATTCTAAAATATCATATAAAAATCTCTTTTTATAAATAATATCTGCTCTCTGCATGTTTATTCTTGCAATTTCCTTAGCCCATTTTGAAACTATAATATCTCTACCAGTAAAATATATTTTGTACCCCACATTCTTAATAAATAAAATGTAGGCTGCAATAAAATCAACTATACCCAAAATAATAGGAATTACAAAAAACTCATCCAATTCACTCCTCTTTAAAAAACCAGTAACTATTAACAATATTCCTATAATAACAAGTACACTCATAATTATCTTCAAAAGAACGTTAACTTTAGAAACCCAAATTTTGGGTTCAAATAAGTCTTTGAAATCTTGTAATAAATCTCTATCCACTTCCTTTCCTTTTTAAACTGTCAGTATTTCTTTATTTTTCTCTTCAGTATATTTTTCTACTTTATCGAGGTATTCTTTGGTAATTTTCTCTATTTCTTTTTGGAATCTCGTTGATTCATCTTCAGATATAACTTTTTGTTTTTTTGATAGGTCCTTAATTTTTTCGACAGCATCTCTACGCGCATTCCTTATCGATTGTTTAATTTCTTCAGCTTTTTGACTAACAAATTTTGTTAATTGTTTTCTATTTTCCTCAGTTAATCTTGGTATTAATATTCTTATTAAATTTCCTTCGATTTGCGGATTAAGAGAGAGATTAGATTTTTGAATAGCTTTTTCTATTGCAGATATAGCTCCCTTATCAAAAGGTTGGATAACAATCATCCTGGGATCAGGCACTGATATAGAAGCTAATGATTTTAATGGGACAATACTTCCATGATACTCAACTTTTAAATCTTCGACTAAAGAAGGGGAAGCCCTTCCTGTCCTCATTGATCTTAATTCTTTTAAAAAATAATTGATAGCGTCATCCATTTGTTTTTTCATTGCATTAATTATTTGTTTTGGGTCGTTATCCATAATATCTTTCTCCCTTCATTACCTTGAGTTATTTATATTCCGCCACTCAAGAAGGCGGGCTTTCCTTATCATAAATCGATATCATAAAATCATCAGTTCTTACATAATCATAAAATAAATCCAAAACATCATTAAGCTTTATATTCTCTATCTTATAGAGATAATTATACGCCTCTTTATAGGTTTTAAAAAGCTCATTAGACCCGATAAGCATACCCTGATTAGAAGAAGTCTCAAAACTCCAAAAAGCAGAACTATAAAAGTTCTCTTTTACCACATCAAAGAAATCAAATTCTATCAATGATTTAAGACCAGATATAATTTTTTTGTATTCATCAATAATTTTATTAATGTTTTTGTATTCACAGACGGCAGCAAAATAAATTATGCCTGGTAACTCATTTGTTGAATACATATCGAAACTGACAGTATCTACTAATTTTTTTTCATTCTTCAAAATTCTATTAAATAACCCATAAGAAGAACCAGCAAGAATATAACTTATTAAAGAAAAATAATATGATTTTTCTATATCCTTATATTTTTCGGATAACTTAGGAGCTTTATATGAAATCATTAAATAAGTTTTACTAACACTTCCTTTTAATTCCAATTTATCATATTTTACATTCTCCTCTGTAAAATCAACCTCAATTCTTTTATTATCAATTTTACAAGCCTTAAATAAATCATCCAATTTTTTTCTTATATCCTTTTCATCATAATCAGTAACAATAACGAAAAAAGAATTCTCGGGATTTCTATAGTAAGAATAAAATTCAGATATAATTTCTAAATCAATATTTTTTAGAGTTTCCTCATACCCTATTATTGGATGCCTAATAGGATTAACACTATACATACTCTTCAAAGTTTCTTCAAAAAGAACAACAAAAGGATCATCATCTCTCATCTTTATCTCATGAAAAATTATATTCCTCTCAGATTCAACATCTTCTTTTCTAAATAGAGGATTAAATACCATATCCCACAGAATGTCCATTGCTTGGAACAATGAAGAAGAAGGAAGATTGATGTAATAGGCAGTTTGATCATAGGAGGTATAAGCGTTAGTATATCCCCCTAAACTATTTATCATCTTCGAAATATCTTGAGAATATTTTTGAGAACCTCTAAAAATACAGTGCTCTATCAAATGAGCAATACCTTTATAATCATCTTTTTCATATATTGATCCTACTTTTGTGAAAAAAGCCACGAAACTAATTGGATTATCAACTTTCTTATATATGACTTTAAAAGGATAATCCAAAACCTTCGTTTTCTTATCCTGATTTTCTATAAACTCTTTTATAATTCTTTTTCTGTTCATTTTAATCTTCTAATAAATTCTTTACGAATTCTTTTGGTTCAAAAGGTTGAATATCATCGATATTCTCTCCAAAGGTCATAAATTTTATGGGTATTCCTAAGCTTGATGTTATTGAAAATACAAAACCAGCCTTAAAAGTGGTATCCATTTTAGTTACCGCCACACCTGTTATATTTATAGCCTCCGTAAATATTTTCGTCTGTTGAATACTATTTTGCCCATAAGTAGCATCCAATATTAAGATTTTTTCTTGAGGTAATTCAATATGATGCTTTTTAATAACCTTTTCTACTTTTTGTAATTCTTGGATAAGATTATTCTTATTATGCATTCTTCCAGCTGTATCAATTATAGCAACATCTATTTTTTTGCTAATTGCACTATTTATTGTGTCAAAGGCAACCGCAGCACTATCAGAGCCCATATTTTGCTTAACGATAGGTATAGATAATTTTTCAGCCCAGTAAGTTAATTGCTCTATTGCAGCCGCCCTGTATGTATCCCCAGCACCCAAAATAACACTTAAATTCTTTTCCTTGTAATAATTTGCTAATTTAGCTATGAACGATGTTTTACCCGTACCATTAACACCCACAACCATAACCACAAGAGGAAAATCCTTGACATCATTTTTAAGAGGAAAAAACTTTTCATCATAAGAATAAGGAATACTCAGTAAAGAAACAAGTTCTCTTTCCACTTCATTCCATATTAATTTCGGATCCTTCTTTTTAACAGCATTTTGAAGAGTAGAAATTATATGACGAGTAATATTAACACCCACATCAGATACTAATAATTTTTCTTCCAATCTTTCCCAAAAATCAGGAGATATATTTTCAATATTTTTACCTTTTATTAAATCTCTTACATCAGTAAATAGTATATCTCTTGTTTTCTTTAATCCTTCTTTTATTTTATTTATCAATCCCATAAATTTAACCTCCACTATTTACCAAATATCATTTTTAAAGCTACAAAAATTAGAAAAATCCCAAAGATTCTTCTTAATAATACAGAATCCATAGATAAAGCTATTAAAGAACCCAGATAAGCACCAACAGGGAAGGAAAAGATCAATAACAAAGCGTATTGTTTATGAAAATATCCACTTTTATAGTAGTTTATAAAAGCTGTAAAAACAACAGGTATCATAAGTAAAGCCAAAGAAGTTCCTTGAGCAGTTTTTTGATCCACCCCCAACAAATAAACGAGAGCAGGAATAACGACAGTAGCACCACCTATCCCCAACATACCACTTAACAACCCTGCCACCAAACCAATAAATAAAACCAAAATAATCAAAACTCCCACTCCTTAATACTTTTTACTAATTCCTTTCTCAAATCCTGCTTAAAACCATCATCCAAATTCTCCTCTAAAAATTTATAAAATATATTTTTTTCTCTCAAACCGTGATGGATCCAAAAATTTTTAAAGTAAAAATAATTATCCAAGTTATCAACGACGTAAATTTCTTTTGTAGACATTTTTTCAAAATTTTTTTCAATATCTTCGATTAATTTCTTAAGGATCTTATGTTCGTATATAAACTGATTATAATCCCCTCCCTTAGGAGTTCCTATTTTTGAAGATAAAGAGATATAGATAGGTTCGAAAACAGTATCCTCGATATAAGCATGTCTATCTATATAAAATCTCATTTTTTCCCATTGTTTGAAAGATAAATCAAAGTTTGAATCAAAAAGAGAAGAAAAATGCTGATAGAAATTTTTAAAAATAAAATGATGTATGATTTCATTGAGATCTGCAAGATTAATCGTATCATCTACTAACCTTAGTTGTTCAATATTTATTCTAGAAATTATTTTCTCTTTTATTTTTTGCAAAGAAAAAATAAGAGATTTAAAATCATAGGATTGCCCCAAAGCTTTCTTTTCATAGGAATCAACTATATTATTAAGAAAGACCAAATCATTTGGTTCTTCAAAGAGATTAGAAAGCTCAGTATAGATAAGTTTTTTTAATTCAAAAAATGCAAATGAATGTTGTTTTTTTCCCAATAAATCTATTATCGTAGATATTTTTTTTATCGTTTCAAGCATAGTTCAACTATTTTTTGTCTTGCTCCTTTTAATCTATTACTTACAACAAAAAACATACTTTTATAAATCAACAATTCAATTTCCTTTTCTTTTTTAAATATTTCTTTTAATTTTTCGATATCTATCACAATACAAATAGTTTCTTTGATTGTATCAACAGAGAAATTCCAGGTGTATGGTGGTATAAGCCAGGACCATCCTACAACCTCCCCTGCCCCCAAAATTTGCAATACTATATCCATCGATTTAACCTCAACCAAACCAGAAACAATAATGAAGAATTTATCCGCATAAAATCCCTCCTCAATTATCCTGTAATCCTTTGGGAAAGTTCGTAAATGAGAAATATCTATAATATTTTGCAAATATTTATCATCCCAACCATGAAAAAAAGAATGATTTTTTATATAACTATCAACCATATTAATCTATTCTTTTTTAGTTATCAAGTCATGTCTTCCCCAAATATCTAAATAGTAAATAAAATACTTCTGATTACCTAAATTATCGTAAAAAACGAGAGAAGTAAAAGCTCCTTTTTTGTAGGTTGCAAAATAAGTATCTTTAAGAGAAAGTTTTAACACGTCCTCAGAAGTAAGAAAACCACCTGTGATTTGTTCTCCACTATTCGTTTTGTATATCTTCCAAAATATATCATTAGACCTTTTGTAAATTATGAATATACCATAATTATTAACATATCCCCAAAATTCCTGGACTTTTTTATTAACTTTGATCCTATTATTCCCCCAACTTTCATCAAGATTCCAAAGTACAAGTTCTTTATCTTCACTACTATTGTCAATATACAACCTAAAATTATTAACGACACCTTCATACTCATAGGTTAAATCCACATATTTCTGTGTATTACCATAAACACCTTTATCGTATTGCAAACTTTTATAGATTTTATAATACTCCTGCTCTATATTAGGGAAAGCATTAATAAAGACTAATGAACATAAAATAAGCAAAAACACAGATATTTTTTTTATTACTTTGTTGAACGAAGTTATTTCAAACGAAGTTACTTTGTTAAGCAGAGTTACTTTATTAGACAGAAACATTAGTAACCTCTGTCATCCATTTTAAATATTCAATGTTTCCAGATTTTATATTCCATGAGATTATTTCAGGGACAGTATAAGGATGATATTTTTTTACAACTTCCTCCAATTTTTCCAAATTATCTTCAACTGTTTTAATTATTAACAAAACTTCATTTGATTCCTCAACTTTATCTTGCCAAGTATATATGGATTTTATATTAGGGACAATGTTAATACAAGCGGCTATTCGGTTATCAACAAGAATTCTTGCAATATTTTCAGCATCATTCATATTAGGACAAGTAATATAGAGGACCCTGAAATAAGTGTTATCCAAATTCTTCATAACTTACCCCCTTCTTAATCAAATTAATCACTTTAGATTTTTTTAACGAAGTTCTTTTAAACAAAGTTCTCTAAAAACGAAGTTCTCTAAACTTTTGGCAAAATATTTCGTAGATTTTTATAAGCGTAATTTGGGATTTCTTTATAAAGTTTTTGTCTTCTTTTTGTTGCTTTACTTTTCTTTCTTCTTAAATGTCCGCAACCAGTGTTAGTTTGTTTATGTAGTATTTTCCCACCTCCTGTTATTTTAAACCTTTTAACCAAGGACCTTTTTGTTTTTAATTTTACTTTTGCTTTTTTAGTTTTCGCCATAATTTTTACCTCCTAACCTAAAAATAATTATCTATATTTTATTTCTATTTTTTCTAAAAAACATCCTTCTTATAATCTTTGAGGTTTCGTAAGAATCCAATAGATATTCCCTTCAATTCTTACATCAATTTTACCTCCTTTTGAAGCTATAGTTAAATTCTGAACATTAGGGTTTATATAATTTTTATAGATAAAAGAGCAAGCGACAGTACCACTTCCACAAGATTCTGTAAATCCCACCCCCCTCTCAAAACTATACATAAACATTTTGATATAAAAAAACAAATGGACGTTGAAATTACCTTTCAAAAAATTGAACACTTTCTCTAAAAATTCAATTTTTTCCGATTCATTTTCAAAATTTTTATCTGGTATAACAAAATGAGGATTAGGAACAAACAATTTATAGCCCACTATTCCTAAAACTTCTTCTTTTTCACAATCAATAGATTTCAAATCAAATCCTACCCAAACTCCATTTTCTTGGACCTTTGAAAAAAACTCAGAATTAAAGTAAGAATTGACAAGCCTAAATTCTTTTTTATTTGTAACTAAAGACAAGAAAAGAGAGAGACATCCTAAGCCATTACCCGAAACTTCAGCTCTACTTCCATCAATATTAAAAAGATCATAATAAACTAAATCTCCATCAATTCTATCAATAAAGATAACTCCATCAACATTAATCTCTTTTGCTTGACTTAACAAAGAATTCAAGTTCTCTTTTCCTCCATCATTTATTATTAAAAATTTATTGTTATTTGAATGAAATAATTCCCTCATCTTCTCCCCTCCCAATTAATCGTAAATTTTTACAGCAAAAGGATTAAAGTTAGTATTATAATCATAATAATCCATTTTCTCTATTTTTTTTATCTTTGCAATAACAATCATTGTTATAGGGCTAAAAATAATTTCTACTAAAACTTTATATAAATATCCTGTTATGATATAATTTATCATCGATTTAAAATCAAGGACATTGAAAAAAGCAATAGTACAGAACAAAGTTGTATCAACAAGTTGTCCAAATACTGTAGATAAAACAATCCTATTCCATAAATTTTTACCCTGACTTTTAATTTTCATTTTCGCTAAAACAAAAGAATTAGTAAATTCTCCCCAGAAATATCCAACTATTCCTGCTATGGCAATCTGTGGGCTAATACCCAATACTTTTTTAAAATTCTCCTGTCCTATTGTTAAATCCCAACTTTTCTCAGGAGGTAATAAAATTGTAATATAAAGTAAAACATTAAAGATTAATAATATAATAAAACCCGTCCATATTATTTTCCTTGTTTTTTTGTATCCGTATACTTCAGTAAATATATCAGCAAAAATGTAGGTTAATGGAAATATCAAAGCACCACCATCAAATACAAGTTTAAAACCAAATATATTTAACTCAAAAACCTTAATTGTAATAATATTGGAAACAATGAGGAAACCGACAAAAAATCCCAACAAAAAATCATACAACCTAAACATTTAATACCTCAATTTATCCAAAAAACTTCTGCAAGAATTTTTCGCTTTTCTCTATTATACTTTGCTTTAACTTTATTAATTCCTACTATGTTAAAGCATTTGATAGTTTATTAAGAAAATACATTTTTGCGGTATCAGTAAATGATACATCACTATAGACAAATTTTTCTTTGTTATTTTTGTAATTTACATAAACATTGTAAAAATCTTTAATCCAGGGTAATAAGAAAGTGAACAAACCAGCTGCAGGTGCCACAGGAGCCAAAAACGGCAATAAATAAGATACGTTAGCAACAAGCTTAGCAACACCTTGCAAAGCATCTAAACCTATACTACCCAAAATATCTTTCTCAGGTATATTTTCATAAACGTATTTGGCAGCCTTTACGTTTTTATATATCTGTTCAACCGAGCTTATTATACCCAAAGGTAAAGTAATAGCAGGTGGAATAAAGAATAAACCAACAGGTTTATTGCTGCTTATTCTATTTACTGCATTAAACCAAGCCATTAAACTTGCCCATCCAGAAATATTCTTCTCATAAAAACCAACACTCTGATTTTTTAAAGCATACATTTTATCGATTAACTCTTGAGAAAACCCTAATTTCAAAAGGAATTTCTCCATCAAATCTTTCTGGCTTATTTTAAATAGAAAATCGTCCCAATGTGTCAATTTTGAGAAATCTAATTGAGAATACCCATAATCTTTTTTAAAGTCCTTAGGAATAGGGAATTTTTCAGATTTGAAATTACCCAGATTATGAGGCATAAAAACAGAAACACCATTAGAATCAGGATCTAATTCTTTTTTGTAAAGATCATTTTCCATATATATGATTTTATTAACTTTTTCAATAGCATTAGAGGCAGCATTTCTCAAACTTTCTGGTAAACCCTGTGTCTGAGAAAGTAGTTTGGCAAAGCTAATTGCATCTCTCATCTCAAGATAAGGCTTTCTATCAGGAGTATTAGCTAAATCTTCGGCTTTATACATTAAAGGTAAAACTTTATCGACAAGTGTTTGATCATCTAATTTTAATAATTCCACAGCCATATCGTCCCAAGCTTTTACAGCATCGTCAATCAAATCATTTGATAAATCAACAACAGAAGTTTGATTACTTGCTCCTGCGAGATTATGAATAAGGAAATAAGATTTTAAAACACTATCCACATCATTTGGTCCCCCATCTATCAAATTTTTCATTTCATTAAGGAACATAGCAAATGGAGTATTTAATTTTGAAGCAAAACCACTGGTCCCTACCAAATATTTAGCTTTATCCTTCAATTCAGTGACAGTTTCCAAAGATGCAACAGCAGATCCTTCCATAACAAGAATATCAGGCCTAACTTTGGTTTCATTATAAACATTTTCTAAACCTTTTGCAAAATCCTTGAGATTGAGTTGAGAAGATGATTTTTTCAACCCCTCATTATCACCAATCGTCATAACCATTAATTTCTTGGAGGGATAATTTTTAATAACCCACTTCAGAGATTCTTCAAAAACTTTGGGATCGTTTAAATTGACATTCTCAAATTCTTCAACCGGTTTATTTTCAAGTTCAAATTTCTTCCACGGCAAAAGCGAAGATAAAATCATTTTAATTAACTTGGATGTATCCCACTTTTCCTTTTGTTCAATATAGAATCTTTTAACTTTTTTCCAAGTAGGCATATAAGCTTGGACAACAATATTCATATTCTTATCAGATCCTACCATTTCCAACATTTTCAAATTTAACATTAAATTTTTGACAGATGCTTCATCCTCTGTATTGACATACAAAAATACAGTCCACTCCTTCTCATTTTCTATTCTATTCTCTTCATTATTAACACCCTTAGTATTTGCATTCAAAGTAGCGTTCTGTAAATTAAAATTATTAACAAAATTTATATTCATCTTCTTTCACCCCTACTCTTTTAGTTAGTGAAAATTTTCAAATAAAAGTAGGAAAAAATAGTTTTAAATTGTAAAAAAAATGTTAATTTTTAAAAAACCACAATAAATAAAAAAATTTAAGGACATAAAAAAACGATAGTATAGAATAAAAGACTTTCTTAAAACTCTCTTTCTATTTTTTCAGGACAAAATCAACATGTATTTTCTTATTTATTTTGGCACCATAAGCCATAACGATAGCTTTAACAGAAGTCAATAAAACCTTATTCTTGGTTATAAAGCTATAATCATTTTTGCTAGTTAAAACTTTAAGATATATATTTTTTTGATCTTCTTTAGAAACAATGCTAAAATTATTAAAGATATTAGAAAGCAAGTAATTTAGGATATTTTTGGACTTCTCTGCTCCAGTTATTTCTTTTTGTTGTTCAATATTTGACATTTTTGCCTTATATAACAAAACCTTAAGGTTTTGGCTGGGGTACTTATATACCGCTTCCAGCAAGCGGTATTAAGAAATATTATAAACAGGAAAAAGTATTGAAAGTTCCTTAACTTTTTGTCTTACGTAATCCACCTTACTTTTATCTTTCAAAACCAAAGAAACGAGTTTAGCAAGCTCCTTAACATGTTCTTCTTCAAATCCTCTTGTTGTAATAGCAGGTGTTCCTATCCTTATTCCACTTGTTATTCTTGGAGGCTGAGGATCAAATGGTATAACATTTTTATTTACATATATTCCGACACTGTTTAAAATTTCCTCAGCATCTTTACCAGTAAGCCCAGTATTCTTGAGATCTACCAGGAACATATGGCAATCAGTTCCATCGCTAACTATTCTAAAACCTTCCTCTTTTAGTGTTTGAGCGAAAATTTTAGCATTGTTCACAACCTTTCTCTGATATTCCTTAAACTCTTGTGTTGTTGCTAATTTAAAGGCGACAGCTTTTGCAGCAATGACATGCATCAAAGGTCCACCTTGAACACCTGGGAAGACAGATTTATCTATATCTTTGGAATAATGTCCTTTTGCTATTATTATTCCTCCCTTTGGACCTCTTAATGTTTTGTGAGTAGTTGAAGTAACAAAATCTGCAAAAGTGATGGGAGAAGGATAAATGCCAGCAGCGATTAATCCAGCATAGTGAGCCATGTCAAACATAAAGAAAGCCCCAACTTCTTTTGCTATCTCAGAAAATATTTTACTATCAATAATTCTTGGATAACTTGAGGCACCAGCCACAATCATCTTAGGCTTGTATTTTAGTGCTAATTCTCTAACTTCATCATAATCTATCATTTCATTGTTTCTGGAAACTCCATAATGAACAACATTATAAAATTGGCCAGAAAAATTAACGGGACTGCCATGAGTTAAGTGCCCCCCACAATTTAAACTCATTGTCAAAATAGTATCCCCAGGTTTGAGAAAAGCAAAATATACTGCCATGTTAGCCTGTGCTCCAGAATGAGGCTGAACATTAGCGTACTCAGCGTTATATAATTTTTTCAATCTCTCTATAGCCAAATTTTCAATCATATCTATAAATTGACAACCAGAATAATATCTTTTACTTGGATAACCTTCAGCATACTTATTAGAAAGAGCAGTACCCATAGCATCCAGAACTGCTTTAAAAGCATAATTTTCAGAAGCTATTAAATTGACTCCTTCAGACTGCCTTGCAACCTCCTTATTTATCAAATCAAAAATTTCAGGATCAATTTCAGAAAGAGAAGAATTAATTAATCTATTGATTTGAGAGTTTAACAAATTCCACACCCCCTTGTCCTATAGCTTTATCCTGCAAATCCATAATAAATTTTGCTTTTTGAAAACTTATATCGATTATACTATCCAGCAATTCCTTTGAAATAGGATCTTTTTCAGCAGAAAATTGTAATTCATTTATTTTTTTATCACGATTAACAACAATATTTAAATCAATATCGGCATTACTATCTTCTAAATAGTTTGGATCCAATATTATGCTTCCTTTTTCAACAGAAAAACTCATAGCAGCGATCTGGGATTTTAAAGGATTCTGTTCAATAATATTAGATTTTAGTAATTTATCAAAAGCGAGAACAAGGGCGACAAATCCTGCATTAATACACGTAACTCTTGTGCCTCCATCCGCCTGTAAAATTTCACAATCAACGATTAGATACACCTTTGGGAACTTATATACATCAAAAGCACTCCTTAAAGACCTTCCTATCATCCTTTTTATCTCTTGTGCCCTGGAATTAATTATATTACTATTTCTTGTATGAGTAGAAGCTGGTAATAATCTATATTCAGCACTTATCCATCCATGTCCAAAAGCTTTACAAAAATCAGGTAAATTTTCAGATAAACTTACGCTAACCAAAACAATAGTATCTCCCAAAATACCTAAAACCGAAGACAATGGATATTTTAAATAATTGACCTTAAACTCCATCTTCCTAAACTCCAAATTTTCTCTACCATCTATCCTCATCGCCATTCTCTCCTTCTTCGTTTTCTTCCAAAATTTGATCATCCTCTAATAAATTTGTTGATAAATCATCATTTTCATTCCCATAATCTTCCTCCGAATAAATATCGTCCGAATAACTATTTTCATACACTTCCTCATCAAGAAACTCTTCTATTTCATCAACAAAATATTCCTCTTCTTGTTGATATTCAGGTTCATCATATTTAAATTCAATAAAGGAGAAATCATCAAAAGAAACATTATAATCCTCCAATTCTGAGACATATCCAACAAAAGGAGTTTCTGCCTCTTCTTTAACTATTCCAACATTTTTTTTTATAAAAACAGTATATTCCGATTTACCAAATTTATTTTCTTCAGTATATACTATCTTATATGTATTTTCTTCGACTATTTTTTGATTCTTAAATACTATTTTCGTTTGCAAGAATCCCACTTTTCCTTCCCACGACCACCAATCGATATCCATAAAATTATAGGGTAAAAAGGGGACAAGCGGCTCAAAAACAACAAGATTATTTTCAACTTTTCTTGCATATAAAAATATCCCATCTCTTTGCAAAACATAGGATTCCTTCTTTATTTCTTCATCATCAAGGTAATAAGAAAAAATATAAATTATTTTATCGCTAAATGGGATTTTTTCGTTTATAACCACTCTTGTTAATATACTTTCGTTGCTAAACTTCTCACTTGTTCTATAAATCCATAGATTTTTCAGATTAAGAGGAAAATATTGCCAAAAACTCATTGGTCATTATTCATCTCAACAACTTTCAATTTAACAGCATTACTTTGTATAAAAGCATATCTTATTTCTCCATTTTCTACATAAGCATCTATGATAGCATTTTCAAAGATGTTATTTTTCAACATTTCTTCAGCCAAAGTTTCTTCAAGAAGAGTGGTAATACTTCTTCTCAACGGTCTTGCTCCAAAGCTTGGATTATAACCGTGTTTAACTATCAATTCTTTGACTTTATCATCAATATTCAGTTTTATATTTCGTGATTCAAGTTCTTTATAAAGTGGTTTTAACAAGATATCGACTATACCTTTTAGCTCCTCTATACTAAGTGGTCTGAAAACAAGTATATCATCTATCCTGTTAATTAATTCTGGCCTAAATAATTTTTTGATTTCTTCCATTACTTTATTCTTCATTCTATTATAAACTTTTTCAGGGTCTTCTTCTTTCTTTTCAGACCTTAATCCCAATTCTCTTGTTGCCACAGTTTCATGAGTTCCTACATTAGAAGTCATTATTATAATTGTGTTTTTAAAATCCACTGTCCTTCCTTGGCTATCGGTTAATCTACCATCCTCAAAGATTTGTAGCAATATGTTGAAAACATCGGGATGTGCTTTTTCTATTTCATCAAAAAGGACAACAGAGAAAGGTCTTCTTCTAACTCGTTCAGTTAATTGTCCACCTTCTTCATAACCAACATAACCAGGAGGAGCACCAATTAATCTTGTAACAGCAAATTTTTCCATATATTCTGACATATCTATCCTTATTAAAGCGTCTTCAGTACCAAACAAGAATTCTGCTAAAGCCTTAGCAGTTTCAGTTTTACCGACACCAGTAGGCCCAAGGAACATAAAGACACCAACAGGTCTCTTCGGGTCTTTCAAACCAGCTCTTGCCCTTCTTACTGCTTTAGAAATTTTGCTTATAACTTCATCTTGTCCAACTATTCTTTCTTTCAAATATTTTTCCATATTAACAAGTTTTTCAGTTTCACTTTGGGTAAGCCTGGTTACAGGTATTCCTGTCCAAGCAGAAACTATTTCAGCAACATCATCAGCTTTAACAACACTTTCATCATTATCAGGGTTTGCTATTTTCATTCTCCACTGCAACTCAAGTTCTTCTTTTTTTGATTTCAACTGTTCTTCTTCTCTTTTTAATCTTCTTGCTTGTTCGAATTCTTCAGAATGGGAGTAATATTCTTTTTCTCTTTGAATTTCCTTTAATCTTTTTTCTATTTCGAGTAATTCTGGAGGATATTGGTATATTTTTAATCTTAATTTAGCTGCTGCTTCATCTATTAAATCTATAGCTTTATCAGGCAAGTACCTGTCAGTTATATACCTATAGGATAGTTTTACTGCAGCTTCTATAGCTTCATCAGATATTTTAACTTTGTGATGTGCTTCATACCTATCCCTTAGTCCTTTTAATATTGTTATGGCTTCCTCTATGGATGGTTCTTCAACCATAACAGCTTGGAATCTTCTTTCCAAAGCCGCATCTTTTTCTATATGTTTTCTATATTCTTGGATAGTAGTTGCACCAATTGTTTGTATTTCGCCTCGTGCTAAAGCTGGTTTAAGTATGTTAGAAGCATCTATAGCACCTTCTGCTGCTCCTGCTCCTATGATCGTATGAAGTTCATCGATAAAAAGTATAATACTACCTGCAGCTTCACGTATCTCTTCCATGACTCTTTTCATTCTTTCTTCAAATTCTCCTCTGTATTTGGTTCCAGCAACCAAACCAGCCAAATCCATTGCTATTACTCTTTTATTTCTTAACAAATCAGGTACTTCATTCTTAACTATCTTTTGAGCTAATCCTTCAACGATAGCAGTCTTACCAACCCCTGGTTCACCTATTAAAACAGGATTATTTTTTGTCCTTCTTGAAAGGATTTGTATAACTCTCTGAATCTCTTTAGTTCTTCCAATGACAGGATCTAATTTTCCTTCTTTTGCTAATTTTGTCAAATCCCTACCATACATATCAAGGGTAGGTGTTTTAATTTCATGCTCTCTTGGTTTTCTAACAAAATCAAAGCCCATTATTCTGATTAATTCTTCTCTTAAAGCATTTATATTAATGTTTATTTTTTGAAGTATTCTATATCCCACACCTCCTGTTTCAGATAGAATTCCCAATAATATATGTTCAGGTCCGATGTATCCATGGTTCATATTTCTTGCTTCATCAAAAGCATTCTCGATTGCCTTCTTTGCACGAGGAGAAAATTCTAAATCAGTCTTAGAAGATAATCCCTGAGATTTACCCAAGAAACTTTCTATTTCTTTTTTTAATTTTTGATAAGTAACATCATATTTGTTAAGTATTTTAGCGGCAATACTTTCTCCTTCAACGACTATTCCTAACAATAGGTGTTCTGTTCCGACATGAGTTGATCCCAAGTTTTTTGCTTCTTCTTGTGCGTAGATTATAACCTTCTTTGCTCTTTCAGTAAACGTTTCCCACATTATTTTCACCACCTTTTATTAAGGAGAATTTTTTATTTACTTTCTAAAATTGGAAGGAATATTTTTTATATCTATTTCATCAACATTGTAATCTTCAGTTAAGTTAACAGCTTCGAATACAGTTTCCTGTTTTTCATCGACTTTTCTTTTAACGTTAGATTCACTTTTTATATCTATTTTCCATTTTGTTATTGTTGCTGTTAACTTTGCGTTATATCCTTCCTTACCTATTGCTATGGATAATTGTTCATCAGGGACAACTATTCTTGCTATTTTATTATTAAAGTCCATATCAATAGAGAGTATTTTAACGTTGCCCAGTGCTCGCTGGATAAATATTTTGGGGTCGTCAGTATATTGAATAACATCAATTCTTTCACCACTTAGCTCATTAACGATGTTTTGAATTCTAAAGTTTTTAGGTCCTAATATTGTTGACACAGGATCGATATAAGGCACTTTACTTCTAACAGCTACTTTTGTTCTGTATCCGGGTTGTCTTACTAAATCAACTATTTCTATCGTTCCCTCTTTTATTTCATTATACTCTTTCTCAAGTAATTTTCTAACAAGCATTGGGCTTTTTCTATTCAAAATAGCTATTATGTTGGTCTTGGAAGTATCTTCTTTATAAGCCATAATAAAGAAGCTCATTTTCTTATTCACATAATAAGGTTCATTTTTTACTTGGTAAGCAAGAGGGAGAACACCAATAGCTTTTTCAAATTCTACCCATACATTACCCTTTTCATCTCTTTTTCTTATGGTTCCGGTATATACAGATTTAAGATTTTGACTAATTTCTTGGTAAGCTGCATGGTATTCGAGTTCTTTAATTTTTTGAGCTAATAATTGTTTAGCGGCCAATGCTTCGGATCTCGAAAAATCTTTATCATTCGCTTCTACGAATATTTTTTCTCCTTCCTTTACTTCCTTTCCATATTTTTTATGAGCTTCCCGTAGGGATATTTGTAAAGGATTCCCATCAATAATAGTTTTAACAACTTCTTTTTCAATCAATATTTTTAGGTCGTCCTTTTCTATTTCTATTTTTACATTAGGTGTTACTTTGTATTTTTTCTTAAAGGATTTAGAGATGGAGTCAGAAAGTATTTCTATTAATTTTTCAAGGGGAATCCCTTTTTCGTAAGCAAGTTGTCTCATTGCACTTAATAAAGCTCTGGTTTGCATTACGCAATTCCCCCTTTTATTTTATTCCTTTTGATTGGACTTCTAAAAAGTATCTTTCCTTTATTAAATCTAATTGATCCAAATGTTGCTCTATTCTCCTACTAAACATTTCACAATCTTTAATAGATGTTCCACCTTCTCGTGATATAGTAAATCTTAGAACCCAGTTTTTATTACGTTTAAACATTTTTATATCATGTAAAAACAAATCCAAATCTCTTGCTATCTCCTCTGCTTTATCCTTTATTTTGTCTATAATTTCTTCTGTTTCTCTCATAAAATTATCCCCTACAAATTTTATTCTACACAAAAAAACTACTAACCTTTAATTATAATTTTTCATAACAATTTTTAATAAACATGTCAACATTATAGAAAGGTGAATTTTTCTTTAGATTTTCAAATTCTGTAAGTGCTCGATTATAATCACCGTCAAAATAGTAATCGATAGCTTTTTTATAAATTAAGTTCGTTTCATCTTGATAATTTTTCACATTTCCCAGAAAACTTAGTATTTCAGAAGAATTTACGGGTAATTTATTTTTTATGATTGATATTAATTCACCTTGAGGATTAAAAATAGGGGAGCCATCGGCAAGTGAATTTTGGCATTCGTTAAATTTACCAGCAAAATGAACAGTTGGCTTAGCCGAGTAAATCTCCATCAACTGAAGAAGCAATTTTGTTTCAATCATTCCGGAGATACCAAAACCTAAAACAAAAATTTCACTGTCCCCATCGATCCTCTGGTTACCTAATATAGAAGATGGTAATTTAGCTTCATTAACTTTAATTAAAGAAAGATTATCAGATTGTTTAACTAAGTATCCCATTCTATCTTCATTTACCAACCTTACTTTTATTTGTTTTTTCAAGTTCAAGTTTATGCTTGATGAATATAGATATTGTGCAACTATTACTTGGAAAGCAAGTTTTTCATCTTCAGATAAACTTACTTTCCAAAATTCTTCAAAATCATTGGTTATTTCATCAGCAAATTCTTTTCTTAGAACATCCTTCACTATTGCATTTTTTACATCTTCATCCTTGGGGTTTATTATATTTGTAGTAGTTAATATGTAACCATCAGGATTAATTATAATTCCACTACCAAAAGAAGACATACTAACATATGTCTCTACCTTTTCATTCGTATTATAAATATATGTTTTTGGATTGTTAAAGATAGAGATAATAGAATATTGGTATAATATTTTTTTAAATTCCTCGGATAAAAGGAATTTTTTAGGCAAAATAACACTATACATACCGATTACATCATTTTTGAGTTTTTCCAAAGCAGATTTGTTTAAAACGGGTTTAAAAGTATAAACCTGGCCATATAGTTCATTTCTAACAAATACAACAGCAGGCAAATTATAATTAATCTGTTTAATTATCTTTTTATATTTTCCTATTTTTTCTAAATTTTCATCGGCAAGCGAGGAAGAATAAAATAGTGGTAGTAGTATAAAAAATAGAATTAATGAGACTAACCTTTTCATATTAACACCCCCTTAGAATATTTTATTCTTCTTGAATTAGCAAACCTATGGGCCTCATCCCTTAGTTTTCTTATAAAATTTAAAACATTTTGATTTACTTTTATTTCGTATATTTTTTCTTTTAGCAGATATATCTTATCCTCTGGTTTTGCTATAGACATAAATTTTATATCAGCATTAATGTTTGCATCTTTGTAAGCAT
>JAUQQQ010000010.1 GCA_030549815.1 bacterium | reverse complement strand
ACCTTAAGAGTGGTAGGACAGGAACTGTCCGAACTCAAGCCTGTGGAGATAGCTCTGACGGCGGAATGGTAGAGATACCAGTCTACGAGTCATCTACCAATGAAGCAGGAAGCCTCTCAATTTATTGGTAAGTTCACCAAGGCAGGAGGTAAGTAAGTATTTATAGAATATTATAGATAAGAGAGCGCCCGTAGCTCAGTAGGATCAGAGCATGGGATTTCTAATCCCAGGGTCGCAGGTTCGAGTCCTGCCGGGCGCGCATTCTTACCTATGAAAATCGACTTCCTCTGCATCGGAGCACACCCAGACGATTGTGAAATAGCTATGGGTGGCACCATAGCTAAACTCAGCAACCAAGGATACAAAGTTTTAATACTAGACCTAACAAATGGAGAACCAACACCAAAAGGAAGCGTTGAAAAGAGAATGAAAGAAGCAAAAAAAGCAGCAGAAATACTGGGAGTAGACCGCATAACATTAGACCTTAAAAACAGATTCCTGTTTGATAGTATAGAAGCAAGATTTAAAGTCTCACAAATAATTAGAAAATATAAGCCAGAAGTTATTTTTTGCCATTTAGAAATAGATGCTCATCCCGATCATGTGCAAGCACATCAAATATCCTATGCTTCCAGATTCTATGCAAAACTAACTAAAATACCATTAGAAGGAGAAAGTTGGTATCCAAAAAAGATAATCAGGTTTTTTTCCAATCACTTGAGAATAAATTTAACTCCTTCATTTGTTGTAGATATTTCCGATTTTTTAGAAAAAAAGATAGAAGCCTGTAAAGCCTATGAAAGCCAATTTGGGTCATTTCAGGTAGAAGATTACATAAAAACTTTCGCAAGATATTGGGGGTTATTAGCCAGGACAGAATATGCAGAGCCTTTCTATAACCACGAAATCCTTAAAATTAATCCCTCTACCTTACTTGAATAGGTTTTCTTAATCCCAGATTATGTTAACTTCAATGTATTCTTGACCTTGGTCAATAATTTTTTGAATAGCTTCTTCCAACTCTTGGGCCAATCTAAAATCGTAAGATTTTAAATAATCGTAATTACAGAAAAACATCGAAAAAATTTCCGCAAAGAATTCTTCTAAATGACATTTTGCTTGATGCCCTAAGAAATCATAGTTAGTTTTTTTATAGCTTTCAAAAGCTTGCCATAGATAAGGGAAATGAAAAAATCGTGCAAATTTGGGATGTTGGAAAACATGATGCCCCAACTCATGAAAAAATGTTTCCAAATAATCATTATAAACCAAAATCTCTTTAAAATCTCTTTTGTATAATCCTCCCAATCTTTTTATGTTGTCATCTTTTACAATTCTTATCTTTACATCGGACAGAAAAATATGAAAAAGCTCATCTCCCATTAATTCCCTTGCCTTTTCCAGTAAATCATTTAAATCCCTAAATTTTATGTATTTAAATTTCATATTTGATTAAAAACCAATTTTTTAATAGCGTCTTGGAAAGTGATGGCATCATCTTCCCACGCTCTATAAATTTGCTTTAATTCATTTGAAATTGAGATTAATCTTTGTTTATTTTCCAATAATTGATTAATTTTTTCAGATAAATTATGTTCATTTATGATCTCGACAAATTCTTCGACTATTTTTTTTTGTGCGATTATATTAGGCATTGCGATAAATCTCTTATTCGATAAAATATTTTTTTGTGCATATTTCAGAACGAAATATCCTTTAATTTTTTTCCCCATTTTACCAAGGAAATCAAGCCAGCCAATTGCACCCCATATCGGTATCTCCTCAGGTTTTTGAAGTGGTAAAATAACCAACTGCGGTATTCCTAAGTATCCAGCCTCGTTCGTTTTTGTCCCAGGTATTGTAATTAACAACCTTAAATTAGAAAGTAATTCTATTTTCTCTTCTTCATCAACTATAAACCTTAAATTTTTAAATCCATTAAATCCATAGTTTTTTATAAAGTCCAGAACCTCCCTTTCGAAACTCTCCTTATTTTCGAATAAATCATAAATAAATGGCGAAACAAAGAAAACAAATTCAAATTTCCTGTCAATTAATTTAATAGTTCTAAGATATAAGTCAAGTAATCCATAAAATTCATTTTTTCTGCTTCCTAACATGAAACCCAGCAAATTAGAATCCGGGTTGTAATAATTGGATTCCTCAAATTTTTCAAAAAATTTCTCAAAAACCAAGTCTCTGACCTTAACAATCTTAGAATTATCTATTTTTCTTTCAATTAGTTTTCTCAAGTAATACTGATTTGGCACAAGGTAATATTGGAAGAATTTATCCAATCTTTTAGTTCCCCATCCATAAGAAAACAATTTATCCGATTTAAATTTAGTTGAATACCAAATATCTCCGCCCATATGAATAAAAAGGTCATACTTGTTTTTATTTTGGAAAAATATTTTCTTTAGAGTTTCATAGGAGTTAAAAATTTGGGAAAATTGTCCAAATTTTAGTGCGACATCGAACTCCCTTTTAGAAGCAAACATACAGGGAGTTAAATAGAGGTCTATTTTAAAACCCAATTTCTTAAGTATTTTAGAGGCAGGGATAGCCCATCCGGCTACCTCCCCAGGACTATTCGAAACTATCCCAACATTCATTACAAACTAACAGGCTTATCATAAAATATCTTTTTAACCCTTTTATTCATTGCCAACAACTTTATTCCCGTCTTTGGTAATTTTGCTACAAAAGCACTTATTATTGGTAAATCAAACATATACTCTCCACCAACTGATTTAGCCAATTTTTTATCCTCTTCCTCTTTGCATCCATCATAAGTTTGCACAATTACCCTTATCAAAGGTTCATCTGTTTTCTCCATTTCATCCAGTAAATCCTTGTCTATCTTGTCATTCATAATATTTTTTTGTGCCAGGAGGTATTTTTATAGCACCCCATTAATTCCTGGCAGGTGCTAATTGAATTAATAACTCTTCCAAGGGCATAGGTTTAAAAAATAGAAAACCTTGAGCATACTTACAATTCAATTCTTGCAATATTTTAAGTTGTTCAATCGTTTCCACGCCTTCGGCAACAACATCAAAACCTAAAATATAAGCAATATCAACCATTGTTTTAACTATTTTCCTTACTTTTTCATCTTCTTCTATCTTTGCAACAAAGCTCCTATCTATCTTTATCATATTAGCTGGTAATTGGACAAGTGAAGAAAAAGAAGAATAACCACTACCAAAATCATCTATACATATCCTTATTCCTCTATTTATTAAACTACTCGACATTTTCACAAAGTAGTCAATATTTCTAATTATCAAACTCTCGGTTATTTCTATATTCAATTTAGAAGGGTTAAAATTAGTTTCCTCCACTATTTTCAATAAAGTATCAAAATATAACGGATGTTCAAACTCTTTAGCAGAAGTATTAACAAATAACATCTTATTAATGTTTTTCATTTCATTCATCGATTTTCTTAGGACTATCTTACCAATATCGAATATCAAATTATTTTCTTCAGCTAAAGGGATAAAGGAAAGTGGGGGTATTAATTTACCATCCTCAAACCACCTAACTAAAGCCTCAAAACCTATAACGAGATCTTTATTTATAATTTCTTCTTTTATTTGATTAAAATTTTCAATACGACTAATATCCAAGATAGGTTGATAAAATACCACAAATTTTTCCTTTTCTATTGCATCTACTATCTTATTTATCATTTCTATTCTTTGTTTTAGCTTTTCAGCCAATTCTTTTGAATAAAACTCAAAAGTGTTTTTTCCTTTTTGTTTAGAATTGTACATTGCTATATCTGCAAACTTTATTAATTCTTCATAATTTTCGGAATCATCGGGATAGACTGAAATACCTATACTCATTGTTACTACAATCTTTATATCATTATACTTAAAATTTTTACAATTTTCAAGTATTCTTCTACAAACCATTTGAATATCTTCGACTTTAGCGACATCGTCCAAAACAATGATAAATTCATCTCCTCCCATTCTACCAACTAAATCTCCGGGCCTCAAAGAATGTATTAAACACCGGGAAATATTTTTAAGGAATTCATCCCCTACATCATGACCATAAGTGTCGTTAATATACTTAAAGTTATCAACATCAACAAAGAGCACTGCTACTTTTCTGTTATGCCTCTTAGCCTGGATAATCAATTGTTTTAATTGTTCAATTATATATCTCCTGTTTGGTAAATTAGTAAGAGGATCATGCAAAGATAAATACTCATATTTTTTCTTCAATTCGGTTAACTCAGTTAAATCATTAACAACAATAATAACTCCCCATTTTCCTGTCTTAACAAAAGTAAGTTGTAAATGAGCATTAAGATTTTCAAAATTAATTTCAAAAGGAATTACTTTATATCCCCCAGCCATCCAAACTTCATCGACATAATGTTTAATAAAATTCAACATATTTTGAGGCAAAGTATCGTAGAGAGAAACTCCTTCAGCTACCCCTAAAGCCTCACAAAAAGCTTTAGTATGGATACTTGTTTTATACTTTAAAACCTTCAAATTTTTAGGGTCAAGCAAAACTATTCCCTGTGGAATAGAATTAATAATAGAATTCAGAAAATCTTTTTCCCTCTCTATTTCCTCTTGTATTCGCCAAAGATTAGTAAAATCATCACAAACAATAAAAAAGTGACCATCTATACTATAAAAACCCATTCTTATTTTTTTGACATTACCATTGATATCAGTATAATCAGAAATTACCTCTTTTTCTTTTTGGATCAAAGCTCTAACAAAGAAACAACAAAATTTATCAATAAGCCATTTTTTATTCTTTAATATTTCTACTTTCTTAACACCAAACAACTTTATAGTATTCCCCAAAACCTCAAGTATCTCACCATTTTTAGGATCAACTCTAAAAATAACTTTATCAATACTTTTTAAGATAAGATTATAAAATTTAATCCTTTCTTCTAAAAACTTTATTTTTTTGGTTATCTTTGGATTACTAATCATCTTTCATAAACTTTTCTTTGAATACATACTGAAGTATTCCACCATTTTTATAGTATTCGATTTCAACAAAAGAATCTAACCTCATGATAGCATTGAATTTATTAATCATATTATTTCCATCGAATACCTGAACTTCCAATTTTTTATTAGGGTAAATTTCATCAATTCCTACAATATTAAATGTGTAGTTAGCGATTTTCTTATCGAGCAGTTTAAAATAATCTTCTTCATTTTCGAATTGTAAAGGTAAAACTCCCATTCCAACGAGATTACTTCTATGTATTCTTTCAAAACTAATGGCCAAGACGGCTTTTATTCCAAGTAAGTGCGTTCCCTTTGCAGCCCAATCTCTCGAAGAACCAGACCCATACTCTTTTCCAGCAATCACAATCAAAGGCACATTTTCTTGCTTATATTCCATTGCAGCTTCAAAAACTGTCTTTATCTGTCCATCCTTTACAGTATATCCACCCTCAACATCAACTAACATATTCTTCAATCTAACGTTAGCAAAAGTTCCTCTGATCATAACCTCATGATTTCCCCGCCTTGATCCATAGGAATTGAAATCTTTCGGTTGCACACCTTTAGAAATGAGATATTTACCTGCAGGAGAATCAACCTTTATACTTCCAGCAGGAGAAATATGGTCAGTTGTTACACTATCCCCTAATAAAAGTAAAACCTTAGCACCCATTATGTTTTTAGGTTCAAAATTGAGAAACTCCTTATCAAAAAATGGAGCCAACCTTATGTAAGTAGAAGAATCATCAAAAGGATAAATTTTACTTGAGTATTCTGGTAATTTTTTCCAATTTTCATCTCCTTCCATAATTTTTTCATAAACTTCTTTAAAGAAATCAGATTTGACATAATTTTCTATAAGCTCATAGATTTCCTTATTAGAAGGCCAAATTTCTCTTAGAAAAACTGGATTTCCTAATGGATCGTATCCAATCGGATCGTTAAATATGTCAATATCAACGGATCCAGCGATAGCAAAAGCAACAACCAACATAGGAGAAGCAAGAAAATTCATCTTAACCAAAGGATGGACACGAGCCTCAAAATTTCTATTCCCTGATAATACTGCTGAAACAACAAGATTATTCTCTGTTATAGCCTTAGATACCTCAGGATGTAATGATCCACTGTTACCTATACAAGTAGTGCAGCCATAGCCAGAGACGAAAAATTTTAATGCCTCCAAATATGGTATAAGTCCAGATTTTTCAAGATAAGATGTAACTACCTTCGAACCTGGAGCTAAAGTTGTTTTAACATATTTCTTTACACTTAATCCCCTCTGAACTGCTTTTTTAGCTAATAAACCTGCTCCCAACATAACGAAAGGATTAGAAGTATTAGTGCAACTTGTGATAGCAGCGATAACAACATCCCCATCCTTTACTTCAACTTCCTCTTCACCTATCTTAACCTTTACCTTAGTTAAAACATTACCATCACCCTTTTTATAGTTTCCAATCAAATCAATAAAAGTGTTTTTTAGATTGGATAATTTTATTCTATCTTGTGGTCTTCTTGGGCCTGCAACAGAAGGTTCAACTTTACTTAAGTCCAATTCCAAACAATCTGTATAAACTACTTTATCTTCACCTTCCCTCCACAACATATTCTCCTTAGCATATCTCTCTATTAAATCAATTAATTCTTTAGGTCTGTTAGTTAATTTAAGGTAGTCCAAAGTCTTTTGATCTATAGGAAAGTAAGTGATAGTAGATCCAAACTCTGGAGACATATTGGAGATAGTTGCTCTATCGGGAACAGTTAAACTATCCAATCCTGGTCCAAACACTTCAACAAATTTACCAACAACCCCATATTTTCTTAATAACTCGGTAATAGTTAGCACCAAATCAGTTGCGGTAACTCCATCATTTAATTGATTAATAAGCTTTAGTCCAATAACTTGAGGAATAGTAAAATACAATGGTTGTCCCAAAGCGACTGCTTCAGCTTCAATCCCTCCAACTCCCCACCCAACAACTCCTATTCCATTGACCATAGGAGTATGAGAATCCGTTCCTATTAAGGTGTCAGGGAATACAAAGCCGTCATTTACCCAAACAACTTTTGACAAGTACTCTAAATTTATTTGATGGCATATACCTGTAGAAGGAGGAATAAGGCGCAAATTCTTAAAACTTTTCTGCGCCCACTTCAAGAAAGTATACCTCTCCTTGTTTTGCTCATATTCCAACTCTACATTCTTATATAAAGCCAAATAATTCCCGTAACTTTCAACAATGACAGAATGATCGATAACCAGATCTATAGGTATAATGGGATTAACTTTATCAGGATCCTTACCAAGATTATTAACAGCAGTCCTCATAGAGGCGAGGTCAACGATAAGGGGAACACCTGTAAAATCCTGAGCAAGTATCCTATTGGGACAAAACGGTATTTCCCTGAAAACAACATTCTTTGCATCGTAATTCAGGAGTAAATCAACATGTTCCTTAGTCACTTTAAAATCGTCAAAATTTCTCAAAGCGTTTTCCAAGAGTATTCTAATTGAGAAGGGCATCCTTTCAATATTTTTAACCTTCTTTAGGTCTATATAATTATAATTACCAAGTTTGTTGATAAAATCGTTCATAAATTATCCCTCCATTCATTGTTTTTTAATTTTTTCAATATTTATTTTTTCTTTTATTTCATTAATTATTTCTTTGATTTTACTTTTTATTTTTTCCCATTCTCCGTTCAATAAAATTATATCCTTCTCTCCTCTTGCCACATCGAGTTCATTTATCATTGGTTTTCCAAAAAGCCTATGTGATAAAAAATTAGCAAAAGTATAAATAGCAATAGCTTTTAATAAATTTTTTCTGAAACGTCGAGATGAGGAATAGACGATAGAAGGTAGGAAAACTATCCTACCGTATTTAGATAGTTTAACTCCCAAATCTAAATCTTCACCCGTTTTTAAAGAGGTATTAAATCCTCCAACTTTATCAAAAAATTCTTTCATAACAGCACAATTAGACCCATGTAAAGCAGGAGATAACCAGAAAAAATTTCCAACACCCAAAAATACAGGGATTAATTTATTAATAACCTGTAACTCATAAGTATCATCATCATAGAATCTTATTAATCCTGTGCAAGCAACTATAGGTTTATTAACAGTGTTTATTATACTTTTCTTTATTTTTCTCGGTAAATTATTTAAAAAATTATAATACAATGGATCATAATTATACTTAAAAATATTGTATATGGTTCTAATCCAGAGAGGAGAAACAATACAGTCAGCATCGGTGGTTGCAACAATCCATCCACGAGCATTCTGAAATCCTGTCTGCCTTGCGAAAGCAACTCCCTGCCTTTCTTCCTCCATCAAAAAAATATCTATATTCATCAACCTTTCATCCAACTTCTTCTTGTTATTAAAATAATCAATAAATTCTAACACTTTTTCCTTAGTTTTATCTTGACTGTTATTATCAACAACGATTATTTCATAATTTATCTTGGTTGCTAAATATTGATTAATTAAAGATTTCAAAGAATTCTGAATATATTTTTCCTCGTTAAATGCAGGTATAACAACCGATATATCCATCACAATTTTAAAGAATACTCCATAAATTTATCAACTGTTTTTTTTATTTGCTCTACATCAAATGAAGTTGATATTTGTCCCAAAACTAAACCTTTAGCACCAATACTATATATAGTTGGAATATCAGAAGGTAGTATTTTCTTTTGAGTTGGAATAAAAACTGGTATGTCAGTTTTTTCAATTAAACTCTTGTAGTTAATTAAGTCTTCAAGGGTCAATGGTAAACCATAATTCTCTTTACTTACAATAGATGCCTCTATACCAAAAATTTTAAACTTGTTAAAAATTTCTAATTGCTCCTTTTCTAATACCTTATCTATGGCAACCATCTTATCCAGATTGCAATTAAGGTAATGAGGAGTAAAAGAATGATAGAATAAATCAATAAAATCGAAGAACGCTTCTAATTCTGAATATTCGATTTCTTCAAATTCCTGCCTATTTGCTAATAAATTTCCTGGGACCAGCCCCCATAAAACATCCGTGTAATCAATTACCAATTTCAATATCTTTTCTTTTTCTTTTTCGTAAGAATAAATCTTTTCTTTACTAACAGGATGTGTCATATTAAGATGTAATTTTATGATTTTGACTCCTCCGTCTAAAAAAGCTTTAACAGTTGAATAATCGTTAGTTGCAGGAGAACCTATAATCAAAAATTTTTTCTTCTTTATAACCTGTGATACTTTATCTTTTTTTGTTGTTACATTTACCTTCCTATCAATTTTATCTACATGAATTTCTATAACTAATTGATCATTTTTTCTTTCCTCTTTACTAACATCTTCTACAATTTTCGGCTTGGAAATACTAAGTAAATCAATAATTTCTTTACTTGTAAAAAAATTTAAACTTTCATAAAATTTTTCCCCAATTCTTGCAATTATCTCTTGACATATTTTAAAAACATCATATGGATAACCAATAACAGGCTTGTAAGAACCTATCTCTTCTCTCAATTGCGAATACAAGACTTCATCAAGAGGAAAAGATATAACCAAGTAATTTTTATTTGATTTCAAAAAGAACAAAGAATTCTTTTCTACAATTTTTATTATTCTCTGATTTTTCTCAATTAAATCGTCAATATCAATTTTTATTTCATCAAGATTTACATAAGAAATAGAAGTAAACAATTCTCTTATGGTTTTATCAAATTTATTTAGATAAAAACAATAAAGTCCAAGGAATTCCTCTTTAGAAAAGATATCTTTAATGTAATCTTCTCTCTCAATTTTTTCTATTTTTTTAGAATCCAGCTTAGAAATTTCTTTGAAAAATTTTTTTATTTTATCAATTTTAGATTTATCTATTAATTTAGATTTTATTGCTTCCTCGATTATTATTTGAAATTGATTTAACGGGAAATATTTCATTAATTAACAACAGTGATTTTATTTTTCCAGTAATAGAAAGAGCTTACCAATTGATAAAGGAATGAGGGGATTCGTTTTCTTTCGATAACACAATCTATTAATCCGTTATTAAGGTTGAATTCTGATGTTTGGAAGTTAGGTGGCAATTTTTTCTTTATTGTTTGTTCGATAACTCTTTGTCCTGCGAATCCTATTATAGCCCCGGGTTCTGCTATTATTATGTCTGCTATACCGACGAAACTTGCTGCAACCCCTCCCGTAGTTGGATTAACAACAACGTTTATAAAAGGAATTCTATTTTTCTTAAGTTTATCAATAGAGCCAACAGTTTTAGCCATTTGCATTAGAGATATTATTCCTTCTTGCATTCTTGCACCACCAGAAGAAGAAAATAAAATTAATGGTAATTCCTGATTATAGCATTCCTCTGCAATAAGACTAATCTTTTCTCCGACAACACTTCCCATTGACCCTCCCCTGAAACCAAACTCCATAACCCCTACACCAACTAAATATTTTTTTTCCACATCATCCAACAAATACCCTAATCCCACGATAACAGCGTCATCTATCCCAAGTTTTTGTGAATCTTTCAACAATTTTTCAGAGTAATCATCAAAATTTAGAAAATCAACAGGTTTTATAGAATTAAATTTTTCTTGGAAACTACAAAATGTTAATTCTATTCTTTTTTTCGAATTAATATAAAAATGATGGTTACATTTAGGACAGACAAACAAATTTTCTTCCAAATCTATCTTATTTACTATTGATCCACACTTTTCACATTTAACCCATTGATCAAACATGATTAAGCATTACCCATGAATACTACTCTGAGTGCTTCTTCGACAGTAATAATTCCTTCCAGGACTTTTCTAATAGCGTCGTCTTGGAGAGTTTTAAATCCTTCTTCAAGGACAGCTCTTTTAATTTCGTTAGCACTACCTCTTCTGAGGATTACTTCCCTTGCTCTGTCTGAAATAATAAGCAATTCATGTATTCCGGTTCTTCCTTTGTATCCACTTCCTTTACATACTTCACATCCTCTACCTTTGTAGAAAACGATTTCTTCTTCCGTATATGCTAAACCAATATCTTTCAAGGCTTCTTTGGGTGGCACATACGGTTCCTTACATGCAGAACATATAGTTCTTGCCAATCTTTGAGCCAAAACTCCAACAACAGCTGATGATACAAGGAATGGCTCTATGCCCATTTCTATCAATCGGGTTGCTGCTGAAGGTGCGTCGTTTGTGTGTAAAGTTGACAATACCAAGTGCCCCGTAAGTGCAGCTTCAACTGCTATCTGAGCAGTTTCATGGTCCCGGATCTCTCCGACCATTATTATATCAGGGTCTTGTCGTAAGAATGCCCTTAATGCAGAAGCAAAAGTTACACCAGCCTTAGGATTAACCTGCACCTGATTTATACCCTGGATTTGATACTCTACAGGATCTTCCACCGTACTTATATTAACAGTTCCTTGATTCAATTTGTTTAAGCATGCATATAGTGTAGTAGATTTTCCTGAACCCGTAGGTCCTGTAACCAATATCATTCCATAAGGCTTTGCTATAAGCCATTCTAATTTTTCTCTTATATCAGGCATAAAACCTAATCTGTCAAGCCCAAGCATAACTGAGCTTTTGTCCAATATCCGCATTACAACTTTTTCTCCATTAACAGTGGGGATAGTAGATACCCGTAAGTCAAAGTCTCTTCCTTCATATTTAAGGTGTATTTTTCCGTCTTGTGGTTTCCTTCTTTCTGCAATATCAAGAGCTGACATAATTTTTATTCTTGATACCATAGGTGCGAGCAAGTGTTTTGGAATTCTCATTATTTCGTGCAAAATTCCGTCCATTCTATATCTTACAACAACCTCTTTAGGCCATGGTTCTATGTGGATATCTGAAGCTTTATCAGAAATAGCATGAAAAATTATTTGATTAACGAGTTTAACTATTGGTGCTTCATCAACCATTTCTTTCAGCTTATCAACAGATATTTCTTCTTCGTCTAATTCACCAAGTTCGAGATTGGATAACTCTCCTATATTTATCTCAGCAATCGATGCACTAATGTCATCGGCTTCTGCAATTTCGGCACTACCATAGATCCTGTTAATAGCTCTTCTTATATCTGATTCAGTAGCCATAACAGTTTCCACATCAAGTCCTGTCATAAGCATTATATCGTCAACAGCATTGGTATCCAGCGGGTCAACCATAGCTACTACCAACTTTTCACCATTAAATTTTATAGGTACAGCATTATATCTTTTTGCTATATTATCAGGTAAGAACTGAGCCAAGTCAGGCTTAAGTTCTATTTCAGAAAGATCAACAAATTCAAACCCTAAATCTTCAGCCAAAATTTGGTATATTTCCTTTTCAGTTATATAACCAAGTTCGAGTATAGCCTTATCGAGTTCTTTATTTTCTTCTTCTGCTTTTTTCAAAGCTTTTTCGAGTTGTTTTCTGGTAATATATTCTTTTTTAACAAGTAATTCTCCTAATTCTTCTTTTATTTTTTGTTCAAGCATAATAAACCTCCCATTCTGAAAACTATCTCTATATTTTTATTTTGACAACTAATCAAAAACTTCCTTTATACTTATCTTTATTTTTTTATCCAATATTTCTGAGAAAGCTTTTTCTATATTTTTTTTGTATTTTTTAAGGATTTTACTGTTAGAAAAGATGATAAATTTTTGGTTATCAGAGTTAATTACATGATAGACCAGTGGTATGAGGTTAAGGGGGAATGGGAAATGGCGGAGGGAGAGGGATTCGAACCCCCGGTGGGGCTGAACCCCACTGCGGTTTTCAAGACCGCCGCCTTCGACCGCTCGGCCATCCCTCCCCATCAATTATTCCTATTCTACAAAAACTCCCAAAAACCTGCTACTTCCAAACAAGGAACATAAAAATAAAAGCAAAATAATATTTATGGGAATGAAGGATTTTTTTAACAAACTCCTCATCTTTATAATCATCGTTTACAGTTTGTTTCCAATAATCATTACCTTTCTTTTTTCATTATTACCCAACAAATCAATATCTCAGGGAAAATTTTCAGATTGGACCTTGAACAATTACTTATTTATACTAAGCGCCCCAAACATATTGCATTACATATACAACAGTATAACTGTTTCATCCATTTCTGCCACTATAACAACATTCCTTGGCTTTATACTGGCTTATCAAGTAGTAAGAAAAAAACTACCTTTCTCTAATTTGATAGAAAACCTCATATTAATCTTTAACACTTTTTTAGTCCTTGGGGTTCTAATCATTGTCCCAATATTCGAAATAATAGTTAAAATTGGTTTATACAACACTTTAATAGGATTAATTCTAATATATACTTCCTTAGGATTAGTTTTCTCTTTCATAATATTAAGTAGGTTTATTAATAATTTAACCAAAGATTATGAAGAAGCAGCACTAATAGAAGGAATGAATGAAATACAGATAATGTTTTTTGTTGTTTTGCCACTAATAAAACCCGCATTCATAAGTGTATGGATCCTCCAATTTATAGGCTTTTGGAATGAATTTATATTCGCATTGACTTTGACTAATGAAAGCATAAAAAGAACATTGACAGTAGGAATAACCTTAATAAGCGGCTCAGACATATTTGAAATTCCATGGGGAATGATTATGGCAGGAGTTTTCATATCTATCTTCCCTCTAATTCTCATCGTATCATTCTTAGAAGAATACTTAGTAAAGGGAATAGCAGGTAAATAAATAATTTTCCCTATGTTCTATAACAAAATCCTGCAAACACACCAAGACCCAAATTTTGACTTCACAATCCTAATAATAAATGAAAATTTAGATCAAGATGAATTACAAAAAATCAATGAAAACTCTGAAACCAACTTAATTACTGATTATAAAAATTTACATAATATTCTTAAAAACTTAAAGAAAAATTTTATAGTCCTAAGAAAAGAACAACCGCAAACCATAGAAAACCTTTCAATGATACTACAAAATATAGGGTACAAATACTCTAAAGACAGCTTACAAGAAGGTACATTCTCAACAAGAGGAAATATTATCGATATCATAACAGACAAAGGAATTAGGATTGAAGTTGACAACGATGAAATAGAATCTATAAGAATATTCGATAAAAACACACTACTAAGTATAAAAAAAATCGATTCCTGTAAAATTTATTATCTAAATGAAGATATAAAATTTTTAAATGATGAAGTTAAGATTCTTTTTTTAACACTTGACGAATTAGAAATAACAGAAAACATTATCACAAAAACATTGAAAAATTCGGAAACGTTTAAATGGGAAATTAGGAAAGCTAATCCTCCCGCCTTTCGAAAACGCATAAATTACAATGAATTAATAAACATATTGAAAAACCAAAAGGAGTATAAAATCGTTTTTAGTAACTACAAAACATATGAAAAATTCTTAGAAAAAATAATAAACTATTGCAAAATCAAAAAAATCAGTATAAATGAATTTAAAATTGAAAATTATGAAATATTGGAAACTAACTACATTTTTGGGTTTATAGACGAAAAAGAAAAAACAATATTCATTACGGAAAAAGAAATAAAAACTGAAGAAATAATAATAAATACAAACATATTAAATTCGATAAAAGAATTTAAGGAAGGGGATTTAGTTGTAGTAGAAGGATATGGAATAGGTATATATTTGGGGATTCAAAAAATCAAGATAGCTCACTTTGAGGAAAAAGAATTCGTGTCTGTGTTATTTAAAAAAAACAGAAAACTCTATTTCTCTGTTGAAAGTGTAAACATACACAAATATTTATCCTCTGAAAAAATAAGTGAAAGAATAAAGGAAAAAATTTTATCAATTCCATCTTTCAAGTCGTGGCAAAAGAAATTAGAAAAGGTATACCTTGAAGTTAGGGAATTAGGTCAAAAAATACTTGAAATAAATGCAAAAAGATACCTTACAAAAGCACCTCAACTATTACCTAATCAATATGATCAAAAAATAGAAGAGAGCTTTGAGTATGAATTAACCGAAGATCAAAAAAAGGCAATAAATGATGTTCTTAAAGATTTGGAAAATCCATTTCCTACAAATCGCTTAATATTAGCAGACACAGGATATGGAAAAACTGAAGTAATAATAAGAGCAATCACAAGAACAATATCAAATTCCTACAAAGCCATTCTTTTCGTACCAACAACAATCTTAGCATACCAGCATTTTTTGAACATCAAAAAAAGACTGAAAGATTTCAGAATAGACCTAAATACTTCTATACTAAAAACAACAAAGAATTTTGATTCAACAAATCTTTTAATATCAACACCTTTTGATATAACGAAACACAAAATAGAAAATGTTGGTTTAGTGGTATTAGATGAAGAACATTTAATGGGAGTAATTTTCAAAGAATCGTTAAAAGAAAAGTTTGCAAATGCTCATTTTTTATACTCATCGGCTACACCAATACCAAGGACATATTTTATGGCTCAAACAGGAATAATAGATGTATCAATAATAAACACCCCTCCTCCAACACATAAACAACCCCAGACAATAATCCTAACTTTTGAAAACTACAAACATAAACTCCTACTATTAGAAAAAATAATCTCTAAGCACACAAAACTAAAAAACAAAATAATATATGTTAACAACAACATAGATGAGTTATATGAAATGTGGTTCAATTTTAAAAATTACGGTAAATGTTCAGTAATCCATGCCCAATTACCATCCAAAGAAATACAAAAAATATTCATTGAATTCATTAAGGGTACCTTAGATATAATTTTATCAACGACGATAATACAATCGGGGATAGATACACCTGAATTTGACGTAATGATAATAGATAACAGCCACAATTTAGGTATATCCCAAATCTATCAATTGCGAGGTAGAGTAGGAAGAGGTAGTAAAAATCCTCATTGTTACATAATGATAGATGAAAAATTTTTGAATACTCCAACATTTGATAGGATATCGATTTTTGAGAAGGAAGATTTAACAAATTTGGACGTGGTAAATAGGGATCTTGATATCAGAGGACCGGGATCTTTACTGTCTAAAAAACAATCTGGACACATAGAACAAATAGGGTTGATACAATTCATTAAAATGGTTAATCAATATTTACAAAGAGAAGAAGATCTACCAGAGATAGAATGCAATCTACCTACTTACCTACCAGAAAGCCCAATAAAAAATAAACTATACAGACAATTATTAACAGCAAGAACACTCGAAGAACTGGAATTGATAAAAAAACAAATAATAGACGTATATGGGAAAAATCTTCCACAACCAACCATTAACCTCCTTAAAGCCATAGAATACAGGATAAGAAACAAAGGGAAAAAAGAAAAAATTAGAATAAAAATAATAAATGGAGAAGTTGTTGAAGTTTAGTTTAGTTTTGGCTATAATACTGGTTACCTTTAGCTCATGTCAGAAGCAAATAAAAAATGAAAACCTTAAATTCAAAAATTTGACCTACTACGTTAATAACGAAACATATTTTTCTGTGAAAAATGGAATATACCAAAACAGTCAAGTTTATTTTGAAGAAATGATGATATATTTCAAAGGGGGTAGAACGAGAATAGTTGAAGGAAAAATGAATCTGAGAGAATTAACTATAATTCCAAAACCTCCTCTACAAGTAGAAATAAAAAATTTATTAATCGATATAAAAAAAGATCCGATTATTAACTTAAAAAAAATGATGATAGAAGGATATGATGTGGAAATCATTAATAAGAATAAAAAAGAGGAAAAAGTAGTAAAAGCATATAAAATTAACATTGACCTAAAAGAAAACAAGATTTATACTTTACAAAACAGAGGAGTATGGTAATAGACCTTAAAGAAATAAAAAATATAAAATCTAAACTCGCAGAATACTATCCACTTATACAAGATTTAAAAAATAAATTAGAGGTTTTATTAAAAGACTTAGAAAACCAAATTAACCCAGATTTCAAGAAGATAAAAGAAAGGAAAAGGCTTGAAGAATTAGTTCTGAAGTATGAAAAATTATATAAAGATGTCCAAGATTTTGAAGAAATTTATAAATTATACGGGGAACAAAGCGAAGATATAAAAGATATAGAAAAAATTTACAACGATATAATTATAAATTTTGAAAAACTATCGATAGATTTGTTATTAAGTGAGGAATACGATGATTATGATGCGATATTAACGATAACTGCAGGAGCAGGTGGGACAGATGCTCAAGACTGGGCTCAAATGCTAATGAGAATGTACTGTTTATGGGCTGAAAAAAATAAACTACCCTACACAATAACAGACATAACATACGGACAAGAAGCAGGTATAAAAGGATGCGAAATAATTATTAAATCAGCATACGGATACTTAAAATCGGAAAAAGGAGTTCATAGATTAGTAAGGACTTCTGCATTTAATGCACAAAACAAAAGGCACACTTCTTTTGCTCTCGTGGAAGTTATCCCTAAAATAGAAGATAACATAAATATTGAAATAAAACCTGAAGATTTGAAAATAGAAACATTTAAAGCAGGAGGGGCTGGAGGACAACATGTAAATAAAAACGAATCCGCTGTTAGGATAACACATATTCCTACTGGTATAACAGTAACATGCTCAAATGAACGAAGCCAACATCAAAATAAAGAAACAGCTCTAAAAATACTTAAAAGTAAAATATACGACTTGGAAAAACAAAAAATTAGCCAAAAAGTGGATAGTTTTAAAACTAAACAACAAGCTGCTTGGGGAAATCAAATAAGAAGCTACGTTTTACACCCTTACAAAATGATAAAAGATTTAAGAACAAACACAGAAATCTACAAAGTGGAAGAAGTTTTGGATGGGAATATAGATAAATTAATCCTTGATTACCTTCTTTTCTACAATAAACAAAAAGTCCAACAATAACAATGTTTGGAGGTAGAATACTAAATAAAATAAGTAAAAACTGTTGTTCTACCTTATCAAAAATAATAAAGTTTAAGAAAAAAAAGTCAGAAATTGATGAGATTATGGCACAAATTTTTGAAAGTTTAGCCAAAATTTTTGACATCCTTTCAATACTTGACACTCTTATTTACCAAAAATACAAATCCACCAAAGAGATATTAAATTACATTCCCATTATTAGCATACAAACCAATCTCATCGTTTTAATTTTAACAACAAAAATAAAAATTTCCAAATCATTAAAAGTGGATATAATTATAATCCAGCAAATAATACTTTCAGTAGTAAAGGGAAATTTAATGTTAATAAAAGCAAATAAATAGAAAATGCGTTTATTTTATCTAATACTTCCTTTTATTATTTTTTGGTTAATATTTAATGTTTTATCAATAATAATTGGTATTTTTTATGTTTATAGAGAAAGTTCAATAATAGAGAGTTTCAGATTTGTATTAAGTGATAATCTTTTTTGGGTTTCGTTAAAGAATTCGTTTTTTTATTGTATAATAGTAATACCGTTGCAGTTAATTTCGTTTTTTATTGCTTTTGTTATTTATAAATTATCGGACAAGCAAGCTTCGTTCTTCAGGATGATATTTTATTTACCAGTTGTTATACCGATTGCAAGTATTGGTTTTGTTTTTAAAGTAATGTTTAATGATGAGGGAGTGGTTAATGATTGGTTGTTTAAATTTTTTGGGCTAAAGATTCCTTTTTTGTCGAATTATTATTATTCTATGTTGGTAGCTTTTTTATTGACTTTTTGGAAGGGTTTAGGGTATTATGTTTTGATTTATCTTTCTTCATTATATTCTATTTCGAAAGAGATAATAGAGAATGGTGTTTTGGATGGGATGAATTTTTTCCAAAAGATGTGGTATATTTATTTACCATTGGTAAAGGGGACATTTTACTTTGCTTCATTTCTTTCGGTTTTGTCTGCTTTAAAAGTTTTCGCTGAGATTTTTATTGTTACTGAAGGTGGGCCAGGCACTTCAACTTACACTCTAATGATGTATATATATTCGAGGGCGTTTTACAGTTTCGATTTACCAACTTCAATAGCAGCATCTTTTATTTTATCATTTATTGTTATTTTAGTAAGTTTATTTATTTTTAAGAAGCAGTTAGAAAGTGCAAAGATAGTATAATACATTTACTTGATACCTTTTGTTAAAGTTTGCTGTATAACATCGTGGGAAATTAAAAGATATCAAAACAGTTCACTAAGATACTGTATAAATTCAATTTTCTGTCTTTCTTGTATTTAACTATATAAGTGCAATACAAGTGGTAGAGATTGTAGTGTATTCTTGTTGTAGGATTTCGTGGGTTTATTAACACGACAAAGAAGTGTGTTTTTACTGTATTTCAAAGTTTTTATCTTTGCTTTATTTTTCTTTGTTTTTAAATTTGTTCACATTTTTTTTACAATTTTAACATTTTTATCGATATTTTTACAAAAATTCAATAATTTTGTAACAATTTGTCAATAATTTGGTAAAAAATTTCATAATTTTTTAATAAATTTAACAATTTTGTAAACTACTTTTATACATTGATTTTATTTGGTTTATAAATTTTAACAATTTATTAATAATTTGGCAATAATTTTCATAAATTTTTTACAATTTTTACATTTTGGCAAAAATTTTGTAATACTTTTTTAAAAAATTTTTAAAAAATTTTTAACATTTGAATTGTAAAATTTGTAAAAACAAAGTAAAATTTGTAAAAAATCTTTTAATTTTGTAAAAAAATTTTTCTGTTAACAAATTTTTTACAACAGATTAACTTTTTTGTTACAATTTTAAGTTTTCATTTACAAATTTAACATTTTTTCAATAATTTTTTAACATTTTTTTTAAAAAAGTTCAAAAAAACGATAAAAATCAATTTTTTTTGCATTTTTTTGTCTTTATAATTTCTTTTCTATCAATGCTTTATAAAGTTGTAACAATTGGTTAACAATTTTTTTAGAAATTTAACAATTATGTAATATTTTCAATAATTGTGTAACATTAAGCAAGAAATTTTTAACAAAGTTAACAATTTTGTAAAAATTTCACAAATAGAGTTTTCCACATCCTCCCTGACTTTTCCACCGACTTTTCCACATTTTTTCCACATAGTTTTCCACACCCCAAAAATTTTTTCCACATCCCCCCCCCAACTTTTCCACATTTTTAACAATTTTTTCCACATGTGGAAAACTTTTGACGTTTTTGTGGAAAACTTTTAATTTTTTGTGGAAAAACAGGAGTATGTATGTGGAAAAAATGTGGAAAACTTCAGAAAATAAAAAATTTTTTCCACATACTTTTGGAGTTTTTCCACACTTTTTCCACATCCCCCAAAAACCACAATCCATTGAAAATACTTATTTCTAAAAAGTTTTCCACAAATGTGGATAATTATACTACTACTATCTTTATATGTATATATATAGTAGTAGTAAGCACTACTAACAGAATTAATTTTTTTTATAAAATTTTTTATAAAAATTTTTATAAAATTTTTGGGAAAACAGCGAACCAAATAGGGAAAAATTATTCACCAGTATGAATCATTTTTTTTTCAAATCAAAATTAGTATAGGAAAGGATTTAAAACCACGAAGAAATAAGAGGAAAAGATAAAAAAAGGAAAAATTTTGAAAATAGGGAAAGAAAAACCGCGGGGCCCGGCGGTATATAAACCCCCACACCAAAACAATATGATCGAAAACAAACAACTAACACACTACCAAATTAGATCGACATTCCTGGAGTTTTTTGAAAAAAAAGGACACAAAATCTTACCATCTTTTAGTCTAATTCCTGAAAACGACCCTTCTCTTCTTTTTGTTGCAGCAGGAATGGTTCCTTTCAAAGCAGAATTCGCTGGAAAAATCACTCCTAAATATAGACGAGTATCTACATGTCAAAAATGTTTCAGAATGGATGATATAGAAAACATCGGTTTTACCCTAAGACACCATACTTTCTTTGAAATGCTCGGAAATTTTTCTTTCGGTGATTATTTTAAAAAAGAATCTATCTACTGGGCTTACGAATTATTAACAGATGTATATAAAATCGACCCTTCTAAACTATACTTTAGTTGTCATACCAATGACGATGAAGCAGAACAAATATGGTTGAGTTTAGGTATAGACAAGGAAAGAATAGTTAGGTTGGAAGATAATTTTTGGGGACCTGCAGGACCCACTGGACCTTGTGGACCATCCTCTGAAATATTCTACGAAAATTTTTATTGTCCAGATCCTAATTGTAAGCCTGGGTTTGAATGCGTAGAGTGTGAAAAAAAAGAAAGATTTATCGAAATATGGAATATCGTATTTACCGAATATTTCAAGGAATCTGACGGGACTTTCTCTCCTTTGCCTCAAAAAAACATAGACACTGGAATGGGACTTGAAAGACTTACTAAAATACTACAAAATAAAGAAAACCAATACTTAACGGATTTATTCTTGCCTCTTATCGAACATATCCAACAATTAATTCATAAAGACATTGAAGAAGTATATAATGAAATGAAGATTAAATTTGATGAAAAAAAATACAGGGAATACGAAGAGATTTACAAAAGAATAGTTGCGGATCATTGCAGAGGAGCAGTTTTTCTTATTTCCGATGGTGTTGTTCCTTCCAACGACGGAAGAGGATATGTCCTAAGAAAACTTATTAGAAGATCTTTACTGTATTCTAAATTACTTGGAATAAAAAATAACTTCCTAAAAACAATCCCTGATGTTGTTGAAAAAATATTTAAAGAAGTATATCCTGAAGTTTCAAAACGGAAAGATTTTGTGAAGAAAGTATTGGAAAACGAAGAAAATGGATTTTATAAAAATTTGCTTCGTGGCTTGGAGTACCTCTCTAAATTCAATATTAAAAAATTAACAGGTAAAGATGCCTTTTTCCTCTATGATACCTTGGGGTTCCCTGTTGAATTAACCTTAGAAATAGCCAAATCTCAGAATTTCACTATTAATATGGAAGAATTCTATAAAGAATTGGAAATTCAAAGAGAAAAATCAAGACAAAAGGAAACAGATATAAAAGTTTTTTCAGTAAAAGAAAACTTTTCTACTGATTTTGTAGGGTATGAAAAATTGGAAACAGAGGCTAAGATAATCGGAATAATAAAAAAGGAAAATGATAAATATATTTCACTGGATTATTATGATGGTAATGAAGATTTTATAATAATTACGGATCAGACACCTTTTTATGCTGAAAGTGGAGGACAAGTCGGAGATAGAGGAAAAATTGAGAATTCAGAATTTTCTTTTGTTGTCAATGACACTCAAAAACATATAGAAGGCTTTATTTTCCATATTGGTAGACTTGAATGGGGAGTTGTAAAAAAAGGAACTAACGCTTTGTTAAAGGTTGATAAAAATAAGAGATTTTTAACTGCTGCTAATCATACCGCCACTCATTTACTTCATGCCGCTTTAAGAAAGGTTTTAGGACACCATGTCTATCAGGCTGGCTCATTAGTCCATTTTGAAAAGCTAAGGTTTGATTTTACTCACTTTGATAACTTAACTAATTCAGATTTAGAAAATATTGAAAATTTGGTTAATGAAAAAATAGTAGAGGGTATTGATGTGGAAGTTGAATACAAACCTTATAGTAAAGCCATAGAGGAGGGGGCTATTGCACTTTTTGCCGAAAAATATCCTGATGTTGTAAGAACAGTAAAAATTTCAGATTTTTCTTATGAGCTTTGTGGAGGTACTCATGTAAAGAATACATCTTCTATTGGGGTTTTTAGGATATATTATGTGGGGTCTGTTCAAATGGGAGTCAAACGAATAGAAGCTGTTACCTCTGTAAAAACCTTAGAACAAATTAGAAAAATTCAAAAAATAATCGATGAAATTAAAAGTATTACAAAAACGGAAGAATCACAGTTGTTTATCTTTATTCAGAAATTATTGAATGAAAATAAAGAATTAAGTGCAAAAAATAAAGAACTTAAAAATAAATTATACTCAAAGTTGGTTGAAGAAGAATTGAAGGCTGGAAAAAGTGATCTTAGTTTTAAAATTGAAAACGAACAGGATTTATTTTTTATCCATGATAACCTTAAGAATAAAATGAAATATTCTGCGGTGTTTGATGTTAATGGAAAAAAAATAATTGTTTTTCACAAAGATTTTTCAGAAAAATTTGCCAATCTTTATCCTGGAAAAAAATTAATCCCTTTCGGGGATTATTTTAAGATAATACTGTGAAAAAATTTCTGGTTTTTATACTTTTTTTTACTTTTTTCATATTTTCTTGTAAAGAAGTAAAGTTTGATTATAGTTATCTGGTAGAAAATGTAGAAAATGATAACTATAGGGAATTAAGTAAAGTTGGTAAAGATATTTTGTTAGATTTTAAAGATGAAAAGGGTAGAAATATTATTCATTACTGTGCAATTAATAATTCTTATAAGACTCTGAATTTTTTGTTGTCCCAAACAGATTTTAGGAAAATTATAAACGAAAAAGATAGATATGGCAATTCTCCTTTGAAGTTGGCTATTTTGAAAGGATATTTAAATATTGTTAAAATTCTTATTGAAAATGGTGCAGATATTCATTTAAGAGACAATTTTTTGGGATTTACTCCTATAATGACTGCATCTTTTAACTCTAAAAAAGAGATTGTTTTATTTTTATACTCGAAAGGAGCAAATATCAAGGATAGAGACTTGAAATTCAATATGTCCATACCCTATTGGTTAGTTAGAAAAAGAGATTTGGATATGTTGAAATTTTTTCTCCAAGATATTGGATATAGAGAAAAAGATGTTGAGGGTTTGTTATTGGAAGCTTGTTTTGTTTATAATACAAGTAAAGAAACCTTGGAATACCTTTACAATCTTTATCCTTTGTCAATAGATTATAAAGATGATGAAGGAATTAACTGTTTAATGGCTTGTATGATTAGCAAAAACTTTTATCAAGCAGATTTTATCATTAAAAAAAATAGAAAGCTTTCGTTTCAAAAAGACAAATGCTCTCAAAATTTTATCGATCATTTTTTTGTTAACGTAGATGAGAAAGACAAAAATGAAGAAGAAAAACTTGTTGAACTACTGAAGAGAAATTTTTCTGATGTGGAAATAAAAAAAATACTTTTATCTTCTGAAATTTATAATTCTCTTGATTATACTAAAAAGGTGGAAATATTTAATAAAATTTTGGGAAATTGATTTTTCAGAAAAGGAAATTAAAATTGTTATAAAAAAAATAATGTGTGGAAGGTTTGATTGTAGGGGGGATTTTTAATGCGCCTTTATCTATTTTTTGGACCACCAGGTAGTGGTAAAGGAACACAAGCTAAATTAATAACCCAAGAATTTGAAAATGTTTTTTACCTTTCTACAGGCGATATTTTACGAAAACACATAAAAGAACAAACTGACATAGGAAAGAAAGCAAATGAATACATTAGGCAAGGGTTGCTTGTGCCTTCTGCTCTTATAAACCAAATTGTTATAAATGAATTAAATAATGGAAAAGATAGGGATTTTATACTTGACGGGTATCCCAGAACTGTTGACCAACTATATTTTTTAATTGAAAATAAAGTTATACCTTTTTTAACTATTTTTTTTGATGTTCCTTTAAATGTTTTGATAGAGCGGATTTGTTTTAGAAGAGTATGTCCCAATTGTAATTCTATTTTTCACCTTATTTACCAAAAACCACAAAATGACGAAAAATGTGATTATTGTGGTAGCAAATTAATTCAAAGGAATGATGACAATGAAGAAATAGTAAGAAAAAGGTATGATGTTTATACAAAAGAGACTTTGCCTGTTATTGAAGAAATAAGAAAACAAGGAATAAGGATTGAAAACATAGACGCTACAAAAAATATCGAGGAGATATATAGGGAAGTTAGAAAGTTTTTTTTGTAATTATATTTTATTTAATTATTTTTTTTATTAATTTTATGATAATTAAGCCAGAAGGCTCCCCTTTTTCGGCGAAGCCTCCCTTCGGGTAGGAAAGCCTATTGCTATAGATTTTGGAGTAAAGGACAAGCTAACGCTTTCCAATGGCATGAAGATTGACTTTGAGATTCCTGAGAGCAAAAGACTTAAAAGACTACAGAAAGAGCTTGCAAGAAAAAGAAAAGGCTCAAGAAATAGAGAGAAAGCAGGACAAAAACTGAGAAGGGAGCATGAGAGGATTAAAAACAGAAGAAAGGATGCTATAAACAAGATTATTGCTTTTCTAAAGCTTTATAACATGATAGTATTTCAGCAGGACAGTATTAGTTCATGGCATAGAGGCTGGTTTTCAAAAGCGGTTCAATACTCCGGGATAGGAAAGTTGAGAGAGATGCTGAGTTCCAGCCTCCTGCCTGTCCTTGAGATTAACCGCTTTGAACCAACCTCAAAAGCATGTTATAAATGTGGAGCATATTTTGAAGAACTTAAGCTATCTGACAGGATAGTTTTCTGCTCTGAGTGTGGCAACCAGATAGACAGGGATTTGAATGCGTGTTTGGTGATGCTTAAAAAGGTTTCACCCGCCTTAAGGGTGGTAGGGTTGGACCGACCCAAGCTTATGCCTGCGGAGAGGGAAGCATCTGCACGAATATTGGGTTCTAACCCCTATATCCGTGTAAGCTTTTTCAATGAAGCAGGAAGCTCCTCTTTTCAATGAGGAGAGGAGGTCACCAATATTCTGCATCAGTTAATAATCCGATAGTAGCTCCTATTGTTCCTCCTATGACTGCCCCATTTATAAATCCTAATGTTGCCCCTGTTATTGCTCCTACAGGGACACATAATGATTTTATAATAGGATTAATTGAAGTTTCATTAAGTTTTACAAGGGTTATTCCGGTTCCAGCTGCTAAACCTATTGCTGCTCCTGCGCTTCCAAAAACCGCTGCCCCCTCTTTAGCAAATGATTTAGTATAATAAAATTTGTCTTCTCTTTTATTTTCTTCTTTATTAGAGAATTGAAGATTTTTTATTTCTTTGTTATTACCCAAATATAGATTATTTTTTATTACCATATTTAATACCTCCCTATACAATGTTTATTTAGTTTTTAAAGATATATTAATAAATAATTAGCAATTTTGGTTAAATTTTTGTAAATAAATTCTTTTTATTTGAATTTTAATGATTAAATATAAGAGGAAAATTTTTAGAAGGGGGTATTTCCTTTTCCGCTACCTCTGCCTCCACCAGAACTAGAACACGGAGAAATATAGTTTATAAGTATTATTAAATCACTGAAATTACCGTCAAAATTAATATCAAAAAATACCAAATATTCGTCTTTTTCTTTGTGCTTGAAGATTGAAATATATTTGTGATCTATGTTTGAGTTGTATATAACGCTATCTTCGTTAGTTGAAAGAGAAAAATAGAAACTGAAGGGTAAAGGAGAAAATGTTAATGGATTTGTATCTGTTATGAATTGGCTTTCAAAGATCTTAGTTTTTCCCTTCTCTGGAATAGTTGAAAAAAGTTTATACATGTTTACTGAATTTGAGGAAATATATCTTAAGTCGGGAAAAATTCCTATTTCTATTTTTTTATTTTTTAAGTTTTCTGAGGTTTTGTATAATTCTTGATTAGAAGAAATGACTATAAGCGTGTATTTTCCTGCGGGTATGGAGGAGAGGTAGTAGTTGTAATTTTTCAATTTTGGTATTATGAAATCTGGGGTTCCTGGAGGAATGACATTAAATGCAGCTTTTACAGAAACAAGGAAAACAAAAATTAAGAATAAAATGATAGCTGTTACTTTACTTTTTAATTTCATTAGTATAGTCCTATCATTTCTTTTATGTAATCTTCAGCCATTATTCTTGGGTCGTATTCTGGTGTCCAAACCAAATTAACTGAAATGTTTTTAAAGTCTTTATAATTTCTTAGAGCATCTTCTATTTGATTAAGCATTATTTCTCCCCATGGGCATGCGGGTGTAGTTAATGTCACATCGAGATCTAACGATTTTTTTTCTAAGTCGTACCTTATGTCGTAAATTAGTCCCAAGTCTACAATGCTTAATCCCAATTCAGGATCTTGGATAGGAGCTAATAATTCCAAGATTTCTTTAACTATAGGGTCATCTAACTCTCTTAAGTTTCTCCAAGCCATAATTTACCTCCCTCTATATCCCTACTATTTATTTTCAATAAGACCAAAATTTTTCCCTTTTGCGAAGTATTTTAATGAACTATAGAAATATTTTGTGATTTATTAATTCCAAATCTTTGTTTGAACTAATAATAACTTGTGGGTAAGTATATAGTATTTTTAGTATTTTTTCAGTATTTAATGAATCTAAAAATACAAAAGGCTCATCAAGTAAGAGTATTGGATAGTAATTATAGACTTTTTTTATTTGTCTTACTAAGTTTAAAAAAAAGAGGAGGATGAAAATGTTTATTTGACTTTGTGAAAATATGTTTTTAATGAAATACTCTTTTTGCTTTGTAATTAATATAAATTCAAAGTTATCTCTGTTTGAACTAACCAACACTTTTTGATTTTCTACTTCTTTTTTTGTATTTATTTTTATTGCATTTAAATACTGTTCTTTTAAATCATTTTGTTGTATATTTTTTTCATTTGTCAAATTTATTGGTAAATTAAAGCCTGGAGTGTAAATGATTTTTATATTCTCGATGTTGTGCCAAAATTTCCTACAAGCATTATTTAGATCGTCACCTATTGATTTTATTCCTTCTATTCTTTTCAGAGTTATTAAGCTTGATAATTCGGCTATTTTTGAGTTTAATGACTCTATGATATCGCTATAATTTCCACTTTTTAAAATTGATGTTTTTTGTTTTATTACTTTTTTTAAATTGTATTCAATATTAGAGAATTCCGGGTTGATGATTTTTAGGAATCTATCTATAATGTTTCTTTTGTTTTCTGGATCTTGGAAAGAAATATCAAATGCATTTAATAAAAAAGGGGAAAGAAATTTATTCTTTAATATCTTATAAGATTCAATTTTTTTTTCATTAAGCATTAGGGTTTTATCAAATCTTGAATTTTTTCTTTTTAATATGGCAGATATTTCAAAAAAAATATCATTGAAGATAAGTTTTAGGAAAATTCTTGCAAAATCTTGATTGTGGTTTATGGGACTGAAGTTATTAACCAATTCTCCTGAAAATAAAAAAAATATTGATTCTAAAATTGTTGTTTTTCCTGTGGAGTTGTTCCCTAAGACCAAATTTAGCCCTTTCCTAAAATTAAATTCTCTTTTTGTAAATATCCTATAGTTTTCTAAAATGAGTTTTTCTATTAGCATTTTGTTATGTTTTCATAAAGTTGTACGATTTGATTAACTTTTAGATTAAAGGGACGTTCAGACAGTAATGATTCATCTTTAATTTTACTTATTTCTTCCTCTGTTAAAACATTCTTCAACATTTTTTTCTTGTTTCTATATATTTTATGTAGAAAATTAACGAATTTTAGACAGAATAAAGGATTATGTTTATTTTCAAGGAGTATTATCTGAGAAAAAACTTTCGGTGGTGGGTCATAAAAAGAAGGATGTATTATCATGCCTTCAACAATGTTCCAACCAATGTTGAAAGATACACCTAACGGGTTATCCAAATTCAGTATTTTATCAACAACTTCTTTTTGAAGGTTTATGACAACTTTAACTACTTTATCATAATCTTGGATTAACTTTTTAAATACTGTTCCTGTTATATAAAAAGGTATATTTCCGAAGAGGAATATTCTTTTTTCTTTAAACTTTACTTTTTGAAACTCTTGGGTTATAAATTCGATATTAAAGTATTGGTTTATTTTTTCTTCTTCTATTTTCTCTTTTAATTTTTTCAGATATCGATAATCTATTTCATTAAGGATGATTTTTGAAGGTTTATTTTCGGAATTTCTAAGTTTTTTCAATAGTGGGATAGTTATATTTCCTTCTCCAGGGCCAATTTCGAAAAATGAGAACTCTTCATGCGGCAAATTATATACTATCAGATCACAAATCCTTTCAATTAATTCCTTATCTTTTATTAAATGTTGTCCTATACTTTTTCTTTTTCTTATCGGTAACATTTTATTCTACAGTCTACGACAAAAACTCCTTCCTCATTTATTATCAATGGGTTAATTTCTATTTCTTCTATTTCTTCAATTTTTAATGCCAATTCGGAGATTTTATTTATAGTATCAATCAACATGTTTTTGTTGTATTTTTTATTTCTAAAATTGGCGTCAAAGAGTGGTTTTATTCTCAAGTTTTCGAGGATTTTATCAAGTTGAAAATCGTCTATCGGTATTAAACCAACATCAAAAATTTTCAATAATTCAACCATTATTCCACCAATACCTAATATAAATAGTGCTTTATTTAGTTTTTGGCTTTTTCTTATTCCTAATATTAGCTCTAAATCTTTATCTATCATTTTTTGGACTAATGCTTTATTATCGATTTTTTGCAATTCTTTGTATTTTTCTTGCAATTCTTGTAAATTTTTGATATTTAAAAATATGCCTTTTTGCTCTGTTTTGTGAATTACTTTTGTTGACCCTGTTTTTAAAACTACCGGAAATTCTAAAGAAACAGAATTGATATCATCCATTTTGTTAATTTCTATTGTTTGTGGTATGTTTACTTTCAATGATTGAAGAATTTTGAATACGGATAAGATATTTAGGAAACCCTTTTCTTTTTCTGAATTTTTAACTATATTTTTTATCTCGTCCCAATCAATATCCAACTCTTCTAACATAAGATTGTTTTTTTTGTTTATTATTTGAATTCTGTTTTGATTGTATTCGATTATTTTGCTTAAAGTGGAAGTTAATTGTTCTGGATAAACAAATACGGGGATTTTTGACTGATGTAGAAGATCGTAATCTTTTTGCGTTATATCTAATGCAAACATACAGGATAAAGCTATTATGTTTTGGTTATTAAGTTCTTCTGAGGATTCATACAAAACTCTACTAACTTCTTGCATATTTATTGTTGATTGTTGTCCCATGTTGATAATCAGGTAATCGTATTCATTTTTAAATTTTATGATTGTATTTATAGTTTGTTTTAGTCGTTCGTGGTCTGCATCACCTACGATGTCTATTGGGTTATTGATTGCTGCAGCAGCAGGTAGAATTTTTCTTAATTCATTTTTCATTTCTTCTGAAATTTTAGCGATCTCTAAGTTATGTTTTATTGCGAAATCGGTGTTTATTACTCCACAGCCTCCACAATTTGAAATGATAACTACTTTTTTGCCTCTGTTTTCCAAAAATTTTTCATTTTTTTCAAACGTAGAAATTGTATAATACAGTTCTTCAATAGTTTCAACGAATATGCAGCCTGTTTTTCTGAAAAGTGCTTTGTAGTAGTCATTGGCTTCTGTCATTGCTGCGGTGTGTGATGATGATGCTAAACCTCCTTCTTTGGTTACACCACCTTTAAATACAACGATGGGTTTATTTTGGGCAAGACATTGATATGCCGCTTTTTCAAATTCATTGAAATTCTTTATATCTTCGACATACAGTGCAATGACTCTTGTCGTTTCATCGTTAGCCAAATATTCGAGGAAATGGCTTTCTTGTAGTATTGCTTTATTTCCAACACTTATTAACTTACTTATTCCTTGTTTCATTTTTTGCAAATGTTTAACAATTCCTATAGAAAACCCACCACTCTGTGAGATTATTGATATCGTTCCTTTTTTAGGTATTCCTTTTGTTGCAAAGGATGCATTTAGATTTTGATAAGTATTGATTATACCTACGCAGTTGGGACCAAGGATTGTTAATCCGTATTTTTCTGATAATTCTTTTATTTTATGTTCTTGTTCGATAAAACCTGCTTCGGAGAATCCACTTGCTATTATTATAAAATTTTTTATTCCCATTCTTGCTCCATCTTCCAAAACACTCATCGCAATATCTGGTTTCAAGATAATTATAGCAATATCAACAGGTTCTGGTATATCTGTTATCTTTTGATAACTTTTTAATCCCTTTATTGCTTTTATTTTAGGATTAACGGGATAGACAACACCACCATAGCCATTATCAACGATGTTTTCTAATAAGGAATAACTTATGTGCTCGGGATTACTTGATACACCGACTACTGCTATGCTTTGAGGGCTTAGTAAAGTTTCCAAATTGAAAACAGTTAGCATACTTTTTCTCTCCTTTCATATATTTCCATTATTTTTATCGCTATTTTGTTATTTTTGGTGTGATTGGGATTATTAAGAAAAAATATGCCGCTTATATAAGGTATATTTGTTGTATAAATGTCTCCAAGAAAATCAATGATTTTATGATAGTTGAGCAAAAAAGGATTGTTGATTGGTTTGTTTTTGCTTAAGATGAGGGTATTAAATGGGTCGCTTCCGTTGCCTAAATTCAGTTGTTGTAGGATGGGGTAATCTTGGATGTAGCCATATGTTTTTGCAGGAAAAAGGGGATTACCTTCTTTCCAATATAAAATATTGTTTCCTACAAGACAATATATTTCTAAACTTTGTGCTGGAAATACTTCATAATCTTCTATTTTTATATAGTTTTGTATAGAGAAGGATGTTGCTATTTTGTTTATTTCCATTATGTTATTGGTTAATTTTTCGTTGAATTCTTGTATGCTACCGTCGAGTATTGGTATTTCAGACCCATCAATTTCTATCAATAGGTTGTCGATTTTATTGATGAACAATGAGCAAAGTAGATGCTCGATAGTTTTTACTATTTCCAAATCTGTGCTACCTACGGTATTTACTATGTTAGAGGGGGAGAGTTTTACGATTTTTTTTTATTGTAAAATTCTATTGAATTATCATGGGGGTGTAAGGTAATGGTTGAAACTGTTGATGTATGTATTCCTTTGCCTTTGATCTTTATCTTTTCTTTTATTGTTCTTGATTTATTCATTTTAAAAAATTAAACTTAGAAGATATTTGGTAGGTTCATGTTGGCCATCATTTGGGCGACTGCGTTGTTACCTGCTTCTTTTGACTTATTTAGTGCATCATTTGTAGCAACGACGATTAGATCTTCTAAAAGTGTTGCTTCTTCTTTTAGTAATTCTGGGTCGATTTTAACGGATAAGATTTCTTGTAAGCCGTTGCAAACTACTTTTACCTTTCCGTTTCCTGCAGTTCCTTCGAATTTCATTTGCTGCATTTCTTGTTGCATTTTATTCATCATGTTTTGGACTTGATTTAAAAGACCTTTATTGAACTGCATAGTAACCTCCTTGAATTCAAGCGGAGAGGACGGGATTCGAACCCGTGGTGTCGCCTATTAAGCGACACTCTCGCTTAGCAGGCGAGCGCCTTCGACCACTCGGCCACCTCTCCCTACTCTACTTATTCAACAAAAAAAAATAAAAACCTCTTTCCAAACCTATAACCTCTTAAGTATTCTAAAATAATTGGCTATTATCTAGTTTTTTGTAGCACTTGGTGGAGGATAATGAGCAAGCACTGCTTGTAATGTTATTAATAATCCTCCAAAATGACTGAAGCATTGATTTTTATTCATTTTCAACTCTATTGAATAAACTTTCCCTTTTATTTTTTCTTTTTTTATTTCAATGATTTTTTCTTCGGTCAGATTATTGTTGTTTAAGATATTTATTTTATCTCCGATTTGTAGTTTTTCAAATTTTTTGAGTTTTCCGTTAATTATTGCTGGATGGTTGGGGGTAGCTCGAAAAACTTTGTTATTTTCTGTTTTAATTTGTATTATTTCAAACTCTCCTTCGTGTTCGTTGAGTTTTTCAACGGGGACAAAGGTTAATCCTTTTCGAAACAGCTAGGAGGTTAACTTATACCTGAACTTGTGCTTGTACTTATACTTGTGCTTGTGTATCCTGGTGGTAAGATATTGCCACTATCTATGTTGTTAATCAAGGGTAATTCTTCTTTTATTTCTAATATTCTTCCATCTTTAGTTTTGTATTTTATACTAACGTCGAACCAAATTAAGGTTGCGATTAATTTGTGTCCTATGATGTTTCCGTCAGCATTTTTTATTGGAACGATAACATATTGAACGGGTTTATCCGAGAGTTTTAAAGTTACTTCTTCTATCTCTATTCCCCAGTTTTTTATGTCAACATCTTGTTTAAGTTTTTGTTTTAATTGTTGAAATATTTCTATTGCTTTGAAAGAGGTTTGTTCACTGTTTATTGATAGATTGCTTATTATGGAATCGTTGGTTTCCCCATATATTCTTCCTTTATTTTTTTCGTTTATTTCTAAAATTTTTCTGTTTTTTATATCTGTGTAGTCGAATAAAGTATTGGGGGTATAAATTTTATCACTTGTGATGTAAGGAATGAATACGATTTCGTAGTAATAATGTTTTAATTTGGATTTAATTATATTAGATTTTGAAACTGATTCATTGGATTTTACGATAAAGATGGAGGAAGAGATGAGGGTAAGTATTATTAGTGAAAGTATTCCGATTGTTACCAATATTTCTATTAAAGTTAAACCTTTTCTCATACTATTAATATTATTAACAATTTTTTGCTTTTTTTCTTTCTTTTGGTTTCAATTTTAACATTTTTTTTACATCTATCTTGAAGGGAATTTTACAAAATTGAAAAGGATGTATAAAAAAATTAACAAGTTATGCCATTTGTGTGTAAAAAGGGAAACAAAGTTATTTTCAGAATTATATAATGAAACGAAATATTGGGAGTGTAAAGTATGGGGATATTAGTTGATAAAACTACAAAAGTTTTGGTGCAAGGTATAACAGGTAAAGAAGGTAGCTTTCATACCCAAAGGATGTTAGAGTATGGGACTAATATTGTTGCTGGGGTTACACCTTACAAGGGTGGGCAAAATTTTCAGAATATCCCTGTTTTTAACACTGTTTCTGAAGCTGTAAAAAAGATTGGTCCAATTGATGCTTCTGTAATTTTTGTTCCCCCAACCTTAGCTGCACAGTCTATAATCGAGGCTTGTTTAAACGGTATAAAATTGATCGTTGTTATAACCGAGGGAATACCTCAGCATGATATGTTGAAAGTTCATTATTATTTAAGGAAGTATGGTTGTAAGATGGTGGGGCCAAATTGTCCTGGCTTAGCAACTGCAGGGCAGTCAAAGATTGGTATAATACCTAACTCTGTTTTGGAACCTGGAATAGTTGGCTTGGTTTCAAGAAGTGGAACCATATCGTATGAAATCCTTAAATTGCTAAAGGACAGTGGTTTAGGGCAAAGTAGTGTTGTTGGGCTTGGAGGAGATCCTCTTATTGGCCTTAGATTCAAGGATGTTTTGGAGATGTTTTTGGAAGATGAACAAACTCAGGCTGTTGTTATGGTTGGAGAAATAGGTGGTAGTGACGAGGAAGATGCGGCACCAGTCGTTAGCAAGTTAATTAAGAAAAATAAACCTGTTATAGCTTTCATAGCAGGAAGAAATGCTCCAGAAGGCAAGAGAATGGGACATGCTGGCGCTATAATAATGGGTAAATCTGGAAAACCAGAATACAAAATACAAAAATTACAGGAGGCAGGTGCTATTGTCGTTGATACTATTAATGTAATTCCTAAAACGATCTTGCAAGAATTATCAAAAATTAATGTAGGAAAATAAAAAAGTTAAGGGGGAGATGTTATGGCACAGAAAAAATCGGGTAGCGCAAGTAAAAACGGAAGAGATAGCAATAGCAAAAGGTTAGGAGTGAAAGCTTTTGACGGACAATTCGTCAGGGCTGGAAATATCATCGTTCGACAAAGAGGAACTAAAGTATACCCAGGTCTTAATACATCCTTGGGATCAGATTATACTATATTTGCACTGAATGACGGGATTGTTAAATTCAGGAAAACTAAGCACAAAACTTTTGTCGATGTAATTAACCCGTAATATTATTTGTAAAGTTTATCAAAAGTAGTTATTTTAGGTTAACTTGTATTTTAAATGAAGAGAAGGTTAATACTTATACAATCTTTTTTGAAGCCTTCGATTGCCGTTATTCTTGAGGATGATGAGATCTTAAACGTATTTTTAGATGTTGACAGTGGTGATGTAGGGAGTATATATAAGGGAAGGATAACTGTTGTTCAAAAAGGTATAAATGCATGTTTTGTTAGCTTGGGCAATGGTAAATCTGGTTTTCTGAATTTGAATGATATACCTGATTTTATCCAAATCAAGCCTAATTCATTCATAATGGTCAAAGTAAAGAAAACCAACATGAAATACAAATCTCCTCAATTGACTGCTTATGTAACGATAGCTGGAAAGTACTTGGTTTTACTTCCTTTTGAGAATTCTATAAAAGTATCCCATAAGATAGAGGACAAGAATGTTGAAGAAGTTCTTAGATATAAACTTGAGCATATAAGGGAAAGATTAGCTGAAAAATATCCTGAGATAAGGAATGTAGGATTTATTGCAAGGACAAATTCTCAGTATTCGGATGCTATAGAGATATTAAAGGATGCAGAGATGCTTTATAAAACATGGGAAAGTATAAAGAATGAATACGAAAAAATAAACTACGAAAAAATGATTTATAAGGATCAATATTTCCCAATAAAGATAGTGAGGGAGTATTTTGAAGCGAAGACTGAAGTTATCGTAGATAATAAGGAAGATTATCATGAGATAAAGCGGTATCTTTCGCTTTTTGTGCCTCAGTATGCTAATTCTGTCTCTTATTTTGATCCGCTTAAAGCAAAGAAAAATATTCTGGAATATTATTCGATTAATATTGATTTTAATGATTTTATAAAACACAAGGTTAATATACCTACGGGTGGTTATTTGGTGATTCAGCATCCTGAGGTAGGGACAACTATAGATATAAATTCTGGTAGCTACATAGGAGAAGATCAGTTTGAGACCGTAAAAAATGTTAATTTAAACTCGTTAAAAGAAATAGTTAAGCAAATAAGGATTAGGGATGTGTCAGGAATGATATTTATCGATTTTCTTAAAGTCCAAGATGAGCAGCGTAAGCAAGAATTGAATAAAAAAATAATTGAAGAATTGGAAAAGTTACTTAAAGATGAGAAGAAGAGGATTAAAATATGGGGGTTTACTAATTTGGGAATACTTGAGGTAACGAGGCAAAGAGTTGAAGAAGGAAACTATAATAAAATAACAACTACTTGTAGATATTGTCAAGGTTCGGGATACATGATTTCTCCTAAATACCAAGTTATGCAAATAACAAATGCGATTAACTCTTATGTTTTAAAGCTTTTAGGCTCAAAAGAAAGATTTATATTAGCTGAAATGTCCTCTGAAATAATACCTTATTTTATCGAAGATTTTATGTCTAATGAGTTTTACAAGTTTTTGCAAGATTACGGTTTTAAGTTAATTGTAAAATCCTACAAACCTTATTACTACATACATAGGCACAATAAATATAAGGTTAAGCCTTTGCACAGAATTGATGATGAAACGGTAAATAATTTTCCTAAAGTTGGGCAAATTGTTGATGTTGAGGCGTGGATGATTCAAGAACTGAGCTCAAATAGAATGTATTCTCTATATAAAGGATTTCCGTTAGTAATAAATATTGAATTTGAAAGTCCTTTTGAAGGAATAAAAGAGGTAAGAGCAGAAATAAAAAAAGTAGAACCATATTATTACGTAGAGGGAATTAAAATATAGGGGGGGATGTCATGAGGAAATTTATAAATTTGATTGTTTTTGTGCTTTTTATTTTATGCATATCTTTTTCTTTGGATCAGCAAAAGATAGTTGAATATAACAAACCTTCGGTTGTTCTAATTTATGTAGATATTTCGGGAGAGGTTGCTTTTAGTCAACCTACATTTAATCAACAAGCATTCCAAGCCTTACAACAAGAAATGTTGGAAAAGGTTTATTCTGGTGCTTGGGGAACAACTGAGGAAGAAGTAAAAAGAAATGCTATTACATACATTTTAAAAAAGATGGCAGAAAATCCGAATAAATTTTTAATACCTTCAAGGAGGCAAAAGAGAGTCCAAGTCAATACCGGAGCAGTAGGAAGTGGAGTGATTATCAATCCAAACGGATATATACTAACTGCTACGCATGTTGTTGCTTTTGAAGAAGATGAATTGAAGCAAATCGTTGTTAATAAATTCTTGTCTCAATTTATTACTGACGATTTTTATTCATCTTTTGAGCAAGAAGCTGGTGTATCTTTAACTCCTGAAGAGGAAAAGTTGTTGGCAAGGGCATTCATGGGGTACGTTATGACTAATATCACAGATTTTAATTATCAAAAGAGGGTTTATGTTGGATTGGGGGTAGCGGAAAAGGGAACTTCTAATGTAAGTGCTTTTTTTAAGCCAGCTAACGTTATAAAAATAGGTTCTGCTGAAAAGGTTTCTGATATAGTCGATATGGGAAGAGATATAGCTATAATCAAAATCGATCAAAATAATTTACCTACATCTTTAATTTCGGAGCATGAGCCTACAGAAGGATCTGAGATAACAGTTATAGGTTATCCGGCACAAGTTCACTTCTTTGCAGGTTCATTGTTTGATAACTTTAGTATTCTCAAACCAACTGTAACAAAAGGGATAGTATCAGCTTTAAGGACGTCGAATAAAGGTGTTAGAGTTATTCAAACTGATGCTACGATAAGTGGTGGAAACAGTGGAGGACCTGCTTATAATAGTGAAGGAAAAATAATAGGTACAGTTAGTTGGGGGATTAATAATCCTGAAATCGGAGTAGCTACACAAAATTATAACATTCTTGTTTCTTGTGCAGAAATACAGAACTTTATAAAAGAAGCAAATATTCAAAATGTACAAAGTGATGTAGATAAAAACTACAGTAAGGGAATTGATGAATATTTTGAGCAAAGGTATAGAAATGCTATGAGGTATTTTAAAAAGGTTCAGGAATTGTATCCAGACCATCCATACGTAAAAGAATACATCATAAATTGTCAAACAAATATAGACCAGGGGAAAGATAAAAGTGGTTTTAGTTTTCAAGGGAATACTGCTATAATTTTATTAATAGTTGCGGTTATTTTCTGTGGAGGATTGTTCTTAATCGTGGCAGCAATAGTTGTCTACTTCTTGTTCTTTAGGAAAAAACAAACAGTTAATTAAATAATGTTGTGGAAGAATTATTCTGAGTTTGGGTTCTTTCTGTTTGGGGCTTTTCCGGGGTAGGAGTATTACCTTAGTGTTTTGTTGTTAAGATAGAAAGACTTAAGTATTTAACGTAAATGGGGGATAAATAAGAATGGTTGATTTTGTTCATCTTCACCTACATACTACTTATAGTATTTTGGATGGAATGATAAGGATTGATGATTTGATTAAGAAAGTTAAAGAAATGGGAATGGGTGCTGTTGCTATAACGGATCATGGATCTATTAGCGGGGCTATAACTTTTTACGATAAAGCAAGGGAAAATGGAATTAAACCTATCATCGGTGCAGAATTATATATTACTCATGATAGAAAATTCAAAGGTAAACAACAGGAACAGGAAGATGTAAAAGTTTCTGGGTATCACTTAGTTTTATTGGCCAAGAATTTCCAAGGATATAAAAATTTGGTTAAATTAGTAACTATTGGTAATTTAGAAGGTTTTTATTATAAACCAAGAATAGATAAAGAAGTTTTATCTAAATATTCAGAAGGATTAATAATGCTTACATCATGTTTAGCGGGGGAGATACCTCAAGCAATCCTCTACGAAGATAAGCAAAAATTAAAGAAGAATCTTGATGATTATATCTCTATATTTGGTAAAGAAAATGTGTTTGTAGAGTTTCAATATCATGGTATAGATGAGCAAGTTAAGGTTAATACGGAACTTATAAAAATAGCCAAAAGTTACGGATTGAAAAGGGTTATAACAAATGACTCTCATTATTTAAATAAGGAAAACTATGAAGCACATGATATTTTATTATGTGTTCAGACAAAGAAAAAAATAGATGATCCCAAAAGATTGAAATTCAAACAAAATGAATTTTATCTGAAGAGTTTTGAGGAATTATATAAGATATGGGGGGATGATTTTAAGGATGCTTTCTTAAATACCAAGTTAATTGCAGAGATGGTTGATATTCAATTTCCTGAAAATATTTACTATCTTCCTCAAACTGAGAATAGTTTTGAAAATCTAAAGGAGTTGTGTTATAGGAATTTGCCTAAAAGGTATCCTGATTATGATAATAAGGTTTTGGAAAGGTTAGAGTATGAGTTGTCGGTTATAAGGGATATGGGGTTTTCGGATTATTTTTTAATCGTCAGTGATTTTATAGGGTGGGCAAGGAGTAGAGGTATTCCTGTTGGGCCTGGGCGGGGATCAGTTGGTGGAAGCATTGTTGCTTACTTAATTGGTATAACACAGATAGACCCTTTAAAATACGGCCTAATATTTGAGAGATTTTTAAATCCTGGTAGGAAATCAATGCCTGATATAGATACCGATTTCTGTCAAATAAGAAGAGACGAGGTTATTGATTATTGCGTAGAAAAGTATGGTAGGAGCAAGGTTTGTAATATAGGGACTTTTGGGACGATGAAGGCAAGAGCCGCTGTAAGAGATGTAGCAAGGGTTCTTGGCTTTCCTCCTTCTTTTGCTGATCATATTGCTAAGATGATACCTTTCAATTATTCTATTCAGGAAGCTCTTGAAGAAAACATGGAACTAAAGAAAGAGTATCACAATGATAAAAATGTAAAGAAAATAATAGATGTTGCGATGGAATTAGAAGGATTGATAAGAAATCAGTCTGTCCATGCTGCCGGTGTTATAATATCCTCCATAGATATAGATGAACTGATTCCTTTGGTAAAAACTAATGATGTAATAGCTACAGCTTATGATATGTCATCTGTTGAAAGATTGGGATTTGTTAAGATGGATTTCTTGGGTTTAAGGACTCTTACATTGATAGATGATACTGTAAAAATGATAAAGAAAGTTCAAGGGAAAGAAATAGATGTTTATAATCTTCCTTTGGATGATAGGAAAACTTTTGAGTTATTTTGTAATGGAGATACTGTGGGGGTATTTCAGGTTGAAAGTCCGGGATTCAAAAGGTTATTGAAGGAGCTTAAGCCTACTGATATTAATGATATTATAAGTGCGTTAGCTTTATATAGGCCGGGACCTTTAGAAAGTGGATTAGTTAAGAATTTTATTGAAGCTAAGCATGATCCTTCCAAAATAAAATATCTACACCCTGACTTGGAGGAAATTCTTAAAGAAACTTATGGTGTGATAGTTTATCAAGAACAGATAATGATGATAGCAAATAAATTCGCTAATTTTACTCTTTCTCAAGCTGATGATTTAAGAAAAGCGATGGGGAAGAAGAAGCCAGAGATTATGGAGAAATACAGGCAAACTTTTATCGAAGGATGTATAAATAATGGTTATCCTGAGGAACTTGCTAAGGAATTATTTGATATTATTGAAAAGTTTGCAGGGTATGGATTTAATAAGTCTCACTCTGCTGCATATGGTATCCTTACTTATATAACTGCTTACCTAAAGGCCAATTATCTTCATGAATACCTTGCTTGTTTGTTGAAAAGTGTGGAGGGAAATCCGAAGAAACTGAAGGTTTTTCTTAGGGAATGCTTCGAAAAGGAAATCAAAGTCTTGCCACCTGACATTAATAAAAGTAATGAAAGTTTTGATATAGAAATAATTGATAATCAAAAAGTTATTAGGTATGGATTTTTGGGAATAAAGGGATTAGGAGAAGCAGTGGTTAATGAAATAATTAAAAAGAGAACTACCCCGTTTACATCTGTTGATGATTTTGCAAGTAGAGTAAACCATCAAATAGTTAATAAAAAGGCATTTGAAATATTGATTTTATCAGGGTGCTTTGATTCTTTGTATCCTAATAGAAAAGAACTTCTCGATTCCTTGGATCAGATAATTAATAAATCTAAAAATAAAGTAGCTTCACTTTTTTCTAATAAGATGCAAAAAGAGGAAAGGATTAAAAGTAATGATGAGCTTGAAATTTTGCAGTGGGAGAAGGAATTTTTAGGGGTTTATCTATCCGACCACCCACTTAATAAGTTAAACATAAAAATTGATAAAACAATCTCTGCTTTGAAAGATTCTATCCAAGAAGAAAATCTTGATAATAAGGAAGTAAAAGTTATAGGTGTTATAACTAACTTGCAAGAAAAGATAACAAAAAAAGGGAAGATGGCTATATTTGAATTGGATGATCCATCTGACAGTATTGAAGTAGTTGTCTATCCTTATGTTTTTCAAGAAAATTCTGAAAAAATAAAGGAAGGTAAGATTGTGGTTGTCGAAGGAGAAGTTGTGGTCGAAGGTAATGATGAAAATGAGGATGAAGAAAAAAACTTGAAAATAATATGCCAACGAATATATGATATAAATGAAATAAATGAAAGAAGTGAAGAGAATAATCCTAAAGTGCAAAAATCTGCTACTTACAAAATTAATTTTTTTGTTCAAATAGCACCCGATTTTATCGAAGAGGAATACTATAAGTTTATTAATTATTTATCTGGTTTTTTCAAGGATCAAGGAGAAATGATAGTAAATTTTGAAATATACCAAAATGATAGATACGAGGTTGTGTATCATGAAAATAAGTTCCTTGATTGGGATTCTTATTTTACGATTTCTAAGATATTAGAAAATAATTTCCCAACTTTAAAAGAGAGCGTAAGGATTATTCCTGAATTGATTTCATTTTAGACAATTGTATTAAGTATGAATTTCGTCCAAATTGAGGGTGGATTTCACTTTCGATACGTATTCGAATGCTCTGATTGCAGCTATTGCTCCGTCGGCTGCGGATGTTACCAATTGTTTTTCGCTTCCTGATCTTACATCTCCTGCTGCAAATATTCCCTCTGTTTTTGTTCTCATATTTTCATCGGTTTTTATAAAACCATATTCATCGAGTTCAACAAATTCTTTAAATAGCTCTGTTTTTGTTTCGAATCCTATGAATATAAATATACCATCTACTTTAAGTTCTGACATTTGATTTGTTTTTAAGTTTTTAATGATAATGGATTCAACTTTATTGGTTCCTTTTATTTCTTCGACGACTGTATCCCATATTATTTCAACGTTTGATAAGTTAAAAACTTTGTCTTGTAGGTATTTAAAAGCTCTGAATTGGTTTCGTCTGTGTATGAGGAATACTTTTTGTGCTATATTGGCTAAGTAAGGTGTTTCTTGTAGTGCGCTATTTCCTCCGCCGACGACTGCTAAGACTTTACCTTTGAAGAACGGGCCATCACAGAGTGCACAGTATGAGACTCCTTTACCTGCAAATTCATCTTCTCCTTTAACATTTAGTTTTCTGTGTGTCATTCCCGCTGTTATGATTAAACTCAAGGTTTCATATTCTCCGTTTGATGTTTTTATTTTTATAATGTGTCCATTTTTTTCTATTTTTTCTACTTCTTCTAATGTATTGATTTTTGCGCCTGCTAATAGTGCTTGTTTATGCATTTTTTCTGCTATTTCGGGGCCACTTATTTTTATATATCCTGGGTAGTTTTCGATTTCATTGGTTAACAATAATTGTCCTCCTGGCAATTGTTTTTCGAACACGATAGTTTTAAGTCCTAATCTTGATGCATACATAGCTGCTGTTAGTCCTGCTGCTCCTGCACCAACTATTGCACATTCAAACATCTTATTCACTCCTTTCCTTTATATTATTTTGATGCATGCTATAGTTATATCATCGGGTGGATTTGAAAGAGGAGAGGAACTGAATTTCATAACCTCTACATAAACTTTATCGATTATTTCTTTAATTCCCATTTTTCTTTTTTGTGCTTCTTCTTTGATATTTTCTAAAAGGTTTAATAATCTTTCTCTTCCGAAATTTTCTCCTTTTTCATTTTTTATATCGATTACTCCGTCAGTATAAAGGAAAAGTATATCGTTTTTTTCTAACTCGATTAATGATGTTTTATATTGGTAAGAATCAAGGATGCAGAGGGGTATATCTTTTGTTGATAGTTGTTTAATTTCTGATTTTCGGATGATGATCATTGGTTCGTGTCCTGCACTTACGTACTCGCAAAATATTTTATCTTCTTTTTTGTAGATATTTATACCAAACATTGTTATAAAGATGTTGTCTGATACTGTGGAAGATAAAATTTTATTAAGTTGATTTACTGCTTGAGAAAAGTTTTCTAAGGAGTAAAAAAGGGATTTAGCTGCGAATTTTGCTTGTGCTGTATATATTGCAGATTTTGCTCCTTTACCAGAAACATCGGCAACTACCATTATGAAGTTATTATCTTTTTCTACGATTTCTATCCAGTCTGCTGTAATTTCTCGGGAAGAAACGTGTTTGTAATTAAATTCTATTCCTTTTCTTTTGAGATTTTTATCTTCTGTTTTTGTAATTAAAGATTGCCTTATTATGTTTGAAACTTCTACTTGTTCTTGCATTATCATTGAGTTTTTTAGGGGTGTTGATAAAGCGTATGGTATATTGTTTAGTATCCAGACCATTGTATCGTTAATATTTTCTTTGTTTAGCCCTAATATTATATATCCCAAAATTTCTCTTAAATATACAAGAGGAATAATGATAATTTGTTTTAGGTTAATATTTTTTGTAAATTCGTTCCATATTGTTTTATAGTTTTTTTCAATGAGAATATTTTTATTGTTTATGAAGGAAATGTTGGTACTTAGTAAGCTTAATGATTTTATTATCGAGCTAATTTCGAGATTTAGATTATTTGGTTTAATGTATTCTACTTCAAAATTATTGTATTTTTTTGTAATGAAACATAGTAATTCAGGTTTAAGAAGTTCCTCTAAGAATTCTTTAGCTCTCATTATTACGTTGTTAGGGTCTAAGACCGATGTTACTATCCTCAAAAAATTATACAGTATATCTGTGGATTTCAATCTTTCACCCAGGAATGAGTAAATAAAGGCGTTTTCAAAAAAGATGCTGAAGTGATTTGCTAAGCTGTTAAGTAAATCGATGTATTCTTCTTCAAACCTATTTTCTAAGCTGAATATGAGAAACAGTGGGTTAAGATCGCTAACCTCGCTCTTTATGGGTAATATTAATAAACTTTTCAAGTTAGATTTTTTTACGAAATCATAAACGTTTATATTGTCAAAAAAAAGCTCAAGGTTATTTATTAGTATTGGTTTGAATATACCTGCATTTGTTAACTCAATGCTTTCTTTGATTTTTGATATTATCAATTTTGGTAGATTATTAATTACTGTTGCGACTAAACTTTTGTAGTATTCAAGAGTTTTAACAACTGTTATTTGTCCATTTTTGTAGTATGTAAATACTGGTAATGAATATTCTACCAGACTTTTTATCTCTTTTACAAAATTACCTATTAATATATTGATGTCTCTTATTGAGGAATAATCGAAGATGACTCGATTGATGATTTTTGTTTCATTTGATTTTGCAACCAATTTTTCATAAGCACTTACTCGCGAAAAAACGTATGAAAATAACACAGATAGATGACTTGCCAAGATATCCAAAATATTGTGGTAATTAGAGATAAACTGATATTTTATGTTGAAAACGATTAATGAAGTTATAGTGTTTTTTTCTATGATCGGAATGATGATGTAGGGGCGTTGAAAGATTAGATCAAGGAATCTAACCAAATCATCTTTTACTTCATCATCTTTGAAAATTAGAAGGGATTTGTAGGATGAGAAAAGTTTTAGTTGATCTTCTGAAATGTTAGTTACCGAAAGTTCTGAAGCTTCGATGAAATTGATTAGTTTGCTATTGGTTATTTTGATGTATGATGGTTTAAATACTTCCTTTTTAGTTAATTTGAATATCACGAAGTCACAGCCTGAAAAAATGTCGTTGATTATATGAAAAAGTAATTGATATAATTCTTCGGAAGAATTAACTTCTGACAGCTTAGCAGAAACAATAAACAATTTTTCAAGAAACGTATTTTTTATCGACAATTGTTCAAAAAGATAACGTGTTTCTAAAGATGTAGCAATGTTGCTTGTAACTGTTGATATAAAATCTAAATCTATTGATGATAATTCTATTTCTTTGGTAAAGAGAAGGATGAAGATTCCATTACCAATTACTGGGACTGAAAACCTTTTAACGAGTGCACTCTTAAGATGCCTTAAATATACGTTTTCAATTTTTATCATTTCTCCTTCCATGTAAAAAAGCTCAAACTTTTTTTCTAAAAGATTTTTTAGTTCAGGAATTATAAAATTTAGCTCTTGTTCTATTAATTTGTTTGATGTTGTGTATATTACTTTATTTCTGAAGAATATGAGACAAGCGCTACAAAGGATAAGTTCTTGAGTTATTTGACAAATTATCTTGAGTAAAACTTCTTCCGATAAGGATGAAAGCATTGCCTTTGAAATATCATAAAAAGCTTTCCTATAGGTTTCGAATTTAATACTTGTATATTTTAATTCCGATAGAGAATTGAAGAGTTCCTTAAATGAAAGAAAGATAAAAGTGATGTATTTTAAATTCTGGAAAATTATTTCTGCTATTTTTTCTTTTTGTTCTGTTTTTTGATCCCTTAGTTTTATCTCTACATATCCTATGGTTTCGTCTTTCAACTTTATAGGAAAAATATTTATAGATGAATCTTCTTTGAAGAAAGTGCTCGAATGTTCCTGTAGGTTCAAAAATTTTATACTTTCGACTATATCACAATTTTTTAATACATCAAAACATTTTTCTAAGAATTCTTCAAAAGTGAGGTTTTCAATAACTTGTTCTTCTATTACTTGTTCAAGTAGATCGTCTAAATTTTTAATTATTTTTTGGAGACATTCTAATTCCATGTTTATTTTTGGCAATTTGAACAAAAATAAGTTATTCTATCTTGGATTTTTATGGTTGATACTTTTTTGGAGCATTCTGGACAGAATTTTTTACCATATATTTTGTGGTAATTTTGAAATTCTCCTTTGTTTCCAAAGGCGTCTATGTAATCGCTTATTGTTGATCCCCTCTTTTCTATTGCTAATTTGATTATGTTATGTAATGAATTGAATAGTTTATGATATTCTTGGACGGTTATATTTCTTGTATTTCTTGTTGGTAGTATTTTGGCATCAAATAGGGATTCACAAGCATAGATATTTCCAATACCTGCGATTAAATTTTGATCCATTAGAGCAACTTTTATAGGTTTATTGGTTTTGGTTAAAATTTTTATAAAATCCAAGGGTTTTAATGATCTAAAATCAGGCCCGTATTTAGAGAAGGGATAACTTTCATATACGATCATTTTTTCAAACATTCTTTTAGCTCCAAAGATTACTTTGTTTTTATCAAAATTGAACTCAACTATTGTATTGTTTAATAATTCTTCTTTGGGGTTTATAACTAAATAACCGGTAAGTGCTAAATGGAATACTATCCAATGATTTTGAAATTTAAAATAAACCATCTTTCCGTAATTGTTTACTTCTTCGCATTTTTGATTGATTATGTTTTTTAGTAATTCCTTATTTTTAATTATGCTATCTTTTTTTATTATTATTTCAATGAGTTTGGAATTGGTGATAAATTTTGATAGTTGAGATGATATTGTTGTTGCTTCTGGAAGTTCTGGCATTAAATTTCTATGCTCCTTACAAAGAGTGTATTAATCATTATTTTAATGATGATAAGAAGTAAAGCAAATCCTGCGAATAACGATGATATATCTTGGTTTTTTTTGACTTTACCTACTTTTTCTGCTAATTTTTGGTATATTTTTTCTAAGTTTGCGGATGAGTTACCCCAATAATATTCCCCGCCTGTTAATCTTGCGATTTCTCTAAGTGTTCCTTCATCGATTCTTACCGGATAAGGTATTCCAGGGATATATGTTCCTGTGGATGTTCCCATTCCTATACAGTAGATCGGTATTTTTTTATCTTTTGCTCTTTGGGCTGCTATTATTGGGTCTATTCCATAGTTATTTTCTCCGTCGGTTAAAAGGACGATAACTTTATGAGGCATATTTGAGCCTTCAAGCACTGCCAATGTTGTCATTATAGCATCCCCTATTGCTGTTCCTCCATAATTTGCGTCAACCTGTGCCAAAGCTAATAGTAGATCCTCTCTGGATGATGTTAAACTTTGATTGACAAAGACGTTGTTATTAAAGGTTACTAAGCAAGCTTCGAAATTTCCTTTTAATTTATTGATAAAGACTTTTGCGGCATCTTTCGCAACCGCTATACGTGATGGAAAGAAATCTGTTGCCATCATACTACCCGATATGTCGATGATTATACCCACTGCATAACCACTTACAGGTAAGCTTATCGGATATTGAGGCCTACCTAACGCTAAGAATAAAACAATTATGATCAAGAAATCTAAAGAATAAAGAAAAAACTTCTTAAAACCTATTTTGCTTAATGTTATCTTATCTATTAGTTGAGCCTCAGTAAAAATGAATATGTTCTTCTTTTGTGAAAAGTAGTGGACAAAAAAGAGGATGATTATGGCTGGAAAGAGGATAAAACCTATTAGGAAAATTTGGGGAAAAGCAAAACTTATTTCCATCTTATTTTTCCCTCAAATTTTTAATACTAATCATTTCTATAATTTCTTCGTTAATTTCTTCATCTACTTTAATCAATCCTGCTTCATAGGCTCTTAAGAAAGCGTCTACTACCATAGGATCAAACTGAGTCCCTCTATTTCTTTTAATTTCTTCAACAGCTTCTTCTATTGACATTGCTTTTCTATATACTCTATCGCTTGTCATGGCATCAAAGGCATCTGCTAAGGCAACTATCCTTGCATATAAATGGATTTCTTCACCTTTTAATCCTTGTGGGTATCCTTTCCCATCCCATCTTTCTTGATGTTGCTTAACTATTTCTGCTACTTCTTGTAAAAATTTGACATTTCTTAAAATTTCTTCACCTGCTTCTGGGTGCCTTTTTATAACTTCGTATTCCTCTGGAGTTAATTTTGAAGGTTTATTGAGAATACTATCAGGTATCTCAATTTTTCCTATGTCATGAAAAAGTAAAGACAATTTAAGAACATCATCGTTAAGAAGTGAATTATCTATTTCTGATGCTATTGCTAATCCATATTTTAAGACTCTCTCCATATGACCTTTGTTGTATTTATCTCTTGCTTCAAAAGCTTTGGCTAATGATTTTATTGTGTTAATATAGCTTTCTTCTAATTTTTCAGAATATAGATTTAGATTTTGGTACAGTTGTGCTTTTTCTATTGCGGTTGCTGCAACAGTTGCTAAATTATACAGCGTTTGCATATCGTTCTCAGAAAAAGGATAAAAACTATTTTTGGATACGCTTAAAACTCCTATTGTTTTACCTTCTTTTGCCTTTAGAGGGACAACCATTGAACTTTTGTAATTTTTTTCTAATTCAAATTTATCTTCCACTTTATCTATATCATTAATGATTAATGGTTTACCTGTTTGTGCTACTTTACCTGCTATACCTTCACCTATTTTTTGCCTTACTCCTTTTACTTCTTCTGGTAATCCTATTGAGTGTTTTATATATAGTTCATCGTTTTCTATTAGCATTAATGTGCATACATCTGCTTTGAAAACATTTTTTGCTTTCTTTACGATTATATCTATTAATTCGTCTAAACTTGATGTCGCTCCAAAAGCTACACTAACATTATGTAATACATTTATTTCTTGAATATTTCTTTGCAATCTGTAATAAGTTATCAATTTATTGTTTATGTAATCAAGTATTCTTATGATTTTGTTAGATATTGATGCTTTTAAAATATCTACATATCCTTTATTTATTTTAAAATATATCATACAGAATGAAGTAGTCATTGGGTTGTTATATATTGAGAAAAGAAAGATTTGGTCGTTGTCTTTCCCTTCAATAATGACTCTATTTTCTATTTCTTTACCTGCTTTGTATAATAATATATTCTTCTTGAAAATATCTTTTATTTGTCTGTTGCAGTTTATAGGGAAAGATTTTATTATTTCATTAAATGGGTTAAGTGAAAGAAAACATACTTCTTCTAAATATAAATACTCTTTTAAACTTTGAACGAATAACGAAGGTATTTGTATGAATTCAATATCCTGGATTTTTAAATATATATTATCAATGATTAATGAAAAAAATTTTTCAGCAGATAAATTTAAATCGAGATTTTCAAGATTAGTAACTTCATAGAATAAATCAATACCTTTATTTTTCATCATTAAACTGAGTTGGTTAAAATAAGAGGGAAGTAATTTAGGGTCAGTTTTTTTATGTAATATTATTATGACGTATAAAAATTTTACGCCTTTCTTAATTATTTTCTCAAGGTCTTTTATGTTTAGGTTGTCATTTATAAAAATAGCTGCATTTTTTACAATATTTTTGTTTACATCTTTAATATGTATTATTTTTCCAATTTTCACTAACTTTTCTATTAAATTTTTTGAATATTTAAGGTTGTATAAGATTTGTATCATACGAATTCCTTTCTATAAGGGTATCTATTATTTCATTCTTAGTATCCTCTACTATCATACCGTTTTGAATATATATTGTTCTTTTATTAAATTTTTTTACAATCTCTAAGTTGTGGGTGGACATGATTACTGTTGTTCCCATTTTGTTTATTTCAGTAATTATTTCCATAATTTTATCGGTGGATTTAACATCTAAGTTTCCGGTTGGTTCATCAGCTATGAAAAGGGATGGATTATTTACTATAGCTCTTGCTATTGCTACTTGTTGTTGTTCTCCTCCTGATAACTCATCAGGGTAAAAATCCCTTTTATCTACTAATCCCACTAATTTTAAAACTTTAAAAACTCTTTTTACTATATCTTTCATTGGTACTAAAGTTACTTCCAATGGGTAGGAAACGTTGTGCCATACAGTTTTATAGTTTAGTAATTTAAAATCTTGGAACACAATTCCTAATCTTCTTCTATAATAAGGGACTTGATGGTGACTTAGCATTGCTAAATCTTGGTTTTCAAAGAATATTTTACCTACTGTTGGAGTTATTTCACGGTATATTAGTTTAAGTATTGTTGTTTTTCCTGCTCCAACAGGCCCTACTAAAAATACGAATTCCCCTTTTTCTATGTATAAATTAATATTGGTTAGTGCTCTGTAACCTTTTGGATATATGTAACTAACATTTTTGAATTCAAGCATACCCTTTTTATTATTTCAAAAAAATATTATTAAATACCTACCATATTGCTGTATATTATTCCTAAAGCGACTAATTTAAGATAACTGTATTCCATCGAGAATATTTTTTCGTTTATATGGCTTGTTAAAGCATTTAACGGTTGATTGTCCATTATTGCAAAAAGAGATTGCTCTCTTATAAGCCTGTCTTCATCAGAGATGAACTCTAATAGCAAGATTTTGAAATTCCTGTCAACTTTGGGATTTGAAAGGAAATTAATTATTTCTATTTTTAAACTGTTTGAAAGGTCGTTTTCAAATAATTTTACGACTATTTGATGGTATTGTTTATTTAAATTCTTAAGGCAGTTTATTGCTAATTTTTTCAATTCTTCAGAACGGATGTGGTATTTGTGAGTAAGATCTTCTTCGATAAACCTGAAGATTAACCTTTGATCTTCTTCTTTTATTTGTTTTGTTTCCCATATTGGTTGTGAAACTATGTTGTATAAGTTTTTCCTGGAGTATTCTACTAATTTTGTGATTTTGTAATTATCGTTTATTGCTTTGAATAAAATTGTATTTGCTAAAAGTGAGTATTTTGATATTCCTTTTTTTAGTAGTGAATTTATGGCGTTTATAACTATTATATCATCGCTTTCTGTTAATACTATTTCTTCTAACTTTTTGTTAATAATTTCGGAATTAAGGAGTGCAAAAGATTTTATTATTCTTATTTTTAGGTTTTTATTTTTTTCTTTTGAATAAGCGTCGATAAGTAGAGGTATAGTTTTAGGCGAGTTTATCCACGACGATGCTATTATTGCATTTTCTCTTACTTCTTCGTACTCATCTTCCAATGCTTCAAATATTAGTTTGTAGCCTTCTGGTTTGTCTATACTTCCCAATGCTAACAAGGACGAGGATTTCACTATTTTTGTGTCGCTATTGAAAAGTTCAACAACTTTATTAAAACTTTGGTCATCTTTAAACTGTGCTATTGCTAATAAAGCGAGAGATTTTATTATTGAGTCCTCATCATTTAGGAGAACCCTTACATAATCTAGCAAGTTTTTTAGTTTAAGTCTTCGTATGATTTTACACGCTACTCTTCTTAATTCTCTATCTTCTGAAAGTATGGCTCTTGAAAGCAGTTCTTCAAAATCGTTTTTACTAAAAGATCCACTTACATAATAACGATTAATAAAATTATCTAATAGGATCTCGAATTTTGAAGCCTTTATCTTCTCCATTCATTTTATTATTCTATATCTTTTGCTACAAATCCTCTTACTGTAATGAAAATCCTTTAGTTATGATTTTTTATCTTGTGTATATCTTATTATAAATCCTATAGACTGTTGGTAATGTAGGGGAAGGTGCTTCCATATTTTCAAGTAAATTAACGATATCCATATCAAAAACGAATGTCGTGTTTCTAACTCCTTTTATTCCCAGTAGCGCTCCTTCATTTTTTCCTACAACTGTTGAACCTTTGAACAATAGATTATTATTGCTTCCTGTGACTGCTTTTAGTTGATTACCTACCCATATGAACCCTTCCAATTTTGCATCATTTGGTGTTGATAGCAAAGAAGAAATCTCTGTTGGATTGTCTCTTAAAAGTTTACTAAATCCATCACTTAGCGGTGAACCTACAACATCTTTCCCAGCATTTATTGATAATTTAAGGAATGGGAAATAATTATCATTTATATGGCCCTTCGCGACGTCATTTGGATTTCCGGCTTTTGATGTTAAACTCTGTTGCTTTAAAATTTTATTGTATTCAGTGTATAAACCTTGTATTCGATCTTTAAGGATATCTTGTGCTTCTGAGTGAAGTAAATTTGTATCAACAGAATTATTACCATTTTTCCACGGCTCTAAAAAGTTTCCATCATTTTTTTCTGCTGCCGCTAATCCAAGTGCAAGCTTTTCTAAGGTTAAATAGTCTTTCGCTACTGTTCCATCTATATTATCTAAATATCCTAGTATTTTATTTACGTCTATATTTTTGGTTACTGTTTTTTCGAAAGTTTTTGTCCAAGTGGAACCATTTTTTTCAAATGCATAAAAGTAAAGTGTTGGACTGTCACTCTTTGTCCCCACTACTAATATTCCAACATTACCTACTGTGTATGCTACAAAATCAGCATTGTTGAAAGTAATTCGTGAAGAAAATGCATTAAAAAGGGGACTTTGGATAACTTGACTATTTACATTGATTGTCTTACTTTCTGGATCTATTGTTATTGTTTTACTTAGATCTGGGTCTCCAGGAATTGAAGTAATTTTATTAGTGTATGGAATAAGTCTAAAACTTCTTGAACTCATTACATTATTATAGACACTACTATTGCTGTATCCGTTTGTGTATATTGTAATAGTATAATTTTGCCAATTATCAAATTTTGATTTAAATTCGTTGCTTTCCCCTATTAAGGGGTCTATGGAATCAGGTTTATCCAAAATTACTTGGAAAAGCTTAGATTTATCTATTTGTGAATTTACTATTGCCCACGACTCGCTTCCAATACTGTTTGCATAATCGATCATTTGGTAAGTGATTAGTCTATCGAAGAAGCTTGTGTCATCTTGTATGGAAAGTGGATTGATGATAAAGTTATTGTCTGCTAAGATTGCCACTTGTGAGTCTCCGCTTCTTAATTGGTCAAACCTTGCTACGATATCCCCTGAATTAACAGTATAATTTAGGTTAGTAGTATCGTAAGGTGTCCAATAAGTTGGATTATTGTAATAATCAACAGCTTCGTGTGTGTTTGATAATGTTCCATTACCTGTTACGATTAGAGCCCCTTGGCCTTTTATTGGTCCATCAACGATTAGTGCCGCATTGTTACCAAAGAAATTAGCATTATTTAGATTTATTTTTACATCTTTATTACCAAATTTATTTACCCCTTGATAATCCCCGTAGCTTGTTATATGTATAAAATTATTTTCCACTTTGATGTTTGTATTTACATTAAGAGTATAATCATCGATTTTTAGAATTTGCTCCCCATTATCTATAATTTTATTTTCAATTTTTACTGGATTTGTTGTGTTTAATAAACCTGAAAGATTTGTAACTGTTTGGTTTACACTATTTATATTATTTTTTATTTGGTCGTACTTATAGGATGGAGGAAAATAAACGATGGTTTCTTCATCGGTAAATACGTACCAACCTGCAGGTAATGATACATAGTTAGCTGCTTGTTGTTGAATTTTATTAACTATTGCATCTCTAATTTTTTGGGTATCGTAATTCTTTTCAGTTTTCTCTATTTTACCACCTATTGTATTTTGAACGTTTTGTGTTAGTGTTGTATCATTTAGTATTTGTTGAAAATTGTAAGTGTTACCGTTAAAATAAAGGTTTCCACTACTTGTGTCTTTGACTACTAACCTACCTTTTATTGTTGACTGACTATTAGTAAGGTTGAATCTTGTTTGCCCTTGAGTGTCATTTAGATACATTGTTTGGTATTTATTTGAAATGAAGGAGTTTAGTTTGTAGTTGTCAGCGATTAAATTAAGGTTTTTTGCTTCTACGTTAGTTGTTCCATTGTTTAGGACGTTAGCTTGGATCATTGAGGTTCTTAGAAACTCTTGCTCTAAGTAATTTACTTTGTATCTGTTTTGTCCGGGGACTCTTGAATAACTTAGTGCAAATAAATTTACACTGTATTAATTTTTCTACTGCTGTTTGGACTTAATCTATTCATTTCAACATCAGTTCCACCATTGTTTAGAGAACTATAGATTGGGAAAGAAACAGAGTTGTTAGGAGGCAATGTATTTATGTAAAATTTAACACTTGTTGGATTAATTATTTCATAGTAAGCAATATTACCATTATCTTTATTTAATACATTATTAGGATCTATTTTATTGCCAAAGAAAAAGACAACTCCCTCTTCCGAAATTGGCTTGTTTTTAGGGTAAAAAATTAACGCATAAATTTCATTGGAGGAAACTTCATCTATACTAATAGTCGGAGCTGAGGTGCAGTTTGTTTTAACTATTCCAGAATTCATGTTGTAAACAATATAAAAGTAAGGAAGGTTTTGATTGAAATCATTATTGCTTAATATTTTATCTATTTTTGGAGTAGGAAAATTAACGCTATTATTATTTAGCTTAAAAATATTGGGGTCGTGTTGAATTAGGAAAATCAGGATTTGAATAGTGTTTTCAGCGTTATTTAGAGAATTTTGATCTGCAAAGTAATCTTTATTGACTTTGTAATTATTTTGTGTTAATCCAAACAAAGCGACTGACATCATTATGAGGACTACTATAAAGAATAATGTGCTTAGTAATAGGACACCCTTTTTATTCATTCATTATCACCTCCAATTTATATATATAACACATTTTTTCAAAAAGTCAAGTGGGGTAATTGTTAAAAAAATGTTAAAATTGCCTTAAAATTGTTAAAAAAATGTTATAAAATTTTCAATAGGTTTTAAAATTTTTTTGTAAAATTAAATACTTATGGACATTGTAAATTTATTTCGAAATTTCTTTGGAAATTTCTTAGGGCTGGCTTTATTAGCGCTTGAAATCTTTTTTTTATTTTTTCTTATTTTTTTCTATGATCTTATAAATCAGCAAGTTTATGATTATTTTTATAGCAATTTCAAGAAAGAGTTTAAAAAGGAAGGGAAGATAGTTGGAATATATTTCTCAGTCCTAACTTTTGAAAGAATGCCAAGACGATACATAAAAGAATTCTATTTTTTAGAAAAATTTCTCTCCTCCCTTCATGTAAAATATTTAATAATAACTGATAAAAACATTAATCTATTGGATGAAGATATTGATTTACTTATTGTTAATGATTGCAGGTTTATACCAATAAGCACAATAATAAGTTTCCAAGATTATTCTAAAACAGGAAAAATTATCTTTACTTATCAAAGTTTGATGTTTAGTGCAACGGGGAAAAAATACTACACAGAGTTGTATAAAAATTTTGGGATTTATGATATAAATTTTGTTAATCGACAATACCAATACTTTTCTTTCAAACATTTTACTAAAATACTGCTTTCCCGAAAGTATTGTGTTGAATACTATACTGATAAAAATAACGTTTTGGCCTGGACTTCTAATAATACGCCGTTTTTGGTTAATTATGGTAATTATTACTTCTTAGCAGAAAATACTTTCACAGTAGAGAACCTTTCAAACCCTTACATTTTTTCTTTTAATTCTTATCTTTTAGAAATGATTGTACCTGGTTTAATTGGAGTAAAAAAGCAATCATTTGATTTTTCTTTTATAGAATTACTAATGCCAATTGAATTTATCATCCAAAATCCGAAAACCAGAAAGTATTTTTATTTTTCGCCAAGAATGAAAATAATTTATGAACAAGTTTATAATGCTGTTGTTAGTAGAAATTTTCATAAAAGGGATTTAGTTAATAAAAATAATTCCGGTTTTTTTGTTAATGTTGAAATAAGTAGGATAAACAAAAAGGGAGTTATAATGGATTTTGACAACCAAAATTTCTATGTGATAATCGAAAAAAATAAACAAAACGGAATAGAAAGTTATCATAGCTATAGGTTTGACAGTATTATTTCTGAAAAACCATTGATCTTGAAAATCCGTTTAGAGGATTATATTTGTTCGGTTGTTGTAAGTGAGATGCCTGATATTTTTGAGTTAGAAGCACTAAAAGCTCAAGCGGTCGCTGCAAGAACATATGCTATTAAAAATAAAAGGAGACACAAGAATTTTGACCTTTGTGATATGCCACACTGCCAAAATTTCGAAGGAGAAAATTATGAAACCTTTAAAAGTTTTATCGCTACCTATTCAACTATGGGACAGATTATCGTTTATAAAGACTTTCCCATAGATGCTGTTTATCACTCAACTTGTGGTGGAATCACCGCAAATTCCGAAGATGTGTGGAATAAAAAAATACCATACTTGAGAATGGTTAAAGATTACGAGAAAAACATTGATGATGCATATTGTAAACATTCCCCACTTTTTAAATGGAAAGTAAGAATACCAAAACAAAAGTTAGAAAAAATATTGAGCAAAACGATACCAAGGATAATAGGACAGGAATGGAAAGGAAAATTAAAGGAAATAAAAATAGAAAAAAATCAAAGCCAAAGAATAGAAAAAATGATCATTATTACTGATATAAGCAAATACGTAGCTTATAAAGACGATTCAATTTATCTAATTTCAGAAGACCTTTACTACAGTTTATTACCTTCTAATTTTATACAGAAGGTTGAGGTTAATGGTAATGATGTTATTTTTGAAGGTAGAGGATTTGGGCATGGCGTTGGGTTATGTCAATTCGGAGCAAATGAGTTGGCAAAAAAATTCAACTATATCCAAATTCTTAAACACTACTACTCAAACGTTAGAATCAAGTTGATAGAAAATTCTCATTAGAAAAAATGCTTGGCTTTTTTGTGTAGATTGTTGGTTGGGTAAGGAAGTGGTAATGAATGATGATCTTCAGAGAAAATGTAAGTGCTCGGGGAAAGTGCAAGTGCATGGAACAGGCTGAAAATGTGGTGGAAAGACCCTTTTCCCATAAAAGGCTCGTGGAATGTCAAAGTAGATGTAATTGAGGTAAGTGTTAGGAGAAGTTTACTACAACAAAAATCTAGCAAGGATTTTCTTACTTGATTATTTAATATAAATAATGAAATGGTTAGAATAATGGTTAGAATTTTGTTTATATTTATTTATTTTTTAATCTGTTTTTCTTTTGCTGGAGTTGAATTGTTTAAGAAGCAAAGTGGGAATGTGGTTTCTTATTATTTTAAATCTAACAATTCTGATTATCGGATAATTTACCTACCTAAAAGATATGATAATCCTCGGATAATGAGTGTTCTTAAGAAAAACATTTTTTCGGATTATCCTGTAAATTATAGTATAGTTTACGACGATTATGAAGGCAAGTATAAAGTTCGTATTAATAGCGATGTAATTCTTTCGTTTGATAAAACTTGGAGTTATGATCTGGGATATTCTGATGTTTCTGGATTAATTGAGTCTTACAAGAAAAATTTGTATAATTTAAAATACTTACCTGATGTTTTTTTTGAAAAGAATTATATTGAAGTATTGACAGGGGAAACTGCTGTCGTAAGGATATTCAATAAATCAAAAAAAGATTTTAATTTGAACATTCCTGATTACTGTTATTATAAAAATGGAAAACTTTATATATCTCCTGTTGAACCGATATCTTCTCAAACGATCTTGCTTACTTATGATAATGGACAAGATTCTTCCTATATCGTTGCTAAAATCCCTTCTTTCGAAATAAAAACGATTGGTAATACAATCTATTTCACGAATTGGGATTTGTTTAGTAGGATTGATTTTTTTAAATCTTTTATTCTTCCAAATGTAAAACTTAACATAGAAAGTGATCTGAGGTACTATTTAGAAAGGTATCGTAATACCTATAATTACATTCTTTTTACCCAAAATTCTGTTTTTCCCTACAAGGACATTCGTAAAAATGTTAAGTTAGTTTTTAAAAAGGACGATAGTGTTTCAGAATTGAGTTTTGATTATTTAGTTGTTTCTAACAATCCTGAAAAAATTAGTAAGGACGGGATGATCTTTGAGGGTAATGTCCTTGAAAATAATGGATATTGGATATGGTTCCATCATTTGTTTTCTTTTAATACAAACTACTTCATAGAAATTGAAAATCCTGGGGAAATTGATGATGACAGTAAACTAACGTTTTCTTCTACTAAAAAAAATGTAGCTAATGTTGAATTTTTCTTCGATTATTCCAAAAGTATTAGTGAAGTAGAAACAGGAATTAAATCTTCCATTAGTTTTCTGCAATTTTTGAAAGAAAAAGGAGTTGCAAAAATAAACATATTTAATGGACAGAAAGTAAGAATAATAAATATTAAAGGATTTGAAAAAGAAGTTATATCTGGCTTTTTATATATCAAATCCAATAGACGTTTAAAATTAAGAATTTTTGCATCTTCTTCCAATTTGCCTAATTTGGAAAACCTTAGCTTTTTGGAAAGTGATGGAACGCCAAGGACCACAGGTAAATTCTATAAACCTATCATAACAAAACAAGTTGAATTCAATACTTCAAAAAATTTCTTTAGTTTTAGGATCCCCGATGAATTAATAAGTTACCAGGATAAACAAAATTATTCAAATTATGGAGTTTATTATAAAATTATTTTCAAGATAAATAACGATAAAAAAAGTAGTCAAAAAGTTAATCTATATTACTCCTCTGTTTCAGGTTATACTCCATTTATATTCCTAATGAACAATAAGATCTTTAGAACTGATAGTGGTAGTTATAGAAAAATATATGAAGTTAATTTGGAGCCATTTGAAAGTGTTGAAATACCTATAGGTTTTTTGATAACTCCAGGTTTTTCTTATCCCATAGAATTTGAGATTTCTACTAATAATCTATAGAAGGGGGGATTATAATATGGATAGAGTTTACATTTTTGATACTACTCTCAGAGACGGTGATCAAACTCCTGGTGTTAATCTAAAATTGAATGAAAAAATAGAGATAGCAAAGGAATTAGAGAGGATGAGAGTTGATATAATCGAAGCGGGGTTTGCTGCATCTTCTCAAGGAGAATTTGAAAGCGTTAGAACTATTGCCTCTATCATTAAAGATTCTATCGTTGCTACTTTGTGTAGAACTGTGCAAAAAGACATAGACATAGGTTGGGAAGCTGTAAGAGTAGCACAAAACCCACGAATACATGTGTTTATTTCTACTTCTGACATACATTTGCAAACTATGATGAAAAAAACAAGAGATGAGGTAATCGAAATAACAGAAAGTATGGTAAAATATGCAAAAAGGTATTGCTCCGATGTTGAGTTTTCTGCTCAAGATGCAACAAGATCCGATTGGGATTTCTTAATAAAAGTCCTGCAAGTTGCTGTAAAAAGTGGTGCTACCACGATTAATATACCTGACACTGTGGGTTATATTATACCTGAAGAATACGCTTTACTTATAAAAACGATTCTCCAAAAAGTAGATGGCAAATACATTGTTTCTACTCATTGTCATGATGATTTAGGTTTAGCAGTTGCTAATAGTTTGGCTGCTGTTAAAGCTGGAGCAAGGCAAGTTGAGGGATGTATTAATGGAATAGGTGAAAGAGCTGGTAATACTGCACTTGAAGAAGTTATAATGGCTATCAAAGTAAGAAAAGATTTCTTTAACCTTTATACTAATATCGATACCACAAGGATTTATCACGTTAGCCAGTTGGTTTCTAAATACTCTGGAATACCTATACAGCCAAATAAAGCAATCGTTGGATTAAATGCTTTTAGACATCAATCTGGTGTCCATCAGCATGGAGTTGTATCTAACAGAATGAATTACGAAATAATAGATCCTCAGGATATAGGTCTTCCTAAGGGTGGAATTATAGTTTTAAATAAAAACTCGGGAAGACATGGCCTTAAAGCTAAATTAGTAGAACTCGGATACAACCTTACTGAAGAACAAATGAATGAAGTGTTTAGCGAATTTAAAAAAGAAGCAGATGTTAAAGGAGAAATAAGAGACGATGAATTAGTTAAGATCGTGGAGAGAACTTTGCAAACTAAAAAAACATAATCCTATTTACGATTGAAAAAATATTAAAGAAAATTAGGATTGAAATTTTGTTTTGTAATTATAATTTGTTGCAATTTGAATAAAAATGTATTTACTGGAAGTGAGTATTGGGCAAAGTATGGTGAGTTAATTCTCTACGATATAGATCAGTATTTTTTAAACTTTGGATATTTTAAAATATTCTTCAAATAGTGTGGCTTTGGAGACGGTTTCTCTGGTTTCTTTATTTTTCAGTTTTTCTATTAATTTGAGTGCGAATTCGAATGTTGTTGCTGGCCCCTGCGACGTTATTAGATTTCTATCTTCAACAACTGACCTTTCTTCGAAATTGGGTATTTCTTCTTTCAGTGTCGGATAGCATGTTGCTTTGTAATTGTCTAATTTGTAATGTTTATTAATAACGGTTGGGCCTGCACATATTGCTGAAACTATTTTATTCGAATTCATAAAATGTTCTATTATTATTTTGGTTGGTTCGTGATTTTTCAAATTTTGTGCATTGTTTGACCCACCAGGGATAAATAAAGCGTCGTATTCTTTTATGAATTCATCTAAGTTTTCTAAATCTAATGTTTTGTCTGCAACTATTTTTACATTTCTCGAGCATTCTACTATTTGGTCTTGAATTGATACTATATCTACATCTATTCCGGCTCGTCTTAATAGATCTACGGTAATGACGAGTTCCATTTCTTCTACCCCATTACTTACCAAAGCTAAAACTTTTGGTTTTTTCATTCCACTTACCCCCTTTTTAGTTTTTAATAAATGCTTGTAGTTTATTTACTATCAATTCGGAGACTGTGTTTGGTTTTGCTTTTCCTTTTAATTCTTTCATTGCTTGTCCTACTAAGAATCCGAGAGCTTTTTCTTTGCCGTTTAAATAATCTTCAACAGCTTGCGGATTTCTTGATATTACCTCATCTATTAATTTTTCTATTAGATTGTGATCCTCTTCAATAATTAGATTTTTTGATTTTAAAAATTCAGTTAAATTCATTTCTTTATGTAGGATTTCTGGTAAGTATTTCTTTGTGTTTAGCACATCTATGGATTTATTTTCAACCAAACTGATGTAATTTATAATGTTATTGATTTTTATTTCTTCCCATTTTATTTGGTTGTTGTTATAGAGGTAAGCGAAGTCGGTTTTTAGGAATTTCACTATCGATTTTGCATTGACATTCGTATTTCCTTTTGTGTATTCCAGTAGATTGTTAAATAGGTTGTTTATTTGTTGATTTTCTAAAAGGAACATTATTTCTTCTTCGTTAAGGTTGAGAGATATGTATTTTTGGTAGTACTGTGAAGGAGTAAGTGGTATTTGTATTGCTTGTATATACTGTTGGCTTATTTTTAAAGGTAATAAATCGGGTTCGGGAAAATATCTGTAGTCGTGTGCTTCTTCTTTGGTTCTCATTGAGTATGTGGATTGGGTTTTTTCGTCCCATCCCCGGGTCTCTTGAATTATTTCTATACCTTTATCTAAAAGTTGTGATTGCCTTTCTATTTCGTAGTTTAGAGCTTTTGCCAAGAATTTGAAAGAGTTTATGTTTTTTATTTCTACTTTTGTTCCCAATTGGTTTGAGTTTTTGGGTTTAAGGGAGATGTTTGCGTCGCATCTCAAGCTCCCTTCTTCCATCTTCACATCGCTTATACCTAAATATAGTGCTGTTAGTCTTAGTAATTCTAAAAATTCAATGGCTTCTTCTACGGAATAGATAACTGGCTCGGTGACGATTTCAACTAATGGTACACCTGCTCTATTGTAGTTAAGTAATGTATATTTGGCTTCTTTTAGATTGTCACCACCTATGTGTATCGATTTACCTGTATCCTCCTCTAAGTGTATTCTTTTCAAAAATACGTATTTATTGAAATTTGGTAGGAGTAATTTACCTCCTTTTGCTAAGGGTAGGTCGTATTGTGATATTTGGTAATTTTTTGGCATGTCTGGGTAAAAATAATGCTTTCTGTCAAATTTACTAAAATTACTGATTTCACATTCCAATGCTTTTGCTAATTTTACAAAGTATTCTATGGCTTGTTCATTAATTACTGGTAAGGATCCCGGTAATCCCAAACATACAGGACATACATTTTTATTGGGTTCATGTGTGAATTCATTCTTACAACCACAAAATAATTTCTTTTCTGTTGATAGTTCTATATGGACTTCTAATCCTATAACTATGTCGTATTTCATTTTTTATCACTCTCCGTTTTTTATTTTTAAATTATTTTCTAAAATTATTCTGTGTATTTTTTAACTATCCTATATTTTTGTATTCCATTCGAGTATTGAATTTCTACTTCAGTTGTGTATTTGTAGGGATAAGTTGATGATTTTACGTTTCCTGTATCTAAAAAGGATTTACCCACTTCTTGTGGGCTTTGGCTTGAATTATAAGGAACATTCGTTAATATTAATTCTCCAGTTGTTTTATTGGTATCGAATTTAACGATAAATGAATCGCATAAGTAGTATCCTTGGTAAAAAATAAAAAATCTATCAAAATTGGAGAAATGTGTTATTAAAGTTGCAAATGAAAGGAGGGTAAAGATTGTAAATATACTTATAAAGGTTATCGTAGCTATGTTAAATATACCTTTTTTCATGCTCTCTATTTTATGTTTAATTTTTTATTCTCGTTTTCCTTCTTACTTGCTGAACCTACTCTACTATTCAAAGCCGCACTCACAGCCCCATCTTGATATCAAATTTTTAAAAACTAAAAATATTTAAATCTCTTTCACTTTGAATTTCTTGTTGATTTAATTGGTCCCATTGTTTGCCGTTTATTGTTAAGGCTCTTCCTCTTTTTTCAATACATAAGTAGAAATTTCCGTTGAATGGTATTTCAACGTCCCTACCTATATCAGCCTTAACACTCTACAACCAACTACTGCAAATTGTCCATCCTTAATGCTAACCCTCCAATATCATTCCTTCCTGTCATATAT
>JAUQQQ010000020.1 GCA_030549815.1 bacterium | reverse complement strand
AACTATTTTTGTAGGTTTGTTGAGGTTGATTGTTATTGGTTTTTTATTTTCATTCTCAATTTTTACTTTCCTTTTTTTTATCATGAAGGCTTTTTGGCTGTTTTTTACCTATAAACATTATTAATAGGGGGTGTTTGAATATGTCAAATTTTGTCAGAATTATTGAAAATGAGATTTATCAAAAAGAAAAAACTGAAGAAGAAGTTAATAAAGAAATTTCTAAAAATTTTTATCGGAATGATGAAAATATTTTGTTATCGTCTGAGACGTTTGAGAATACATTTTTTTTTCTTTTGAGGAAAATAGCAATAGGGTTTTTATATTTCTTTGGTTTTATTTTTGGAACTTTGGGTTTTTCATACATTCTTCTGTTACTACTTTTTTTTAATATCTTTGGTATTAATATTCAATACAGGTTAATATATTCTTTTGTTTTTTCTTTTTTTGGTAATTTGGTAAATCCTGAGATATTTTCTCTATACTTAGCTTTTGTTATACCATTTTTTGTATGGTTGTTTGGTATTCTGGGATGGTTTTTTTACTATAGCATCAGAGATCATAAAGATAAATGGATAAAGTGGGTTGTTTTGTTAATTGTTTGGTCTTTACCTTCATTTTTTTACCTATTCTTGACTCTATTTATTTTCGTGGTCTTTTATAAAATGATTTTAAAAATTGGAAGGCGAATAGGTAAAACTTAATTAAAATTTTTGATAAAGATCAATAAAAAATAAAACTTTTAACAAAAAAAAGATAGGGAATTCCTGTGAAGGATGGATAATATAAAATACAGGAAAGGGTTTTTTCTCCCTTTAATTTTTATTTTGCTTCCCAATTTACTCTTATAAATTTCTACTGAAATTTCTTTTTCCTTTTTATTTGATCTTGAAAATTCTTCCAAAATCAGGGAGGTGTTGATTATGTCAAATTTAATTAAAATTATTGAAAATGAAATTTATGAGAATAAGAATACAAAAATCAACAGTTGCTACGAGAAAGGGCAAAATAATGCGGGACTCCAGCAGGTAAGTAAATTTGAAATTTTTATATGTTTTCTTCAATTATGGTTATTGGTAGGATTTTTTTCTTTCAATATACATAAACTTTTCTTAATTAAATTGCTTTATTTTTTTGGATATAGTGATTGGAAAGGAGATACTGTTGTAAACTTTGCTTCAAACCTAACTTTTAACTATTTCCTTGTTGTATTTATGTTAGTATTTTTTATATGGTTTTTTTTCTTTTTCGTAAAAAAATATGAAGAAAGATGGACAATTGGAGGGTTATTATCATTTGTACCTTTCTTTTTCTTACCGATTTTTGTTATCTTATTTATCCCATTGTTGAGTGTCTTTATTTGTTGGATTAAGGACTTGATTAAGGGAGATTTTTTATAAAGAAAAAGTATTCTTGAAAGTAAAGGAGGTGGTTTGTTATGGTAAAATTGTTTAATAATTTATACCTATTCTTAAATGGCATATTGTTTTTAATCATTTATTTTGTTTTCTTTGTATTTCTTGGAATTTTAGGGGTAACAACTTTGGACTATATCTTTGTAAATTATAAATTTGTTAACGTTTTACAAGGACTAACTATTTTCTTATCCTTAGGTGTTCCTTTATATTGTATTGCTACAAATACTAATCAAGACATGAATTGGGGAAATTTTTTTAAGATATCTATCAAAAGTTTTATTGTTTTCCTGAAGTTTTTCATTTTTATTATTTTGGGCTTCTTTGTTGTCAATTTTATATCATTTTTGTATAGTTTGCCAACTTTAGATAAACTATTTTATTCTTTCTTAATAATTTTTTCTTTATTTGTTTTTTTCGGAATGAAAGGTAAAATTCAGAACAAAATTCAGGAATTATCCAAATTATCCTTTAAACCTAATGAGCTTGAATTAGATATTAAAAAGATTAAATACTTCTTCACTTTTAAAAGGATACTTTATTATATCACTAATACTTTCATGATTTTGTTTATCATGAACTTGTTGTTTGTTATATTTAAAGGTTTTCTATCGTTTCTTTTCCCTGAAAAGATTTCGGAATTGGTTAATTATAACTACATTAATTACTTAAACTTTGCTTTAATTATATTTTTGTGTTCATTGATATTAAATGCTGTTGTGTTTTTTACTAAATCTAAAGTAATTAATGATCAAGAAAAAGGGAATTTCGAAGAATTTATTAAAAAGTTAATGGAAAGCTTTTTCAAAGTTTCTTTCATATATTTGATTTCCATACTTTTTTCTTATTTTTGTCAGATGGATTTAAGAATATTTTTCTTTTCAACAATTACGATCTCTTCTCTAATTTTTTATTACTTTGAAAATGGTTCAACTAAATTATTAATTGATTATCTTACCCAGGATGAACCTCCAGATGTTAATATCAAATCGGCTGAAAATGTTGGTGTTAATATGAAACAAGCTGAAAATGTTAATCTACTTGATAAGGAAAGTATTAATGAATTAAATAACTCTACTTTGCCTGTATTTAATGAAAAAATAATGAATTTGCTAATTTCATTCTATAATTTGTCTTCTTTTGATATACGAGATAAACGAGTAAGATGGCAGATTAATAAAAAGGTAGTATCTCAAATTGATCTTTTAATTCACTACTTAGATTTAATTTTTTCAGAAGATAATTTAGAATTATCTTTTGAAAAAAAGGTAGTTTTAGTGGTATTTTTATTTTACCAAATAATTAATAAGGGAAGAAAAGCTGTTCCTATGTTGGTCTTAGGATATTTGATTTATTTGTATCAAAAAGAAAAAAATGAATACTTAAAGGGGATTCTAAAAAGAATTATCAATATTAGAAATATAAATACCCCAACAAGGATGGTTGAAATGATTATCAGTTGGCAATACCTGCATAAAATAAATCTAAATTACATTCCCTCTATAAAAAAACTTCCTAAATTTATAAAAAAGAATTTAAAGAAAATACTTGAAAATTATGATTTTATTACTTTAAAGAAAAATAAACTGAGTAAAAGATCTATAAAATTGAAAGATTTAATAAAAATTTTGCATCCAAAACCAAAAGATTATAAGATCTCTATTCTTTATTCAAGTATTATACTAAATACAAAATTTTCTAAGCTTAATGAAAAAGAATATGTTCCTATGCTTTTAAAAAATGAATTTTTAATTCAAAGTATAAAAAATATTCCAATACAAGCTTTACTTAAAAACCTTCATAAAATCAATTTTGAAAATAATACTGTTGCTAATAATATTAAAGAAAAATTAAGAGATGTAAGTAAAAATATGGAAAATCTACAAAGATTTATTAATATTCTCGATTTTTATATACCTATTTTTTCTGTAAATACAAGAGAAGCAATAAAGGTAATTAGAAAAATGGAAATGAATGAAATGGAGAATTTAAAAGAAAAATTTGGATTAAAAAATTTAAGCCAAGATGTCGTTATCTCTATCATCGTTGATAAACTCGTTAACAACGTTGTTAATGAATATTTTCTTAATTTAACAGGTCCAAGCAATTTTGATAACATAGAGAAATTATCTTTTGTAATTGAATTGATATTGGAACTTGAAAAAATGGCTGATTTCTCTTATACTAATTTAAATTCGCATCAAGTTGAGTTTAAAATACTAAAAAATATTAAAGAAATCAAAGAATTACTGAATGAAACAATTCAAACATACTTAAATAAGAATCAAAGAAAACAGGAGATTTCAATTTTTATAAATATTGATTACAAAGGAGATTTTGATACTAACTTATTATTAAATTTGGCAAAGGCTGTATCCATATTAACATCACTCTACCCAAATTATAAGCTGGCTATTGTCGGAGATAAATTTAAAGATTATACCAACTTCTATATCAATTTAACTAAAAACGATAATCCAATAGATAAGATGTTAAAGACTTTTAGTTTTTTAGTAGAAGCAAAAAGATCTGTAGATTTCAATTCCTTTGAGTACAGCTTTGGAAGTATTTTAGAAAATATTCAAAATTATTCCAACAGATTGCTGATTGTAAACTATAACGATGGTTTGCTTATTAATAATTATTCTCAAATTATCTATTCTTTTATTAAGGTTTTGAAAAAAATGAGCTCTCGGAAATATAAAATCATATCTTATACTTTAACTAACGAATTAAAATTAAATGAATTAAACTTCGCTAACTATAGATTATATGAGGTATCGGAAAAGTTAATTGATTTTCATTCTCCTTTTAATCACTTAGTCCTAGAAATAATAAATGAATTTTTTAAATAGTTAGATTTTTGTAGGTAATTGCTTGATTTTCCAGTATTTTATAAATATGAAGAATATTTGGTTTCATTTGTTTATTTCTGTTTTGATTATTCCTATAGGGTGGGTTTTAAGGTCTATTATTGTTTCCATTCTAAAAAAAGTTTTTAATGATGGAGTATTAATTAATTCATTTAAAATAAATTCGCTTATTTGGATATTTCTTTTGTTTTTATTTGTTTTAATAGAAATCATAAAAGTTTGGCTATCTTTTTCTGATGTAAATCAAAAGTTTCTTGCACAATTATTTTTTATTTTCGAAAAAATTGACAAGTTAATCGTTTTCGTTTTTATCGTTAGTTTATTTGCTTTTGTTTCGGCGGTTATTATTCATATTATTAAAGGAAGTGTTGATAGGGTAGATGCTCCTTTGCCTAATGTAGAGATTTTTTATAATTTAATAAGAATTATTTTAATCCTCATTGGTGTTATTACTGCTTTATGGTATATGGGTGTTCCAATGGCTCCTGTGCTTACTACTTTAGGTGTTGGTGGCCTCGCTGTATCATTAGCACTTCAAGGAATACTATCAAACCTTTTTTCTGGTATAAATATATTATTTTCAAAAATATTTGAGAAAGGAGATTATATAAAAGTTGATAATCAATTTGAAGGTTTTGTTGAGGATATAACTTGGTTTAGTACTACTCTCTTGATGAGAGATAATAACAGAGTTATTATACCTAATTCTAAAATTGTTGGATCTATTATTACAAATTATCATAAACCAACTTCTCCGATGACAATTGTTATTCCTGTTGGTGTCAGTTATTCTTGTGACTTGGAAAAAGTTGAACAAGTTACTATTGAGGTTGCTAAAGAGGTTCAAAAAAGTGTGCAAGGAGCAGACCCCGATTTTGAACCATTTATTAGGTATAAACAATTTACGGATTCTTCTATTAATTTTAACGTAATAATGAGAGTTTTAGATATTTCCGAAGGAGCACATTTTGTCCTTACTCATGAGTTCATAAAAAAACTAAAAAAAAGATATGATGAAGAAGGTATTGAAATGCCTTTTCAAACTATATGTATCAAAAAAGATAATTGTGTAAAGTAAATTTCTAAATTATTTGCTTTTTGGTTTGTTTTTAATTTTAATGACATAAAAGACAGTTTTATGATAGAACTTTATGAAATTTTCTTTGGATTCTATCCCAAATTTTCCTATTTTGAAGTAGTAGGGAATCGTAAAAATATTGGTTGTAAAAATTCTTATGCTGTGAGTAATTGTAAAAAAATTGTAAAAAAGAGGTCGAAAAATTTGATTTTATTATTGATATAAATCAATTTTTTGAAACAAATTTTCGAAAAAGACCACATCGACGAACGCTTGATAATACTTGTTTAGACACTATCGTTTTTGTTAAAAATTTGTTAAATTCAATTTTATTGATTGTTATCAATGATTAACTATATAAAAAATATTGACAGATTTAAATTTTTTTATATAGAAAATGGGATCGACGGGATATTGATACTATTAGGAAAAAGTATCGTTTTTTGGCATTTTTGACCTATTTTTTTACCTACCGGACATCGACAGAAATTTTCCTCAAAAAAAAGAAGGATACCCCCTATATTTTGTCCAATATCTTTAATAGAAAGGGTAAATTAGAAGGAACGGATTTTCAGTCTACCTATAA
>JAUQQQ010000019.1 GCA_030549815.1 bacterium | reverse complement strand
GAAGGATATTTGAAGGAAAAATAGAAATAGAAAAGGGAGGGATGCGGTAGTAGCTCAGTGGTAGAGCACAACCTTGCCAAGGTTGGGGTCGCGGGTTCGAGTCCCGTCTACCGCTCTCTATGAATAAGGGAAAATCTTTTGAGGACTTAGCCTCTTCTTTCCTTCAAAAAAACAACTACAAAATATTAGCCAAAAACTTTTCGTGTTTTTATGGAGAAATTGATATTATTGCTTACAAAAATAAAACTTTGATTGCTGTTGAAGTAAAGGGTGGTAAAAACCCCTTCTATAAAATTAATAAATCCAAAATGGAAAAAATCATAAAAACACTTCATTTTTTTATCAGTCAAAACAAAATTAGTTACGAGTCGATAAGGATCGATGCTATTTTTATACAGAGTTTACAAAATGAAACAATTATAGAACACATTGAAAATATAACTATATGAACTATTTTGTTTTGTTTTCTTCTTTTCTTATATTTATGTCTTATTTTCCTCAATTTTCATTTTTCTGTTTATTTGTTTTGCCTTTATTTATTGCTAAATATAGGTACAAAAACTTGAATGATCTTTTGAGGAATACTGTTATTTGTCTTCTAATTTTTACTATTTCATTTTTGATAAAAAATTATTTAATTTACAAAAATGGGGAACTGGTTATTCAGTATGAAAGCTTACCATTGTTTATTGAAGGTATGTATAATTTCAAAATCTACAAGATAAGAGCTACTTATGTTATCCTTGAAGATGAAGAAAGTTATAAATTGATAGTAAGTAGGGGAAAAGTAGATGAAAATCAAATTTTTGAAGGGACAAAGATAAGAGCTTTTATAAAAGCTCATAAAGTGGATAATATTGATAACAGTTTTTACTTAAGTAATAAAATTTTTTATAAAATCGATTCAATCGATGTTGTTGAAATTAAAAACGAAGGTTTATTACAGGTAATTAGATTATACATTAATGATAGATTAAGTGGAGATTTAAAATTGTTGAAGGGGATTGTATTTGGGGCAGAGGATCTAAGTTATTGGGAAAGGAGGGAGCTAATAGAGGCTGGAATATACCATTTTTTTGTTGCTTCTGGCTCAAACGTAATGTTGATAATGAATTTGGGATTCCATATTTTCAGATTAATTTTAACAAATAACTTGGCGATAATTTTTTCTGTTTTATTGACTTTTTTTTATTGTTTAGTAGTTGGCTTTGATCCTCCACTTACAAGAGCTTTTATCTTTGCTATGTTTTTAAATGTTTTTTTTATTTCTGATATAAAAGATAAGCTTTTTTATAGTATTTTATCTGTTCTTTTTGTTTGGCTATTTTTTCTGTTTATTGATTTTTATTCTACATTGGGTTTAAGTTTTAAGCTAAGTTTTATTTCATTTTTGGGTGTTATTTTTGTTGGTTCTATAATCAGGGATATTTTAAAGGAAAAGATTTCGGATTTTTTTATTGATAATTTTGCGATTAATTTGGGTGTGATGATTTTTACTTTCCCTGTTTTGGTTAATTATTTTGGTATTTTTTACTTGAACGGTATTTTTAGTAATATTATCATTGCTTTTATTTTGCCTTTTGTTTTTTATTTAACGTTAATCTATTTGGTATTTCCGTTTTCTATTTTAGTTTATGTTTTTAATATTTTTGGGTTTATTATTGATGTTTTAACAAAAATGAAAGCATTTTATGTAGAATTGAAGATTGAGAAAGTTTTTGTTATTTTGTATTATTTTTTCCTTATTATGGCAGGAAATTTAGTAGAATTAATAAAAATAAAAAAATAGAAGTGTAATGTTTGGGATAATTTTTGCTTCAAAAGTTTTGAATAGGTATAAAAACAGTAGGATTGGATTGTTGATAAATCAGGCTTCTTTTATACAGCCATCGTTCGAATTTTCTTTTTCTTACCTAAGGAATTTGGGTTTTAACATCGTTAAATTATTGGCTCCACAACATGGACTTTTCCCTATCACTCAAGCTAACATGATTGCTTTCCAAAGCTATTACGATGATATTTGGAATATACCTGTTGTTAGCTTGTATGAGGATGGTTATTTTGTTGATAAAAGTAAGCTAAGTGATATAGACGTAGTTTTTATAGATATACAAGATGTGGGAGCAAGGTATTATACTTATGTTTGGACATCTTTACTAATTTGTAAAACTGGGATAGATGTTGTTGTTTTTGATAGACCAAATCCGTTGGGTAATAAAATTGAGGGAGTTAGACTCAAAAAAGAATACTTTTCTTTTGTTGGTATGAAAGAAATATACAACCGACATGGATTAACAATTGGCTCTATTTTACAGGATTTTGAAAATGTTAATGTTATAAAGGGTGATTTTGATGATTCTTTAGATTGGGAAGAGTTAGGTTTAAAATGGATTCCTACTTCTCCTAACATTCCCTCTATCGAGTCGGCATTTTTTTATCCTGGATTTTGCTTGTTGGAAGGAACTAACATAAGTGAAGGTAGAGGCACAACTTATCCTTTCCAAGTTTTTGGAGCTCCATTTATTAACGAAATTAAACTAAAAAAAAGAATAGAATATTACAAAAAGAAGTATAATGTAGAAGGTGTTGAATTCCTATACCATAGATTTAAACCTACTTTTGACAAATACAAAGATCAAGTTTGTAATGGTTTGAAAATGGTTATTACGGATAAAAAGAAATTCCATTCAGTAAAAACTTGTTTAATAGTTTTGAAATCTGTTTCTGATCTGTATCCTGATAATTTTGAATTTATAGACCCTCCGTATGAATATGAATATGAAAAGATGCCTATCGATATTTTATGGGGTGATAGCAGTTTAAGAGAAAATCTATATACCCAAAATTTTGAAACATTAATGGAAAAGGTAATATAATGGACGAATTGGAACTTTGGATAGAATTTAAAGAAAGATACAATTTGGAAGCAAGGGATGCTCTTATTGAAAAATATTTGAACTACTGTTTTTCTATAGGTTTAAGAATATACAGAAAGTATAGTGATTTTTTAAATCTTGATAAAGAAGAAATATTCGGTATATCCTCTTTCTGTTTGATTAAGGCAATAGAAAATTATGATCATACCAAAAATGTTCCTTTTGTTTCGTTTTTGAGCAAAATGGTAACTTTATACATAAAAGAGGAATTTTCTAAATACATGAACATATCTTTAAGAAATCAACTGAAAATACTGAAGAAAATATCCGATGGGAAGAAAGAAGATGTATTAAAGATGATGATAAGTCTGTCATACAGAAACATGGTTTCTATAAATCAGGAGAAGGAGAAATCGAGGTCTATTCATGAAAAAATAAGTGATAATGAAAAGGTTGAAGATAATTTTGAAAATAACGAAATATTATTACTGATATCTCAAGCTATTGAAAATGTATTGAATGATAATGAAAGAAATGTAATGAAAAAAACATATTTTGAAAATAAAAAGTTGGCTGTTATATCACAAGAAATGAACTTGTCAAAACAGAGGGTTAATCAGTTGCATCGATCGGCATTGGATAAGATCAAGAAGTTTATCAAACAAAAGATTTTATAAAATTTTTTGTATTTTTGCAAAATCTTTTGCAAAATAGGATATGATAATATCAGCGCCTGCTCTTTTTATGGCAAGTAGCACTTCTAACATAAGTTTTTCTGTATCCATTTGTGAATTAACAATTATCGTGTATTCTCCGCTTACGTTATAAGCTGCTAAAGGTATGAGTATTCTTTCTTTTATTTTGCTAATTATATCAAGGTAAGCTAATGCAGGTTTTACCATTACTATATCTGCTCCTTCTTCTACGTCTTTTAATGTTTCTAATATTGCTAAGTTTGGATTTTTATAATCCAATTGGTAAGAGCTTCTATCTCCGATTTTAGGTGCGGAATCTGCGGCGATTCTAAATGGCCCATAGAAAGCACTATTGAATTTTGTTGAATAACTCATTATACCTACATTTTCGTAGCCATTTTTATCCAGTGCTTCCCTTATTGATTTTACTTGGAAATCCATCATGGAGCTTGGGCAAACAAAGTCTACTCCTGCTTGAGCATAAACAATTGAAATTTTATTGAGTAATTCCAGGGTTTTTGAATTGTCTACATAATCATTTACAACTACTCCACATTGCCCACTTGCTGTATATTGACACAAACAAACATCAGCAAATAAAACGGCTTCATAAAATTTTTCTTTTATCGTTTTTATTGCTGTTGGTATAATTCCGTCGTTTCTATATGCCCACGTCCCTAACTCATCTTTTCTTTCTTCTACCCCAAATAACAGAAAATTGGTTATTCCTAAATTCAAACATTCTTCTATTTCTTTCATTACCTTGTCTATGGAAAATCTGAAGATGCCTTTCATTGAGGGTATTTCTTCTTTTCTATTTTTTCCATCCACTATGAAGAGAGGGTAAATAAAATTTTGCACATTTAGATTTACATTTGAAACCAGATTTATTATATGTTTGTTTTTTCTTAATCTCCTTAACATACCTATTTATAGGATTCTCTATTAAATAGCATTTTTCCTATATTTTTGAGAATATAGTTGTAATTACTGATATTATCCATGCTCCTGGGTAGAATACTAAGTGTGCTAAGATTGTGCCAATTATCGTCCCTATGATTATAACCCACATAACGTTATAAAGGTATTCTATTTTTTCTTCCTTGTTATAAACTTTATCTGTAATGTTAGCGACAACGGGGTCGAGGAATATAGTAAATAAAACTGTGGCTATACCATTGACGATTCCTGAAAGTATTGTCGCTGTTCTTGCAAATTCTGGAACCATTACACTGGCATAAATAGCTGATAAAACACCTGTTGTCCAAAAGGCATTTATTAATATTGATGATACTGTCACTACTAACGGAACCCTCTTCAAATATTCTTTATCCAGAAAAAATCTTGGTTTATCTATTGATTTAAAGATGAAATGTATGGTTTTTATATTGAAAGATGTTAAGAATGTTTTTATCATGCTTTTTCTTCTATCGAATATTTCTATCCATTTTATGAATATTTTTTCAAACGTTGTAAATAAAAGTAGACCTGCTATGCATCCAAGAGTGCTTGCAAAGATTATTAAATGAATTTTAAGTTTAAGGATTTCTAAGTTATTTTCTTTGAATGCTATATCTGCCATAGACCCTAAAAATGGGGTTTGTATTAGATTTGATAATCTTGAAATTAAGAAAACAACGTTGGCTATTGAAAAAGAAGTGGTTATGAGTTTTGTTTTTATCCCTGCAAATCTTATTGAACCTGCAATAATGCCTAAACAATATACGAAGAAAGTAATGACGAAGATTATTACGAAGCGTTTATCTAAAAGTAAATTTGTGATATCCATTTATTTTTTCAATTTATGCCTTCTAATAATGGGGTATATATACTTAAGAAGCTAATTACGATTATTCCTCCCAATATTAGAAGAAAAATTGATATAATTATTATCATCAAGAGTATGATTTTGTTTTTTAAGCTTTTTGATGATTCTTTGTATAGCTTTTCTGATATTTCTAAGAGTTCGATATCTAAATTTCCTGTTGAAAAGGAATTTTTTAGAATTAAACGATAATCTTCTGGGAAAACATCAAAGATTTTTGATATTATCTCTGTGTTTATCTCTTTATAATTATTTGTTACTTTTGAAAAGTAAGAATTGAGGGCTGATTGGAAAGCGTTGTTTTCTACAGTTGAAATAGAAATGAACAATGCAGATTGTATCGGTATTCCCGCATTTATTAAATTACCTAATATATTCATTATTTGTGAAAAAACTATTCTTCTGTATGGGGTACCAAATATGTAATATTCTACCATATCAACTATGAAGTTTCGAAAGCTAAGTATTATTGTAAATAAAATCATAAGTGATACAAAGATGAAAATATTTATTGGACTAAGAAGAGAGTGAATAAAATTAAGAATTGTAAAAAAACCTCCAGTTCTATCTTCTACCAACTTTGTAACGATGTTATTAAAAATGAAATAAAAAATAACAACGCCTATGATTGTTAGAATATTTATAAAAATGAAATATAATTTATATACTTTTAGTTCGTTTTCTATTTTTATTTGATTTTCGATAATTTGATGGTATGCTTTTAGAATTTCAACTATTTTTCCACTTTGTTCTGCTGCTTGTAAAATATAGTATAAATGATTAGGTATTACGTTATTTTTTTTGAGTGCTTCTGATAAGGGTAGTCTATTTTCTATCACATCTTTTTCTATTTTTTTGCCGATATTTT
>JAUQQQ010000009.1 GCA_030549815.1 bacterium | reverse complement strand
TAGTATTTCCCTTCATCAACTAATTTTTTAACAAAATGTGTTTTATCGACATAGTAGTAACCTTCAGTTCTTATTTCTTCAAAACTGCTTATACCAATTGGTAGCTTTTTCATATAAACCACCTTTCGAATACTAACTTATCTATTTTATATTTAAAGATGTGAAAAAACAAATCCTACAAATGTAAATGAAATATTTATTGTGAAAAGATAAAGAAGTTTCGAGTTTGAGGGTTGAATTCTATGCCTATAATATGAGCTTCTTCAATACCTTTGTGATATTCTTTTTGAATAACCTGTTGAATAGATTTACCTTTTTGGTCTTGACTTACTATTTTAAGTTCAAATATATACTTTTTCTTGTTAGGTGTAATGACAAGTAGGTCCATTCTGCCTTTGTTAGTATGTTTTTCGGTGATACATTCAAAGCCAGTGGAGTATAGGAATCCATAAACTGCACTCCCAAAACTTTTTTCACTCCGGTCGTACCATTCATAAGAAATACTTCTTAATAAACTTTCTAATAGATCTTTTAATTTTTCTAAATTCTCATTGATTAAAGCATTTTGAAGTTCTTCGGATTTGCTTGATAATTCTAGATCAATTTTATCTACTTTCATTAACTGAGATAATATGGTTATGCCAAAACTATACTCAACTTCCTTATTAGGGAATCTTAGCTTATACTTTCTTTCTGTAAGGGTATCTTTGTAAGTATGGATAGTTAGGTATCCAGTTTGAAACATTAGAGCTTCAATAGAGATTTGATCGATGTCGAATTTATCTAAGGCACTTTCGATAATTTCAATGTTATCTATTCCAGAGATATCGTAATTATTTTGTTTAATTAGTTTTATCAATAATTCAGGAGTACCTGTTTTATACCAGTATGGCACAAACCTTTTTGATTTTAGATACAACAATATATCGAAAGGGTTGTATATTTTACTAGCCAGCCAGCAATATCCATTATACCACTCTCTTATCTTCTCTAACTCTTTATCTCCTTTTATCAAACCTCCAAATACTTTTAATAATTCTTCCTCTGTATATCCACATATATCTCCATATTCACTTATTAAACTTATATCTTCTAATTGGTTTAATCCACTAAAAAGGGAGATTTTGGCGAACTTGCTTATTCCTGTAATAAAGACGAACTTTAAATATTGATCTAAACCTTTGATGGTTTGATAAAATCCTTTCAATACTTCTCTTATTTCTTCTGCAATCTCCTTTTTTTCTATGTTGTCTAATATTGGTTTGTCATATTCATCTATCAGTAAAACTACCTTTTTTCCTGTTTTTTTGTATATTTTATAAATTAGTTCTGTTAACATAGAATAGTATAGTTTCTCTTCTATTTCTACTTCATAATTCCTACTCCAAAATCTTATTATTGAATTGATATACTTTTTCATTTCTTGCTTGTTTTCTACTTTACCTCCATCAAAAGAAAACCTTACAACTGGATAATTTTGGTTCCAGTTCCAATTGTTTTCGAGATACAACCCTGTAAATAATTCTTTTTTTCCTTCGAAAGCAGATTTTAAAGTATCAACGAAAAGACTTTTACCAAAGCGTCTGGGACGAGATAAAAAATAGTATTTCCCTTCATCAACTAATTTTTTAACAAAATGTGTTTTATCGACATAGTAGTAACCTTCAGTTCTTATTTCTTCAAAACTGCTTATACCAATTGGTAGCTTTTTCATATAAACCACCTTTCTGAGTACTTATTGTATAGTTTCCCACATATAATACATTTTTCTTTTTTTAGTATTAAAATTCATTCCACATATTATTACATTTTCTTCTAAAGTATACTTAGCATAATATTCTTTATTTTTTATTTGTTTTAGTGCTTTTTCTTCATCTTTATCTATCTTAATTTCGAAAATGTATATTTTTTTGTTGGGAGTCTTAAGAATAATATCAATTCTTCCCAATTTGGTATGCAATTCTGCATTACATTCAAATCCTGTAGAATACAAATAAACATACAGGAATGATTTTATACTTTTTTCATCGTTTCCATATAAATCATAGGGTATATTTTCAAGGAGTTTATTAATTCTAAATTCTATTTCTTGTGTATCAAAATTTTCCAAAGCTTTTCGTAAAGGATTGATTTCACTATCTTCACCTTTCCAATCTTTTAAGAACTCTCTTAACAAGTTTTCATTAAAGCTAATTTGTACTTCTTTATTGGGAAATTTTAATTTATAAAACTTTCTACTGTATTCTTCTTTTACTTTGTGTATTGTTAAATATCCTGTTTGGAACATTAAAGCTTCTATGCTTATTTTGTCTACATCAACTCTGTTTAAGTCTTCTTCAGACAACATCAATTCCAAATTAGGAATTTCGTACTTATTATGTTTTATGAGTTTTATTAATACTTCAGGATTTCCAGTTTCGTACCAATAGCTGCTATAAGATTTATTTTTTAAATAAAGCAAGACATCGAAAGGATTGTAAATTTTGCTACTTAACCACCAGTAGCCGTTATACCAGTTTCGTATGCCTTCTATCTCTTGTTCCTTTATTCTTTCTCCAAATGTAAACAATAATTCTTTTTCAGTGTATCCGCATATATCGCCATATTCTTGGTTTAGGCTAATATCTTCTAATTGGTTTAACCCACAAACCGGGGCCCCAAAACCCCTAAAAAGAGAGATTTTGGCGAACTTGCTTATTCCTGTAATAAAGACAAACTTTAAATATTGATCAAGGTCTTTTAATACAGAGTAGAATTCTTTCAATTCTTTTCTGATAGTTTCTGCTTTTTCTCTATGTTCTATGTTATCTAAAATAGCTTTATCGTATTCATCTACTAATAGTACTACTTTTTTATTATTTTTTGTATATAGTTTTTTGACTAAATTTTCTAACATTGTTCCTATGCTTTTGCTTTCTTCTATTTCTATGTGTTCTTGTGTTGCTTTTTCCTTTAGTATTGAGCTGATCCTATTTTTTAAGTCATCAACACTTAATGTATCTTTTGCGAAAGAAATTCTAATAACTGGATAATTTTGGTTCCAATTCCAGTTGTTTTCGAGATACAACCCTGTAAATAATTCTTTTTTTGCTTCGAAGGCAGATTTTAGAGTATCAACAAAAAGGCTTTTACCAAAGCGTCTGGGACGAGATAAAAAATAATATTTTCCTTCATCAACTAATTTTTTTACAAAATGTGTTTTATCGACGTAGTAGTAACCTTCAGTTCTTATTTCTTCAAAACTGCTTATACCAATTGGTAGCTTTTTCATTATAATTGACATTCCCCAAAATTTTACAAAATTCCCTACATTTTATATTTACAAATTCAAGTCTACCTTACCTTTTTATTATTGAAAATACTGATAAAGAATATTATTTAATTTAACACCAAAGGTATTTTACTGGATGTTGTATATAGTTGAAAAAACAGTAAAAAGTATTAAGCTCGAAAACTTAATTTTTTACTAATCTTATTCTTCTTTCTAATTCTATTAATTCTTCTATCCTTTTGGAAACTTCGTCGGGGCTGTAAATGAAATTCTTAAAGTAATCAAATACATTGAACTCTTCAGCATTCATAAATAATATGTTTTCAACTTTTGTCTCATTAACTATTTTTAAAAGAATATACCAAATATTAAGCTCCTTGATTATAAATGGTTTGTAAAGTGAAAAATAATCGATAATGAAGATTATTTTTTCATTCTTAGGAACAAAACACGAAAAATTTGTTGGTACGAACTTTGCATCATTATTCCCAATAAATATTTTTTCAAAATCTTTAAACTCTTCTTTGTAATTTCTTACCCATAATCTCCATCTATATTTCCCACAATATTGACAGTTAAATGTATCATACTTAACTTTACATTTGTGGCAAACTAATCTGATTTTTCCCTCTTTTGACTTTTTATCAACTTTCAACTTTTCATTACACATCTCACAATAAGGAATATTTCCACAGTAATCACAATAAAACTTTTGAAAACTATCAAAAAAAGAAAAAATAACTAATTTTGATTTTCTATTACTGTAAAGATATTCTTTTAATTCATTTAATGTAAAATTATCAAATATCAACTTTGACTTTATAATTTCGAAAGAATTTATCAGAAACTCTTTATCACATTTTTCTATCCTATCTTTGAAAAGCAAGGATAATAGTTTATTATTGGGGTCAACAATTATTTTACTTTTTAACGGTATTTTTATTAATTTTATCACTTGTTTAGAATAATTTGTTATGATAATTTCTGAGAAAAATTCTGACAGTATTATACCAAACATTGGAAAAACAAAAAAATCGTTACCTAAATCTATTATGTCATTTTCTTTCCAAATTTTTCCACTCTTATCTAAACAATTCTCTTCTATTTTTTCTCTTTCTATTTTTTCTAAGTCATTTACTATTAATAATTTTTGGTTTTTCTTCATAAGGTTAATTAAATCGAACAAAATTTGATTTCCCAATTCAAAGTAATAATCTATTTGGTATTTTATTATTCTCTTTTTGTTTATCTTCTTTTCTAACTTTCTTTTTATTTTTTTTAGGTTTTGTTTTGATATACTTTTAACTAATATTTTTATCGTAGTTTTGTTTTCTAAGTAATTATGTTCTACTAACTTTATTTTACTTTTTCTATTATCTTTTATTTTATCGTTTTCCGATACGTTGATAATTCCGCTTGTTTCGATTTTTAAAATTTGCTCAAATTTTACCAACGTAAGGATTATCTTTTCCAACCCTAAATAAAGATACCTTATCATTGCTTTTTCATCGTTAAAGTATTTTATTAATCTTAAGAAAGTTTTGGTTATAAGATTTAGATTATTGATTTTCAATTTATCCACTATGTTTACTTTTTTGAGTTTTATTATCTTTCTTGGTATGTTGTTTTGTAGATTGTATTTTATTGGCATTCCTAAGAAATAGGAATTTTTTAATTTAACGACAAAGAGTGTATTTTCTTCAAAGCTATTGTCTTCTATTTCCAGAGCAATTTTGGATTTAAACAAAAGTAGTATCATGAAGGTATTACGCTATTCATTACTGCCTCAAAGAGAATTTTTTTATCTATCTTTTTTTCGTATTTATTAAGAAAAGATTTGAATAATCCTGGTTTTTTGTGTATTGTTATCTCTATAGATTCTGCTAATAAGAATTCTTTTATTTTTTGATGGTTGCCTGAAAATAATATTGATGGGACTTTTATTGATATACCATTTACTGTAAACTCTCGAGGCCTTGTGTATTGCATTGCTTCTAAAAGAAAATCAAATCCCATATAATTGAAACTATCATCTATCAAATTATCTCTATTTACTACTTTTTCGTCTTTGTATCTTATAATTGCTTCTAAAATTACGAATGAAGCCAATTCGCCAGAACTTATAACATAATCTCCTATTGATATCTCTTCATTTATGAATCTAAGAATTCTATCATCTACTCCTTCGTAATTTGGACATATAAAAATTAATTCTTCTTTACAAACTAACTCCTTAACCATTTTTTTATTTATTATTTTTCCTCTTGGAGATGGTAATATTATGTAAGGATTTTTTAAATTTTTTTTTGCTTCCTCAAGTGTCCTATACAAAACATCGAACTTTAAAATCATTCCTTTGCCAATACCATAAGCGTAATCGTCGATTTGTTTGTGTTTATCTTGTGCAAAATCCCTTATGTTTATTACTTGGAATTCTATATTTGTTCTTTTTTTGGCCCTTTTCATTGATGAAAGATTATCAATTAAAGAATGCACCAATTGAGGAAAGATGGTTAAGAACTTTATTATCATTTGATCAAAAATGATTTATTAAACTTTCAAAGTATTTATCATACTGTTTAGGTGTCTTAATTTGTCTACGATCAAATTAACTTTATTTTCTAAATCCGATTCTGAAATCTTGAATAATCCTGTTTCATCATTATCATAATACGATAGTTCAATTATTTTATTATATGTATCAACAAATTCTTCTGCTATATCATTCCTTCCTATGAAATACAATTTTTCTAATGAATCCCTGAAATTTGTTTGATTTGTTATTTTGTTAATTTTGTTTATCAAGTATTGTCCTACTATTACTAAATCGTTTGATAATTGATTATATTTTTTTAGTTTCAAACTTTTTTGAATTTCATCTAATTTGGTATTAAAATTTATTTTTGAATAATCTATGGGGTTTATTTTTTCTATTAAATTTTCTGCTTGTGATGAAAATTTATCTACTGTCATTACAGTTTCTTGACTTTCTTGTTTTTCTATTGTTTGTGGATTATTGCTTAATATTTTGTATAACCAATAAAGTGATACACCTATTATAACCAATCCTATTATTGCTGCAAGTATTATCAATGCGATATTTATGATATTATTTTCTGGTTGATCTGTTGTTGGTGGATTTATAGTTGGAGATGTTGTTTGTGGTGTTGTTGTATATGGTTGAGGTTGAGGATATGGTTGAGGTTGAGGATATGGCTGAGGCTGCGGCTGCGGCTGTGGTTGAGGCTGCGGCTGCGGCTGTGGTTGAGGCTGCGGCTGCGGCTGTGGTTGAGGCTGTGGTTGAGGTTGTGGTTGAGGCTGTGGTTGAGGTTGTGGTTGAGGTTGTGGCTGTGGCTGTGGGGGAAGAGTTGAAGAAAGAACCTTTATCGTTATGGATCTACTATTATCCATTGGAGCAAATTTACTAATTTTTTGATTGTTAGAGTTTATCGTGTAAAGCAAACCTATATCTTTTAATGTGAAGTCTCCAACTTGTCTTGCTTGTAAAACATAAGTATAGGTTAAATCCATTATATCGTAATCGTTAGTTTGGGTTAGTTTTCTTTCAACTGAACGAGATATAACTGTGAAATTATTAAGAAATTCCTCAATCTTCATTAATTTAAAGTTATCTTCTACATACCAAGCAGTTTTGGAAGGACTTTTAAAGTTTATATTAATCGTTAAGTAAAAGGTTTCTCCTAAGTTAACCTGGTTTTTTGAAGCTTGCGGAATTATCTCTATCACATTACCATAATTGTCTGTAAATGATACTAAGGAAAAATAAAAAAGAATTGTTAGTAATATTTTTAAAATTTTTGAGTGAAATAATTTTTTTATGTTTTTATATACCATTCTTACCTCCGATTAATATTTTTTGGTTTATAATTTTTACTATTTGGTTTGCTACATACTCTGGACTATTTTCTGATGTGTTAAAAAAGTAAAAAATACGGTTAGAAAATAAGTATGGTAATTTCCTATACAAGTCTTGTATGTATTCAATATTTGATTTATCAAAAAGTTTTGACCTATTTTTTTGTATTATTCTTTGTTTTAGATCATCGATATTTGCTTCTAGAATGAAAGTTATATCTGGAAAAAGATCTTTACCTTCAAAGATTATTTCCTTATGTAAATGAATAAATGTATTAAAATCTATAACTTTTTCAAATAGGACTTGATATACAACTGTGCTATCAATATATCTATCAAAAATTAAAATTTTATTTTTTTCGGACTTTATGTTTTGAATTAGTTTTTTTCGAGATGTTAGAAAAAGGAGGAAAAGATATTTTGAATTACTTATGTCTGTATTATAGATTTCTTCGGTAAAAAATAAGGGTTCGTGATATTTTTCCACATTTTTTCCTGAACTTTTAAGTTTGTTATATAAAATGGATGATATTGTTGACTTTCCACTTCCATCTGCTCCTTCAATTGATATAATATTCATCAATAAAATTCTTTGACAATCAATTATTCTTTCCTTTTTACTTAGCGTTTAACAAAAAAGTATTTTTATGTTTTGTGTGATTATGGGGTATGTATGAATAGTTGGGTTTCTTCTAACAATTCCTTTATTACATTAATGGGTTCTTTAATATTTTGTTCTACTTCGTCTATCTTTTTTAATAATTCCTTTGTTCTTTGTTCATTAACAAAAGAGTAATATTTTTCTGTTAGTATTTGATCTACTTTAATTCCTTTTTTGGTTGGGATTAATCTGTTAAATTTTTCGATTACATATGCTCTGGATAGTAGTTTTTGTATTGTAAAAGCGTAGGTTGATGGCCTTCCTATTTCTTTTTCTTTCATCATTTTAATTATATCTGCTTGTGAGTAAAGCATGGTTGTTGGTTTTTTTATATTCCTTACCTTTACTTTATGTTTTCCTTCTTCTAATTTTTGTCCTTTATAGGAAAGATATGGAAATATTTCAAATCCTAAGCCATCTACTTCTACAATTCTTTCTTGTTCTAATTCACTTATCTTTTCTTCTTGTCTTAATATAAATTTGTATTTTGCTATTTTTACTTTATTTTCTCCGGAAAAGCAAGCTAAAAATCTCCTGAATATCATTTCATATACTCTGAAATCTTGAGGAGAAAGTTTATCTTGGTAGAATATCTTTATGTCTTCTGGTTCTAATGGTTTTGTTATTCTTATTGCTTCATGTGCATGTGGTTCTCCAAATGTCCTATAATTGAAAGAAAATCCTTTTTTATTATATATTTCTTTAGCTATGTTTATTCCTTGATCAGATATGTAGTAGCTATCCGTTCTGTGGTAAGTTATAAGTCCATTTTCAAATAATTTTTGTAAAATTTTCATAGTCTCTTGGGAGTTAAGTTTTAGGACATTATTAGCAAATATTAGTATGTCTGAAGTATTAAAAGGAAGTATATTGATTTTTTGCCAGTATTCATCTATAATTTTTATTTCTAATTCTGCTACTCCTTTGATTTCTGAATTAATGAACTGTATGTTAAAATCTTCTACTATAGCAAATTTTTTCTTATCGTTATATTCTTTGTATTTTTCAGTGATCCAGTGTAGGACTGGGCTTTGGACCCTACCTGCAGAAATATTATAATCTTCCATCTCTTCTTGTAGAATTTTACTTAGTGCGAACCCTATCCATCTGTCTTCTATCCTTCTTATGAGTTGAGCATTAACTAACTCTCTCCTTATTTTTATAGGATTACTTAAAGCTTTTATAATTGCTTTTTTTGTTATTTCATTAAAAACTATTCTGCTATGATTTTGTGGATTAATTAGATTTATAAGGTCGAAAGATATTTTTTCTCCTTCACTATCAGGATCTGTGGCAACCAAGACTCCATCAACAAAATAACTTAGAGTTTTTAAGCTTATAACGTTGTTTAAACTACTTACTATTTCCGACGATGAACAATATATACATTTTGAAGATATAGATGCAAAGGTTTTATTGCAATTTTTACATTTTTTTATCGAGCAGTATAAAGTTTTTACTTCTTTTATTTCTCCGTTTTTATTTATAATAACGTTGTATATGTTGTTCCCTTCTATATTAATATCTTTATCTACAGCAAGTTCTGTGACATGTCCTAAAGAGGGAATAATAATTAATACTCCAATGGGGCTTAGAACTTCAAAAGCTTGGACATTTCCTATTTTTGTTATCCCAGGAGTCCCAAACATTTGTGCAATTTGCTTTGCTTTCGTAGGGCTTTCTACTATCATTAAATAGGTTTTAAAATCTAATTCAAAACCATTGTTTGAAATGTCTTTTTTCCTCGTTGCATCTATTTCTTCTTTTGTTTTTTGTATATCTATTTCTTGTTTTACTTCAAAATTGTTGAAGTAAGCGTTTTTAGAGAATGGCTCGAGAAATATTTCATCATCAAAAATAAAACTAACACCTTTTGTTATACCATTTGGGGTTATGCGTGAACATCTTCCTGATGCTTGTAAGTATGTTTTTATATCTATTGAATACAAAAAGTTATCTTTGATAACAAAGGAAGAAATAATTTTGGGTTGTTCTATGTTATTGATGAATTCTTTTATTTTTTCCAATGAAACCATTTTTCTTTTGAAAAAAATGTTTGATAGTAATTTTTGAATAGGGTATAGATTTCTATAGTTGTCTAAATTTTTTAAGTCGATTTTCCTTTTTGGTATTCCCCAAAATACTACGTACCTTATTTTATATGGTAAGTCTAATCCTCTCACTAAAATACTATAAGGAGATGCAATACCTATAAGATAGTTTATGTTCTCATTGATAGATTCAATAAATTCTTCTGTTTCGGTATCTTCATTATTTGATTGTTCTTCGTTATTTTCGTTTTCATTTTCTGTAAAAATGTCTTCATCAATAAATTCTTCGTATATATCGATTAAGTCATCTATTTTTTTTATGTTTTTGGAAGTAATGAACTTACTGTTTGGTATAATTTTTTCTAACATCTGTGCTTCTTCTTGAGATGTTGTGAATATTATAGCTCCTGGGCCCATCTGTTCTAAAATACTCTTTAATTTTTCAATATCTTTTTTGCCGATAAAAACATCGTCTATATTTCTTACGAAATTTATTGAGCTACCTATGTCAAAATTTAGTAATTTCCTGAATAATATGCTGTTTATTCCTTTTCTCAGTGTTGCAGAAGATATGACTAAAACTCCTATTTTATCTTTCACTTGCTCTATTTCACTTGCTAATTCTGGTGATACTTCGAAGGAGGATTGTTTCGCTAAATCGATGATTTTTTGGTTAAAACCTAACAATTTAAGGATTCTTATAGTATTTTTTGATCCCTTTGAAATACTATCTAAATCATCTACGAAAATGTAATCATATTTATTTTCTATTAAATCAAACCTTCTTGACAAAAATTGGTTCGTTATGGAAAGTAATTTACAATTACTTATTCTGCTTATTTTTTCTTCTTTTTTATTTTTATTTTCGAAACTAAGAAAAAACAAATACTCTTCTTCCCCGATTTTTCTTTTAATATATTCTTCTATTCTTGGTAAGTATTTGTTAAAGATGTCGTATGATTGTTTAACTAATAATTGGGTTGGAAAAATAAGCAGGCTTTTATTTTGTTTTACAAAGGAGTTATAGAAAGCGAGAAATAAACCAAGTATTGTTTTACCTGTTCCTGTTGGTGCTACTACGGAAAATGAAAAGTTTGCAAAAAATCTCTTTGCATAATTTCTTTGAATTGATTTTAATCTATATCCAAAACAGTATTCAAAAAACTTTTCGAAATCTATAACTTCTTTTTCAATTTTTTCAATATCTATAACCGATTGTGGTTTTTCTAAATATAAAACTTCTATATTCATTATTAGTATTTCCAATGCATTTCTATTTTATCAAATTTTGTATATGGTTGAAGGACTTTGGGGATTTTTATTGTTCCGTCTTTTTGTTGATAATTTTCTAATATTGCTATTACTACTCGTGGTAGTGCCAATCCTGAGCCGTTGAGAGTATGTATGAATTCAGGTTTTGATGTAGGTGTCCTTTTGAATCTTATATTTGCTCTTCTTGCTTGGAAATCGAGCACATTGCTACAAGAACTTACTTCTAACCATTCTTTGCATCCTGCTGCCCATACTTCTATGTCGTATGTTTTTGCAGCAGCAAATCCCAAATCCCCACTACATAGTTTAACGACTCTATAATTTAATTCTAATGCTCTTAAAATATCACATGCATCTTGGACTAATTTTTCTAATTCATAATCGCTATTTTCAGGTAGGACGAATTTATATAGCTCTACTTTATCAAATTGATGACCTCTTTTTATTCCTCTTACATCTCTACCTGCTGCTATTTTTTCTTTTCTAAAACATGGTGTATATGCAACGTAATAAAGGGGTAGAACATCTGCTGGTAATATTTCGTCTCTATATATGTTAGTAAGGGGAACTTCTGCTGTCGGGACTAACCACATATCATCTTCACTATCTTTGTAAAGATTGTCTTCAAATTTTGGTAGTTGTCCTGCTCCTTCTAAACAGTGTCTTTTTACTATGAACGGAACATAAAGTTCCTTGTAGTTATGTTTTTCTATGTGAAAATCAAGGAAAAAATTTATTAAAGCTCTTTGAAGTTTAGCTAATTTACCTTTCATTATGTAAAATCGGGAACCTGAAAGTTTTACCCCTCTTTCAAAATCGATAATACTTATGTTTTCGGCTATTTCCCAGTGAGGTAAAGGCTCGAAATCAAATGCTGGTTTTTCTCCTTCTTCATAAACTACTACATTTTCATCGGATGACTTTCCTACTGGTACATCAGGACTAACAATATTTGGGACATTTAGTAAGATATTTTTTAAGTTTTCTTCTATTTCATTAAGAACCGGCTCCAAATTTTTTATCTCTTGATCTATTTTGTTTGATTCATTTATCAATTCCTGTTTTTCTTGCTCATTTGAATATTGTTTTCTTCCTATTTTTTCGGATATAGAATTTTTTTGACTTCTCAAATTGTTTATAGTGGAAATTAATTCTTTCCTTTTGCGGTTAATTTCAAGGATTTGATCAATTATTTTGGGATTTTCATTTCTTATTTGTAAATAATATTTATATTTTTCTGCATTTTGAGTTATTAAGTTCAAATCATGCATATTTTTTCTCCTTTGCTTTCTCTTTTTTCTTATAACTATTTATATTTTTAATCAAAACATTTTTCTTTCCTTTTTTAAACGTGTTTTTTTAAACATTTTTTTATTTTTGCAAAAAATATTTTTTACAAAATTTTAACAAAACTGGCTTTCAATTTTTGGGATTTTTATTCATTTAAAAATTGTGATATATTCATAATGGAGGTGTTAAAAGTTATGGCAGGAATAGTTGGAGGAAAAATAAACATACAAGCTGGAAACGTCCTTATAAAAAATAATGATGTTGGAATAAAAGGTAAAACTGTAAAGATAGAAGGTGGAAAGCTTGATATTACTTTAAATGATAAGGGTATTGATACTGTTAATTTATCAACAAATACTGCTGAATTGAATATTTCTTCTAACAAAGTTGGAATAAAGGCGTCAAATGTGGGTCTTAAAAGTACTACATCTACTACGATTTCTAATAATACCACTGGTGTAGATTCTAAAAATCTTGGTTTGAAAAGTGATGGAGTCATTAACATAACAGGAAATGAAACCGGTGTTAAGGGAGAAAATGTTGCCTCTGTAAAAGGACAAACAGTTGTTATATCTTCTAATCAAAAAGGTATTGTTGGTGAGAATGTATTTGTTAAAGGAGATAAAGTGGTTATTAATGAAAATACAGTTGGAGTAAAAGCTAATAATATGGATGCTAAAGTTAATGATTTTCAAATGTTTGATAATGTCGTAGGTATTAAACAAGCAAAAATAAAGAAAAAATAACTAATAAAGGAGAAAAAGATAAGAAAGAATAAATAAAAAGTAGGTGGAGTAAAAATGAGTATAAATCCAGTAAATCAATTTAAAAATCAAACGCCACCTACTTTTTATAAACCTAAAGTAGAACAAATAGGAATAAAAGGTGAAAACGTAGAGATAAACGCCAATAATGTTTATATAATAAATAATAATTACAATGAGCCTGTAACATACAATAACAAGTTTGAGGGGAATTTTTCTTTCCCTTATTATTATAATTTTTATAATTTTTATTTTCCGTTTTTATTTAGTCCTTATTTTTGGTGTTTCCCTATACCTTTTGTTCCTTACATACCATTTGTAATACCCTGGGGGGTGATGTTATGACAGAAATAAAAAAGCTGGGAACTAATCAAATAAACACAAATCAAGTCCAAACCAATAACCAATTTCAAACTAATCAAACTCAAGATGTTAATAATGCTGATGTTAAAAATCCAAATGATTTTGTAATTGTTAACCAAGGTATTGATAATTCAAAAATAGTTCCTCCTGTTGGAAATGAGAATCCTTTTGTCCAAAATCCGTTTTATCAAATGCAACAAGGAATAAACCCATTTTATGGTCCTTCTGCAACTTATAATCCAACTTATATAAATCAAGCTTCTTATACTCAGGGAACTGGAAGTAATTTGTGGAAATATTTGGCTGTTGGTGGATTGGGCTTATTAACGGGATTAGCTTTGGGTGGTTTGATGCCTTATAGTTATCCTTTTTATTATCCAATGTATTACTCATACTTTTATAGCCCATGTTGGTATAACTTTGGTTGGAATTATTGGTGGTGGTAGAAACTATATATAGATGCGTATTCTTAGATAGAGACGGAGTTATAAATAAATACTTAGAAAATGATTACGTAAAAAATATACACGAATTCGAAGTATTAGAAAGTTTTGTAGATTTTTGGGAAAAACATAAAAAATACTACAAATTTATCGTAATAACTAATCAATCTGGTATTAACAAAGGAATTGTGAATTACAGATTTTTTGTTGATTTATCTATGTATTTAGTAAATCGTTTTAATCTTAGTGCTTTATATTTTTGTCCTCATAAAGAAGAGGAGAATTGCAGGTGTAGAAAACCTAAAAATTGGATGCTTAAGAAAGCAATAGAAAGATTTTCGGTGGACGTGGAGAATAGTTATTTTATAGGAGATAGTTTGGTGGATTTTCTCTGTGCTGACAGTATGAAAATTAAGTTTATACTCACTTTAACTGGAAAAACAAAGAAGGAAGACGTGGAAAAATGGATAAAAAAGCCTTTCAAAATAGTAGAAAATCTATCCTTATTGATGTTGCCAACCTAAATTTGGAAACTATATTAAATATAATTTCTAATTACTTTGAAAAGGGTAGTTTTGAAAGAGTAAAAATTTTTGTTCCCAATAATATAAAAGAAAAAATTAATTCTGTACGCCGAAAAGTTGAAAGGATAGATAAACCGGTTTATGGGATAAATACTGGCTTTGGAAAACTTTTTAATAAAATAATTTCTGATAATAAACTACAGGAATTGCAGTGTAATCTAATTTACTCGCATACTGCAGGATATGGAAAGAAAATTAATGATTTTGTTGTTTTTCTTACTCTATTGATTAGATTGAGACAGTTACTTATAGGATACAGTGGGATTAGTTGGGAAATGATAGAAAAAATCATAGATTTAGTTGAAAATCAGGAATTACCAGAAATTCCTTTTTATACCTCTGTTGGTGCCAGTGGAGATTTAATCCCCCTTTCGCACATATTTTTAAAGATAATCGAAAATTATAATCCGAAACCTAAAGAGTCAATTGCTTTCATCAATGGAACTTCATATTCATTGGCTAATTTTATAATCGGACTATTTTTTATAGAGAAACTAATTGATTTTTCTAATTTTGTTATAGTCGTAAGTTCAATTGCTGGAAATATAGATTTTTCTCATTTTAGTGAAAAACTAAAAAAAACAAAATTTAGCAAGTATTTTAGACAAGTGATTGAGGATATAAATAATTACATAAACTTGAATAGTTTTTTTAAAGATCGGAATACTTTGCTTCAAGCACCTTACTCATACAGATGTTATCCCCAGATAATGGAGAGTATGTACGGTCTTTTAGATTTGTCTTGTTATTTTGCTCAAAGTGAGTTAAACAGTAATACAGATAATCCTTTAGTAGTAGATGAGGAATTTATTTCTGCTGGTAATTTTCATGGTAATACAATATCTACTTTATCTGATCACTTAAAAATACATATTTTTCAGGTTGCTAATATGTCTTTTCAAAGGATGAATCATTTACTAAATCCTGATTTTATTATTGTGGATGAAGGATTGAATAGTGGTTTTATGATAAGTCATTACCTTGCTTCTCATTTGTTAGTAGAGCTAAAAAATAACTGTTTACCGATTAGTATGGAAAATTTTCCAGTTAGTTTAAATCAGGAAGATCTTGTTAGTTTCAGTGAAAACAATTCCAAGAAGTTATTGAAATGTGCTTATTTGTCTTCTATTATCCTATCAATTGAATTTATGCTTGCTTTACAAAGAATAAAATTGAATAATATTCAAGATTTTAATTGGGACAAAACATTTGAAAAATTCTTTAAAACGGATTTAAGAGAAGTTGTTTAAAGATTACCTATTAGAAATGATAAAGATTTTGAAAGTTTTGGATCTTTGTCAAATTTTCAAGAAAAATTTATAAAAAACAATAGGTTAGTAAGTTTTTTTGAAGAACAATTTGATTTGTAAAAAGGGAAATGGGTTGATAAGTATAATTATATACAAGATGTTTTTGAAGAGGAAAGGGGAATAGTTTATGCCTGAGCTTAGGAAAGATCCGATACTGAAGAGATGGGTTATAATAGCAACTGAAAGAGCATCAAGGCCTAATGATTTCAAGCAGAAAGTTCAGGATCAACCTGGTGATGTTTCAAAATGTCCGTTTTGTCCAGGTAACGAATACATGACTCCTCCTGAGGTTTTGGCTTACAGAAACCCTGGGACAATAGCGAATGGACCTGGATGGTGGATAAGAGTAATTAATAATAAATTTCCTGCTCTTAAACCTGAAGGTGATTTGGATAAGAAAGGTATAGGAATATATGATTTTATGAATGGTGTAGGTTATCATGAGGTATTGATTGAGGGAGAAGATCATTTTGCAACTCCTCTAACTGTTACTAAAGAACTGTATATGGAGATTATCTGGGCTTACAGAGATAGAATAATAGAACTGTCTAAAGATCAGAGAATAAAGTATGTTATAATTTTTAAGAATCATGGTAAAGATGCTGGTGCTTCCCTTTTTCATCCCCATTCTCAAATCATTGCAACTCCAATAATACCATCAGTTATAAAGAATGAAATAGACAATGCAAAAGAATACTATGATTTAAGGGATAGGTGTATATTTTGTGATATAGTTACTCAAGAAAGGGGGCACCAAGATAGAATAGTCTTTGAGAATAACTCATTTATTGCTTTTTGCCCGTTTGCATCTGCTTTTCCTTTTGAAACATGGATTATACCTAAAAAGCATTATCACAGATTTGAGGATATAGATAAGAATCATGTTGTTGATTTGGCTGAAACGATGAAAACAGTATTATCAAAAATATACTTATTACTTGATAATCCTCCTTATAATATGATGCTTCATACTGCTCCTCCAAATTCCAATAGTAAAGAGTATTTCCATTGGCACATAGAGATAATTCCAAGGTTGACAAAGGTTGCGGGGTTTGAATGGGGAACAGGTACATATATAAATCCAATGACACCGGAAATGGCAGCAGCAGAACTAAGAAAGCAACAAATACAATGAGATATATACTAATCATACTTGCTGTAGTTTTAGCATCCGTATTAGGATACTATGCAGGAAAATATTTTTATAAAGAAAAAATAAATACAACGAATGATACCAACTCAAAGCCTCTGATAGCTCCTCTTATTGAAGAGAAAACTTTTACCACAAATAGTGATAGTCAAAAACCATTTGTTTTGGTTCCTCAAGTAGATAAGGAAAAGCAAAGTGAAACAGAAAAAGTAAATCAAACTACTATAAATCAAACTAAAAACACCATTACTGAAAAAAATACTACTAATACTACTGAAAGTAAAGAAGATGATACGCAGAGTAATTCAACAGAGGTTAATTCACAGGAAATTAATAAAGAAAAAGAGGATAATAATTCGAAAGATGAAAACCAAAATACTTTCCAAGAAAATGTCCAGGAATCATATTATATTCAGGTTGGTTCTTTTACATCACTTGAAAACGCTGAAAGTATTAAAGAACAGTTAGTTTCGATAGGATTGCAGCCAAAAATAGAAAAAATAATAACAGGAGGTAATACCATATATAGGGTTATATTAGGACCATACAAAACTCAAGAAGAAGTTCAATTAGAGAGCAATAAATTAAAAAGATTAGGATATGACAATGTTATTCGTAGTTATTAAGAAAACCGCTTGGGTAAAGGGCGGTATATAAAAACTTTACCCTTATAAGGAGAGAAATTATGATATTGTATATAGAAGCCAAGGTTTTGGAAGATAAACCTGGAATATTGGCACAAATTACAACAATATTGGCTAAAATGAATGCAAATATTGCAGCTTTTACAACCGGAATTGAGGGGATTATACCGTCTGAAGTCAAACCTAAAACTATTAGAATGCTCATTAGTGTTGAAGATAAGGAAAATATTATCCAAACTATAAATGATGAACTTAAAAAAATAAAGGAAATATCCATTACCAACATTAGGAAACCAACTTCTATAGATGTTGTTAATCTTAAATACGGTCTTGAAAGTGTTATAGCCTCTGAAGCTGAAATATAAGAAATTCGAATCAGACGGCTTATGAAAGTATTATTTGTGGGGGATGTTGTTTCTACATCAGGTAGAAAAGCTTGTCAATTTTTCATTCCTAAAATCAAAGAAAATTACAAAGTAGATGTTGTTATAGTTAATGGAGAAAATAGTGCTGGAGGATTTGGAGTAAGTAAAAAAACCTATACAGAATTGATTGATAGTGGAGCGGATATAATAACAACTGGTAATCATGTATGGGATAATCGAGAAATATTGGAGTTAATAAATGAATATGATAATATTGTTGTGCCTTATAATTTATTTCCTTGGGTGCCTGGTCGCAAGTTATGCATCAATGAGGAATATAATTTGGCTGTATTAAATTTGCAAGGCAAAACTTTTATGGATACTCCCGTTAGTCCCTTGGTTTCAATAAAGAACTTATTGAATGAAGGTTTTTTCGAAAGGTATGAGAATATTATCGTTGATCTACATGCGGAGACTACAGCTGAAAAAGCATTTATAGCTTATCTTTTGGATGGTAAAGTATCTGCTGTTATAGGAACACATACCCATGTGCAAACAAATGATGCTAAAATTTTACCAAATGGAACGTTTTTTATAACTGATGTGGGTATGTGTGGATCATATTATTCAATCATTGGTTTTAAAATCAATAAAATATTGGAGAAATTTGAAACAGGCTTATCGAATAAATTTGAACCAGAAAGAGAAAAACCTTATATTTTCAATGCTGTCCTTTTGGAATTAGAAAACGGAAGAACGAAAAATTTTATCGTGTTTAATGAGATCTGTGAATGATAAAGTCGGAACTGTTATAGTCACTTATAATCGTAAATTTTCTTTGATTAATTGTTTAGAAAAAGTTATTAATCAAACTTATTTGCCTGATGTTGTTTATGTTATAGATAACTTTTCTACCGATGGTAGCCCGGAATTACTAAAAGAAAAAGGTTATATAGATGATATACCAGTTGTTGATAATCAACCAGTTGAAGTTGTTAAAAAAATAAAAATCCAGGATAGGGAATTAGAAATAAGATATGTTAGGATGAATGAGAATACTGGGGGAGCGGGTGGATTTTACGAAGGAATAAAAAGGTCATACGAGGCAGGGTGTGATTGGATATGGCTGATGGATGATGACGGTTTTCCCTCTCCTAACTGTCTCGAAAATTTGATGAAACATAAGGATAAAGGTGATTTTTTGAATGCTGTTGTTGTTAGTACCGAAGATAGTAAAAGATTAGCTTTTTCTTGTAGAGAACTCTTTATTTGGAATAAAAGGTATATAAGAAGTGAAAATAGAATTATAGATACTTTAGAAGATTTGAAAAGGGAAAGTAAAAATGGCATTTTCTATGATGCAGCTATTCCATTCAACGGAACTTTAATTTCCAGAAAATTGGTTTCTCGTATAGGGTTTCCTATTAAGGAATTTTTTACATGGTATGATGAAGTTGAATATATGTATAGAGCTATTTTAGCTGGTTTTAAATTATTGGTTATACTTGATGCTGTTTTCTATCATCCTCCCGAAAAAAAGGTTATAAGAAGGTTATTTAATAGATATCCCGTAATAGATGATGCTACAGATTTAAGGAGATACTGTATTCATAGGAATGAGACTCATATGCTACTTAAGTACAATAGGCGAGCTTTAGTTAAAAATTTAATAAAGTACGCGTTTTTTTATTTGTTTTATAAGCCGAGGTATTTGGGTTTGTATATGGAAGCCGTTTTGGATGGTATTTTAGGACGTTGGGGAAAAGAAAAAAAGTTTATTAAACAAAGTTTATTAAACGATAAAAAATGAAAATAGGTGCGATTATAAATACTTACAACAGAAAAGATTTATTGGTTAGGTGTATTGAATATGTTTTCAAGCAGAGTTATCCTGTTGATTGTTTATGCGTTGTTGATAATGCTTCGTCAGATGGGACACCTGTGTTGTTAAGTGAGAAAGGATATATTGATGCTTTTGTTAATGAAAATAGTGAAGATGTTTTAGAGTTTTCTAAAAAGGTTGGTTCTATCGACTTTATCTATATTAGGATGCCTTATAATACTGGTGTTGGAGGGGGATATGGTTATGGAATGAGGAGGCTTTTTGAAATGGGTTTTGATTGGTTTTGGACACTCGATGACGATGGATACCCTTCTCCAACTTGTCTTGAAAATTTAATCAAGCACGTTGATAAGGGGGATTATCTGGATTCTGTTGTTGTTAGTATAGATGATCCTGATAGGCTGGTTTTTTATGTACGAAAAATAAAAAGAGTTTTTGGAAAGTTTGTTGCTGTTGATAAGAAAAGGTATTATTATTTAAGTGAATTAAGGGAGGTTAGTAAGGGTGGGGTTTTTTTTGATGCCTCTACTCCCTGGAATGGGACGTTGTTATCAAGGAAACTTGTAGAGAAAATTGGGTTTCCAAGGAGTGAATTTTTTTTCTATCTTGAGGAATTTGAGTACCGAGCCAGAGCTTTTCTCAATGGATTTACTATATTAACTGTTGTGGATGCTGTAGTTTATCATCCTTTAACGCGTCAAGAAGATGTGAGGAAAATTTTGGGATTTTTAACAATTGCTGACCCACAAAGTTTAATCCGAAGATATTGTTTGCATAGGAATGAAAGTTATGTTTTCTTGCGTTATAATCCGTTTTCATTTATAAATAGTTTAATAAAGTACACATTTTTTTACTTGTTTTATAAACCAACGTATTTAGGTTTGTATATAGAAGCAGTTTTGGATGGTATTTTAGGGCGGTGGGGAAAAGAAAAAAAGTTTATTGAAGCTGTCTAACTCTTTAAGTATCTTTTTTCCTTACCCCATCTTTCTAAGAATCCATCGATTGTAGATGAAAGAAAAAAAAGAAAATCTGAAAACCTTATATTAAAAATATAAAATAGGGTGTATTTAAAAAAATGTCTAATAAAAAAGGGTAGTGAATATTTTTTACCTATGTAAGCCATATTTCTGAAATAGCAGTATTTTTGTAGTTTGCTTACTTTTTCAAATATTACATATTTGCCGAATAATTTAGTTATTTCTTCTTCTTTTCTTTTTGGGTGATAAAAGAGGGCGTCAATAACTGTTATAACTTTTATGTTGTTTTTTAGTGCTCTGAATAGGTATTCAGTTTCATCTCCCCATATGAATAATTCTTTCATTGGCAAGCTGATTTTTTCTACTACTTTTCTTGATATTAAAATTCCATTAAATAGGTTTGCTGAATTGTATACTATTCCTTCTGGATTATCTTGTTTTATTTCTTTAACTGTTTTGTAAGATTGTTTAGGTTGTTTTAGTATTCTTTTTAGGTTTTGGAATGAGAAATTTTTTCCTATGCCGAATGTTAATTCTTCTACGTTATCTGGATTTAATACAAGGGGTCCGATTATATCAGCTTTATCTTTGTATTGTATTAATTTTTCTAAGCAGTTTTTGTCGGGTTTCCCATCATCGTCCATTACCCAGAAGAATTCGAAGCCTTGTTCGTATGCTTCTTTTATTCCGTAGTGGAATCCTCCTGCTCCCCCTGTATTCTCAGATAATCTCTTGTATATTAATTTTATGCTTTTTCTTATTTCATTTTCTATTTCACTTATTAGTTTTTCTGTTCCATCAGTTGAGAAATTATCGATGATCAGTAAACAATCAGGTTTATATGTTTGATTAATTATTGATTGTATGCATTCAATTAATTTGTTTTTTCTATTAAATGTTGTGATGATAGCGCAAATTGAGTTTTTATTCATTTTATTTTTTCTTCAAATATTTCTAATGCTCTTTTTACGATGTCATCCATGTCGTAGTATTTAAATTCTGCCAATCTTCCTACTAATATTAAGTTATTAAATTTTTGTGATAAATACAGATATTTTTGGTAGATATTAGTGCTTTCTTGGGTAAATACGGGATAGTACGGTATTTTACCAATTTCATAGTCTTCTGGATATTCGAAAACTATGGTTGTTTTTGGTGTTTGTAGAGGATGAATGTGTTTGAATTCAGTTATTCTTGTGAAATCATAATTATTTGGATAATTGATGGTTGCGACTTCTTGGAAGTATTCTTGATCTAAGGTTTTGAAATGGAATTTGAGGCTTCGATAGGGTAATTTACCGAAACGGTATTCGAAGAGTTCATCTATCATTCCCGTAAATATTAATTTTCCTTTGAATTCTTGATTAAGGAAGTATATTTTTGTATTTTCTATATCTATTTTGATGATTTCTTTAAAGTCTGTGTTAAGTAATATTTTTATGTATTTATTTTGAAGCATATTTTGGAAGATTTGGGAATATCCGTTAAGGGGTACCATTTGGTATTTATCATCGAAATATCCTTCATTTTTGCCTATTATTACTTTAACTCTTGATATTACTTCTTCACTTATTTCATCCGGTTTTTTACCCCATTGTTTAGCCGTGTAATTTAGGTAGATTTTTTCATATAGGAAATTGCCTAAGAAATTTATATCTGGATCGTTATGTTTTTTTAGGTCCAATACTGATATTCTTGAACCGTATTTGAAATATTGTAATAGTTTTTCTTGAAGTTTTATTGAGAGGTGGTGAGGGAATAGTTTTTCTAAGCTTTCAAAATTGAATGGGATATGTATTTTTTTTCCTTCTACTAAGGCTAATACTTTGTGTTTGTATATGTGCCAATCTGTGAAATTTGAGAGGTATTCTACGACATTTTTATCGTCTGTATGAAATAGGTGGGGTCCGTATTTATGGATTATTATACCTGTTTCGTTTCGGTAATCAAAACAATTTCCTCCTATATGGTTTCTTTTATCGATAATTAGTACTTGTTTTTTCAGTTTATTAGCTATTCTTTCTGCTACTGTGGATCCTGCGAAACCTGCACCTACAACGATATAATCAAACATATTTTATTTTTTGTTATTTATAAGTTCTGTGTAGACTTGATGAATTTCTTGAAGATGTTGATCCATGGTTTTTATAATTTTGTCTCGGTTTTTAATAATTTTTTGGTTTAGTTCGTTTACGATTTCAGGATTGTTGATTATGTTTTCCATTATTTGAGCTAATTCTTGGGCGGATGAGCTTTTGTTTACCCATCCTGTTAGGTTTTCAATTGTATATTCTGTTATTCCTCCTTTGTTGTTACTTATAATGGGTATTCCTTTAGATAAAAACTCCAATCCTACGTATCCATAAGCTTCTTCCCATATTGATGGAATTATACCAACATTTATATTTTCAAGAATATTGTTTAATTCTTCTATTTTGTATTTGCCATGGTAGAATATGTTTTTGTAATTTTTAATTTTCTCATAAGCGGTAGGCAATATAGCCCCAAATATATGCAGTTCGAATTTATCTTGTAATTTTTGAAGTATGTTTATTGTATCAAGTAGTAAGTAAGCTCCTTTTTGGATGCTTGCCATACCGTTTAGAGTTCCAAATTTTACTGGAATTTTACAGTTTATGTGTTTTGGTTTTATTTTCTCTATATGTTCTGCGGGAGAATTTACTGTTTTTATTGATAAATTGGGGACAAAGTGTTTGTATATTTCTTCTAGTCTTTTTGATTGTGCAATTAATAGATCTATTTTTTTTAGTCTTTCAATATTTATTTCTCTGCGTTTTTGAAAGTAATTTTCATTGTTTTCAATAACTGTTTTTTTTGGTGTATTTTGGTTTTTATATAAAAAATTTTTTCTTAGAGTTAGGAATATTTCTCTAAAAAAATTTTTAATAGAGTTTGGTAAAATGTTTATTAATGGTTTGAAGTCGTGATGTAGTGTTTTAATCATCAGTAATTTTTTATTGTTGTTTGGGGTTGATTTTATGCAATTTGGACATTTGTTTTCTATGTGGTATTCAAGGCAATTTTGGTAATTGTAGTCAAGTAATTTTAGGGTAGGGCATAGTAGGAAGTAATCGTGTAGTGTCATTACGCATGGTATATTGTTATTGTAAATAATGTCGATTAGGGAGGATGGTAGCCCTGCCAATTCTTGGATGTGGATTACGTTAGGTTTGAATTGAAATAGTACTTTTTGAAAGAGTTTTTCGATTGTTTCTGATTCTATGTCAAATAGTGTTCCTTCGTCTCCTCCATGGTAGATGGTAGGGTTAATGATTTCAAAAATTTCATAGTTATTTTTTTTCCATTTTTTTATAGATGTTTTTTTGATGAAAGGGTAAATTCTTCCTGAGCAAAAGTATGCTACTTTGTATCCTTGTTGTACTTGTTTTTTCATTAGACTTTCTGTGTATTCTATTAATCCACCAGCGCGCCAGGGATAGAATCCCCACCCTATGTGTAATACTCTCACAATGATTTAATTTCTATTTCCTCTATTTTCTTTCCTCTTTTGAGGGAAATTAAAGGAATAAGGAATTGCAAATTAGAATTATATTTTGTATGAGAGTAATAAGGGATTTTTACTATTTATTTAAAAAGATAATTTATAATTTATTGATGGAATTGGGTTATTTTTTGTTTTTTGGGATGATTGATAAGAAATTTATTGGTTTAGCTATAAGATCTGTGTTTGGTAAGAAAAAATTAAAGTATAAATTTTTTGATAATGGTGGGGTTTATGTGAATAAGTGGAAGGATTTTATATGGCAAAACTTTGAATTAATTCCAAAATTATTAAAGGATTTGATTGATGACCTTGATGAACGAAGTAAGGAAGATGCGAAGAAAATTATAAAAAATATACTTTTTTTTATACCATACGGTTCTAAAAATTTCCTTCTTGAGGAAAGTGCTTTGGATTTTATTTTTGATCAAAAGGATAGAGAAGAACAAAAGAAATTTGATCAAAGGATTGAGAAAATTAAAACTAAATATGTTTTGCCGTATGTACCTACGTGGAATTTTTTTGGGACTGCAGAGGGTTTATATTTCATTGAAGATAAGGTTGATTTAAAAGGATTCTTACTTGATAAATTGATAATTGATGGTGGGGGGTATATAGGGGATTCTTTAGTATTGTTTATGGAATTTAATCCTTACAAAGTGTTGGTTTTTGAGCCACTTGAAGAAAATATCAAATCCTTACAGCAAACTCTTGTAAAAAATAATATTTCGTTGGATAAGGTGCTTGTATTTAAAATAGGACTTGATAAGGAAAACAGAAGATCAAAATTGTTTAAAGCTGGTAGTGCTTCTACTATTATTGCTGGTAGTAAAATTGATTATAAAGGAGAAGAAAACATAGAATTGGTATCACTGGATGATTTTTACCATAATAACAAAGAAAATTTTGAAAGCAAGAAGATAGGTTGCATAAAGCTTGATATAGAGGGTAATGAATACAATGCGATACTGGGGGCATTGAAAGTAATAAAAGAACATAGACCAATATTGTTAATTTCAATATATCACGTACCACAAGATTTTTTTTATATTAAGCCCCTTTTACAGAAAGAGGTTGAAAATTACAGATTTATGATAAGAAGAATTAATCCTTATGGTTTTTTTGAAGAGACTCTATTAATTGGATATCCAGAAGAAATTGAGAAAAAGTGAAAAGATGTTCAATTTTTTTAAAGGTTTATAAATTTGATAAGAGAATTATATTTTAGAGACAATTTAGATATTATGTTAGTATGGGCTAAGGAATTTGAAAGTTATAGAAAAAAATATGTACGTAGGTTTTTTATTTTTTTATTATTTTTTCATTCCTTGCTATAATTATTGAATTTTCCATAATTTTTTGTTTTTTTTTCTTTTCTCAAAAATATCAATACGATAGGGAAGCAAAAAGAATTTTTTTTAATAATGTAAAATTCATGAGATCACCTTATCACTCGGCAAGATTTATCAGATTTGATAGTAATGAAAAAGATTTTTATAGTTTTTGCTCTTCAATTTGGGAATTTGATGAATATTATCAACAAAAAATGGAGTTATTTATTGACGATGTTCCCATTGTAGTTGCTGAAATTGAATTGAAAAAAATTTGGCGCGATTATAAAGGAAGACGTAAAGAAAACATAATCTTTAATGGCACCATAATCAAAATATATGAAAGCAAATCGATTAACTTTAATAATATACAATCCAAAAAATTGCCTCTGAAAGGATATAGTACACGAATATCTTCGGAAGGAAATAGAAAAGTTATGTATATAATAACTGATGATAGACTCCTTTTCTTTGATTTGATTAAAAATCCAACAAGAGAATATGTAAGAGAAAATGTAGGTAATTTTCTTGACCTTTTGGTCAGTATAATATATTAGTTATGGATGTATTGCAAGTAGTTGCACAACAATTACAACAGCTAAGGAAAGAATACTTATTCACGGAAATTTTTGGTAGTTTTATATTTGGTTTTATTATTTCAATCTTTTCTATAGTTATCATATTTTTGATTTTGAGATCAAGTTTTAAGAAGAAGTTTTCTTTTTTCATTAAGCAAAAGATATTTAACTTGGCTATTTCTGATTTGGCGGATATTAAATTAATCAATTATTTTCCAGAAGGAAAAAATTTCATTGACATTATGAAAAAAGTTTTTGATTTTAGTGGATACATAGAGGAAGATGTTTTTCTGTTTAGGATAAATGGTGTAGATGTTTTGGCTTCTGAGGTTGAGTTAAGAAATCAAAGTGGAAAGCGTTCTTATACTGTATTTAGAGGAATGGTATTTAAAATTCCTAAATCTAATTTTAAATTAGAATCTAATTTAGGGGATACTTCAAATTACTTTGAGGAACAAGATTTTGTTTATATTTTTAAGTCTTCCAATCAGGACCTTTTTGAATTTGAACTATTTAAAAAAAATAGAGGAAACAGATTTGAAAAAATTTGTAGAAGATGTTAAATCTAACCTTAGTTTTGTTAAGAACTTTATTAAATGAGGTTAATTTACTTTATAATAATATTTAATTACAATAGAAATTTGATAAGTATTATGAAATTTCAAAAAATATAAAGTTTTAAAATACTATGTTTACATATACAAAGTTATAGAAGAGCTGAAAACATTGATGTATTTTGAATTGATCAGAAGATTAGATAAAAAAGATCTCAAAGTAAAGTTAGACCAATTTTTCTACACTTTGAATACATTTTTTTAGATTTGAAAGAAAAGTTTCAAATGATGTTAAAATATATTAATGATGATTAAAAAATTCAAAGAAATTATAGAGAAAGAGTTTCCAAAATTTATTACACCTAATTACATAATTTCTAATTCGTTATTTTTTGATAAGGATGAGATAAAATTGTTTGGTAATAACATAAAATTGAGGAAAAATATCTTCGTTGTTTCTATTGGAAAGGTTGCGTATCTTTTTGCAGAGGAAATTTTTAATAGTCTAAATTTGGAAAATCCTAAAAAAGTTAAAATTATTACAGACATAAAATATTTAGTAGATAATGAATATGGTTTTGATATTTTTTATTCAACTCATCCTTATCTTTCTTATCAGTCTATAGAAAATACAAAGAAGATGATTGATTTTTTTATTGAAAATGATTCTGAAGATACCACTTTTATTTTTCTAATAAGTGGGGGAGGAAGTAGCCTCTTTGAGTATCCCCTAATCAATCCAAATTTAGCCATTGAAATATATAAGTATATTCTTCTTCAAAACCTTAATATACATCAAATTAATACTATAAGGAGGTTTTTCTCTTCTGTAAAAAGCGGAAAAATTTTTCAATACATAAAAAAATCACAGGTAATATCCCTAATTTTTTCTGATGTGCCTTTCAATGACCTTTCCTCAATTTCCTCAGGAATAACTTTTTTGAAAAAGATTACCAGTGATGATATTTTCTTTGTTTCTGAAATCCTAAAACCTTTGATCGATCATTATAATATTCATCAAACATTAAGAAAAAATTTTGAAATTTATGAGGATATAGAAAAAAACAATGCCAATTTAGATCAAGTTTTTCATTTTGTTTTAGCAGATAATAACTTTGCTTTAAGAAAATTGTATGAATTATTTGTAGCTAATGAAATGAATGCTCGTTTAATTTCTTCTCATATTAATCTTTCTTTGAATGATCTTTTAAATCTAATAAAATCAATAATAATAACTAATATAGATTTTTCTAATACTTTGTTTTTATTAGGAGGAGAGACGAATTTAAAAGTTATAAAAGAAGGATTTGGAGGACGCTTACAACATCTCTGTTTGTCTGTTCTAAAGGAATTGAAAGAGATGAAAATACAAAAAGAGGTTATTTTCTTTGCTTTTGCAACTGATGGTGTTGATGGAAATACAAATAGAGCCGGATCCGTAATTTCCAATCAAATTAATGTGGAAGTTGAAAAAATTAAAAAATATCTTGATAACTTTAATAGTGGATTATTTTTCGAAAATCCAAAAAATCAAAAATACTCTATATCTTTTCCTGCTGGTGTTAATAACCTCAACGAGTTATACGGAATTTTTATTTCGGATATTTCAATTTTATAAATTATTGTTTTTTGTTTATAAAGAAGAAGAAAATTATTCCTGATAGTATAAGTGCTATTCCTGTTATTGTTTCAACAGGGCTGCTTATGAAAGTGTAAACGAGGAATATCGATGTTGCTAAAAGGTATATAATTGTACTTACTGGATAAAACCATGCTTTAAATGGCCTATCTAATTCGGGATTTCTTTTCCTTAATACTATTACTGCTAAAACTGTTAAAAAATTGAACCCTATTGATGCAAAGGTAACATAAGTTAAAAGTGAGCTGTAGTTTCCAAGTATTATCAATAAACTAACCCATACTGCTTGGAAAATTAATGAAATATAAGGTGTTTGATATTTTGGATGTTCTTTTGAAAATGACTCAAAAAATAATTTGTCAATTGAAAGGGAATATATCAACCTTGAACTTGTCAAGATCAGACCATTATTGCAACCAAATGTCGATATTATTATTCCTAAAGCGATGAAATAAACCCCTGCTATAGGGAATATTATTTTTGCTACTTCTTCTGCTACTTTATTATCAAAGGCTTTGCTAACTTCGTCTATACCTAACACATAAAGATAGCTTGCTGTGGTTATACAATATATTATTGTTGTTAGTATTGTACCTATAACCATTGCTAAGGGAACATTTTTGTTTGAATCTTTTACTTCGTGAGAAACATATGTTAGATAATACCATGCATCATAGGCAAAAAAGACTTTGGATAAGCTCCAGGCTGCTACCATTAAGGCTAAATTTAAATTTGAAAAACTGTCTACATTATGGCTTGAAAAAACTTTTTCTATACTTCCTCCTGGGTACCAAAAAGCAAATAAAACTAAAACTATTATGACTAAAACTTTGGAAATAGTGAATATATTCTGAACGATGGCACCTAACTTTAAGCCAATGATATTTATGATAGTTAAAATTACTATTGACAGAACTCCGACTAACTGCGCAGTATTTATTTTTATTAACCATAGATTAAAAATAAAGTTTTGTTCAGAGATGAAGGGGAAGAATGTACCGACATATTTAGCCATTGCTATTGCTACAGCTGCGATTGTCCCTGCCTGGATTACAAAGAAACTGGCCCATACAAAAAGAAAACCAATAATTTTCCCATATGTTTCTTTTAAATAAGTATATTGTCCTCCGTGTTTAGGGAACATTGAAGCCAATTCTGCGTAATTTATCGCTCCTAAAACTGTTATAATCCCTGCTATTATCCAAATGATCAATACTGACAAACCATCAGGTAGTTTTGAGGAGATAATGGATGGCACAATAAATATGCCAGACCCTATCATTGAACCGACAACCAAAAATATAGAATCCAATAAACTTAACTTATACTTGTTCATTAAAATATTTTATTTAATTCTTTTATGTTTTTAATGATAATAATTTTTGATATAGTTCTATGTATTTCTGAGCGCTTTTACTCCAAGAGAAATCTAATTGCATTACTCTTTTTCTTAAATTTTGTAGATCTTGGGTAGATAAGTTTATTGCTTTATTCATTGCTTGGTATAGCAAATTAGGATCTGCTTTATCAATTAGTATTCCTGTACCATTTTCTTTATTTTCGAATATATCGATTATGGTATCTTTTAATCCACCTACTCTTGTTGCTATTGGTATAGTTCCATACTTATATGATATCATTTGTGATAATCCGCAAGGTTCAAACCTTGAGGGTATTATGAAGAAATCAGAAGCAGCATAAATTTTTCTTGCTAATGCTTCATCAAATCCAATATTAACACTAATGAATTCTGGGTATTTTTCTGACAATTTTTTGATGCTATTTTGTATTTCAACATTTCCTGTACCTAATACTACTAAATTAAATTTTCCGATTTCTAAATTTTCTACAGCATTAGCTAAAATGTCAAATCCTTTTTGGTGATCTAATCTTGCAACTATTCCGAAAAGATATCCTGCTTCTTTAAGATTTAAATCATTTAAAAGTCTTCTCTTGTTTTCTTTTTTACCTTCTTCAACATTTTCTATGGAATAATTAAAGTATATGTGTTTATCTTTTTTGGGATTCCACAATTCTTGATCTATTCCGTTAAGTATTCCCACGATTTTATGAGAGTTTTGTTTTAGGATATTTTCCAATCCCATTCCAAATTCTGATGAATTTTGAATTTCATTAGCATAGTTGGGACTGACTGTTGTGACAAAATCGGATAAAAGTATAGCTGCTTTCATTAGGTTTATTTTTCCGTAGTATTCTCCATATTGGAATAATAAATTTTTCACTTCTTCGTTAAGAAAATTTAATTTTTCTGTTTCAAATATTCCTTGGTAAGCAATGTTATGGATGGTAAAGATAGTGTTTTTTAAGTTTTTAAGTTTAGCAAGTATTATCGTAAATGTTGTATGCCAGTCATGGCAGTGGATTACATCAAAATCCTGTAATAAACTTTCTGCTGCTAATGAAAAAACATAATACCTTAATACTTCGTCTTCAAATGGTTTCCCTTCTTTGTCCAAGTATATTCCTTCCCTTTCAAATAATTCTTTATTGGATACTAAAAAAACTTCTATTCCTTTATATTCTGTTTTTAAGATTTTTACTTTATGATTTAAAATTTCTAATTCTTTAAATGTTACTGTATTAAGTTTTTGGTCTGAGAATTTTGAATAAAGGTTTTCAGTTATTTGTCCGTAGTATGGTGTTATAACGGATATTTTTGAGAAAGCTGATAGTGCAATTGGTAGTGATCCCATTACATCTGCCAATCCACCAACTTTTGAAAAAGGAACCATCTCCATTGATAGCATTGCTATTTTCATAGAACTTTCCTCCAATCCTGAATAATTTATTTATATTGCATTTGCTATTTCTTCAAATTTAAATCTGTAAGCTCTTGGTAGTAGTTGTTTAGTTTCGTCTTTGTAACCTATTGCTATTATCATTATTGGTATTAAATATTCTGGTATATTAAGGAATTCTCTTAATTTTTGGTGGTCGAATCCTTCCATTGGATGAGTTTCTAAACCAAAGAGTCTTGCACAGATCATAATGTTCATTGCGAGCATTGCTGCATCTCTTATTGCTTTTCTTTTTGCGTTTTCTTCATTACTCCATGAGTTAATTATACTTTGTTTTAATCCTTCTTTTTGATCTTTTGTTATATATCCGAGTTCTACCCAACTATCTAAAACTCTATCTACATTTTCAATGCCGCCTTTTGTGTTTGCTAAGACTACTATATTTGCTGAGGCGTCTTCCACTTTTTGTTGATTGAAGCAAATTTCTTTAAGTTTGGATTTTTTATCTTTACTTTTAACGATTATTAATTTCCATGGTTGTAGGTTGTATCCTGAGGGTGCGGTAGAAGCTAATTCTATTAATTCTTTTAATGTTTGATCAGGAATTTCTTTTGAAGGGTCAAAGAAAGTTATTGATCTTCTTTCTTTTATAATATTTATCATTTCTTGGTTTACGGTCTTGTGCATAGTTTTTTATTTGTGGGGATTTTTATTCCGCCTGACTTCCCCACGAGGCGGATTTATTTTGTAAAATTCTATTAATTTTATTATTTCTTTATAATTAAATTTTAGAGCAATATCGAGAGGTGTTTCTCCTTCATTATTTTTAGCATCAATATCTGCTCCTAATTTAATAAGGAATTCTACGATTTCTTTGTTGTTTTTGATTGTTGCATAGTGTAGTGGTGTATTTCCGTAGTTATCTTTTATGTTAATCTGAGCTTTATTTGCTACTAAAATCTTAACGATAGCAAAATGTCCGTAATATGCTGCATCATGAAGTGGAGTATATCCCACGTTGTTTTGAATATTTGGATTTGCTCCTTTCTCCAATAAAAATTCAACTATTTTTTTATGTCCTCTAAAGGAGGCAATATGAAGAGCCGTATTACCGAAATCATTTTGTTTATTTATATCGATGATCCCCTTTTCGATTATTTCTTTAATTAATTTTAGATTATTTTCGTGAGTGGCCTCAAAAATATCGATGAAACTCATATACCTATAATTTTATTATTTACAATAGTGATTTTCCCTCTTAATATCATAAAGCTTAGTTTTCAATAATTTTTTCTACTTTTAATAAAAAAGATTTAAAGCATTTTATTATTTTGGGTATTTCTTGAAAAACGATGATAGCAATGTCTTCGTCATAAGTATGGGATGTTAGATTTCTGTAATCGCAAATTTTAAGGTAATATTCATCGTATTCTATTAGTTTGTTTGTGAACGCTTCTCTTATACAGCTTTTGAGGGAATTGCATATAACTCCATGATAGTACTCTAAAAAATGTTTTAGGGTTTTCCAGAATAAGTCGAAGCAAAATTCAAATCGCTTTATTGCACTGTCTCTTTTTATTTCTAAAAATTCTTCATCACTTTCTTCTATTGTCATTACTCTTTCTAATTTTGTTATTACTTTCTTATATTTATTCAATAATATTTTTAATTTCTCCATATATTGGTTCTATATTTTTAAGGGCTATTTTTTTGAATTCTTCTGATACATAATTAAAATCTACTAAGTCTATTTTGTATAATATGTTTAGATTTTCGATTTCTTCTTCTATCTTTTGGAAGATAGAGGGTTTTATCGGTGGTCCTATTATTCCTATATCTATATCTGATCTTTCATTATTTTTATTTTCAACTCTTGACCCGAAAAAGAAAACCAAGTAACTGCTTTTATCCAAATATTTTGAAAATATATTTAATAATTCTTGTTTTAATTTGTCTTTGTTATAATGTTCTAATTTCAATTTTTAAACTTTTTGTTTTTCAAATATTTCTCCTGGTTTTAAAATTATACATTTTGTTTTTGTTTCTTTTTCTACTAATTCTTTAAATTCTTCGGGATTAACTTTAATGGGATCGAATGTGTTATAGTGCATTGGTATGACGTAGGTTGGTTGAATTATTTTGACTGCTTCTACTGCTTCTTCGATGTCCATCGTAAATAATCCTCCTATTGGTAGAAAAGCTATTTCAACGTTATATCGGGGTAGTAATTGCATTTCTGCATTTAAGCATGTATCTCCTGCGAAATAGATTACGGTTTTATCGAAATTAATAAGTATTGAGGTTGCTACACCTGCGTAGTTTCCATCTGGTGTTGAGCTACCGTGAAAAGCTGGTAAGAATTTTATGTATCCCCATGGGAATTTGATTTTTCCACCCATGTATGCTCCGTTTGCTTGAACTCCTCGCTTTGCAAAGTAGTTTGATAATTCAAAATTACACCATACTTCGCTTTTGAATTTTTTGTAGATGTTTTCGACGTCTGCTATATGGTCGAAGTGTCCATGGCTAACTAAGACGTAGTCGATATGTGGAAGGTTATCGATAGAAAAACTTGTGTTTGTAGGATTATTTGTTATCCATGGGTCTAATATTATATTTTGGGATCCCATTAGTATAAAGCAGGAATGTCCGATGTATTGTATTTTCATATTACCACCCCCTTGTTCTTTTTCTTAATTCTACATATTTAGTCATTCTACCTTTTGTTAATAATTTTTAGTTTTTGGTAATTTTTTGTTAAGGAATTTTGGAAAAATTTTTTAAATATAAAATGTAGGGTGGTAAAGAAAGGAGGAAGATGGATGAAGATAATAGTAAGCCTGATTATAACCCTAATATGCATAAGTGTGGTTTCCTTTGCTGAAAGTATAAAAATAAAATTTTGGCATGTGTTTTCTCCTTCTTCTAAAAGAGGAGAAGCTATTAATTATCTGATCGATAGTTTTAATAAAAAGCAATATAAAATTAATGGTAAGGATATAGTTGTTGAAAGTGTTTATAAAGGTGGTCAAGGAAAATATAGCAATCCCTATAATACTTTGTTTAGTGAATTGTTGAAAGCTACTTATGAAAAGAACTTGCCTAATGTTTCAATAGCTTACGAGAACTGGGTTTCTCAATTTGTGGAAGCACAAGTTTTAAGAGATTTTAATTCTTTCCAAAGTAAGGAAATCGAAAGATATTATAATAATCTTTATCCCGAGTTTAAGAATTCTTGTGTTATAGATGGGAAAATATATTCTTTAAGTTTTAATAAAAGTATTTTTGTTTTCTATTACAATTCAAAAATGGTTGATAATTTGCCAACAGATTTTGATAAATTTGTAGTGAAATTAAGAGAAATAAAACAAAATATAGGTAAGCCTCCACTTTACTTAGAATATAATGAAGATTCTTTTATAATATTTTACTTACTTACAACTTCAAACAAATTTTTTGAAATAAATTCAAAAATTTATCCTTCTTTTTTAGGTAGTAATTTGGATAAAGTTACTAACTTGTTGACTAATCTTGAAAATGAGGGATTAATCCAATGGACGAGTAATTCCTATAAAGATTTTATTGAAAACAGAGCCCCTGTAATCTTGGCTACAACAAGTAAATACACGGATCTTAAATCTAAAAGCCAGGAATATGTGATTTCTCCTTTACCTGCTGATAATGGTAAAATTTATGCTGCCGGAACTAATTTAGTCCTTTTTAAATCTTCAAATGAGCAAGAGGAAGCCTCTCTTAAGTTTATTGAGTATTTAATTAAACCTGAAAACATAGAATATTTTTGTATTAATACAGGATATGTTGTTCCTACTGAAGGAGAAAGTGAAAGTTATAAAGAATTTCTAAATTCTCATCCTGACTATAAGAGAGTAATAGAATATAGTAAAGATAGATTATATGTTCAACAACCTATATGGGCTTGGGAAAATATAAGATATTTCATTAACGACTATGTTGTATCAACTTTTGTAAATAAAGAAGATGTTAGTAATTCTAAAAAAGAGCTTGAACAAAAAGTTAATCAGATAATGCTTAATCAAAATATGAAATTTTATCGATGAAAAAGGGGGGATGCAAATTGCAAGAACACGACAGAATCGATATTATCGAAGATGAAGAAAATGATGGTTTTATGGCAGATGAAAGTATAGAGAAGCTTATGATAAAAGAGTTTAAAAATATCATAAAAATATGTGATATATGTGGTGGAGAAATGCTGCTTGAAGATGAAGAAACTTTTATTTGTCAAGAATGTGGATATCATTACAAAATACAATAAATAAAAAAAATAAAGGTATTGTGAAAAATAGGTAGAATAAAATATATAATGAAAAAGATAAAAGATAATGAGAAAAAGTTTAGCGTTATAACTCTTGGATGCTCCAAAAACACTGTAGATAGTGAATTATTAATTGCATCTTTAATGGATAGAGGTTATGAACATGTTGAAAACATTCTGGAAAGTAATTATGTTATCGTTAATACATGTGGCTTTATAAAACCAGCTATTAATCAATCTTTGCAAACTATAAAAGATGTTATTCAAACTTTGAAAGATAACGGTAAAGATAGTAAAGTGATCGTCTCTGGTTGTTTAGTTAGTAGATACAAGAATAAATTGATTAATCAATTAAAAGAAGTGGATGCCTTTTATGATACTAATTCGTTCCTTAGTATTCCTAATGATATAGAAAATATTGAGAATGGTAAAAGAATAGTCAAGATGTCTGGCTATACTCCAGATTACTCTGCAAAATTGTCAAAATTTGTTTCTACAGGTTATTTTTCTTATGTAAAAATAGGAGAAGGATGTAATCATACATGTTCTTTCTGTGCTATACCTTTAATAAGAGGAAAATATAAATCGAGGCCTATTGAGGATATAGTTCAGGAAGTAAAAAAGTTAGTAAGTATTGGTATAAAAGAGATTATTCTTGTTTCTCAGGATACTTCTTTTTATGGGTATGATCTATATGGTAAGCTTTGTTTAGATAAATTGTTAAATTCTATTTGTAGTATTGATGGAGATTTTTGGATTAGGATGCTTTATTTATACCCTACTACTCTTACTAAGCAAACTTTGGAGGTGATAAAGGAAAATACTAAAATAGTTAAATATGTTGATATACCTCTTCAGCATGTAAGTGCAAGAGTTTTAAAAGCAATGAGAAGACCTGGAAACAAAGATTTTTACAAGAACTTGTTAGAAAAAATAAGAAATACTATAAACGATGTTGTTATAAGATCCACTTTTATAGTAGGGCATCCTATGGAAGAAGAGGAAGATTTTTTAGAATTAGTTGATTTTCTTAATGAAGTAAAGATAGAAAGAGCAGGTTTCTTTAAATACTACCGTGAAAAAAACACTTTTTCTTATAATTTGAAACAGGTTAATTTTAAAACGAAGCAAAGAAGATACAAGATCATTACATCAATTCAAGACAAGATATTAAAAGAATGGTCTGAAAAACAGATTGGAAAAGTATTTAAAACGCTAATATATGAAGAAGATGAGAATTATTTTATTGGTAGAGCTTACTTTGACGCTCCGGAAGTTGACTCGACGATAAAAGTAATTAAAGATCAAAAAAGCAGAAGAAAAATAAAACTTGGGAATTTTTATAACATAAAAATAAAGGAGTTCAAGGAGTACGATTTTTATGGAGAATATATTAGTTAGTGGAATGAGACCAACTGGAAAGCTACATATTGGACACATTTTTGGAACACTTAATAATTGGGTTAAATATCAAAACGAATACAAATGTTACTTTATTATTGTTGATTGGCATGCCCTTACAACAAGCTACGAAAAAACTCAAGAAATAAAAGATAATATTATCGAAGTTTTGATTGATTATTTGGCTTTTGGGATAGATCCTTCTAAAAGTGTAATCTATTTGCAATCTTTGGTTGAGGAGGTTGCTGTTTTGCATTTAATCCTTTCAATGATAACTCCTATAAGCTGGTTAGAAAGGGTTCCTTCTTTCAAAGATCAGATATCTCAGTTAGGAAAGGAGATTGCTACATACGGATTTTTAGGGTATCCTGTTTTGATGACTGCTGATATTTTGGCTTTTAATGGTAAAGTAGTTCCTGTTGGGCAGGATCAGATACCGCATCTTGAGTTGGCCAGAGAAATAGTTAGAAGGTTTAATAGTTTGTATGGAGAAACTTTTGTAGAACCCCAGCCTTTACTTACAGAAACTCCGTATATACCTGGTTTTGATGGTAGGAAAATGAGCAAAAGTTATAACAACGCAATATTTATAGATGAATCTGAGAAAGAAACTGAGGAAAAAGTTAGAAAATATATAACGGACCCACAAAAAATATACAAGAATTCTCCAGGTAGACCAGAAATATGTAATGTCTTTACTTTGCATAGAGCTTTTAGGAACGAAGAATTGGGTGATATAGAAAAAGATTGTAGGGTAGGAAAATTAGGATGTGTGGAATGTAAGAAAAAACTAGCTAATCTTATAAATTCTACTCTTAGACCAATTAGGGAAAAGAGAAAAGAAATTTCTAAAGATAGAAAAAAATTAATTGAGATAATTGAGGAGGGATCAAGAAAGGCTCAAAGGGAGGCTCGAAAAAAGTTGGATGAAGTTAATTATAAAATAGGTATTGGGAGAGGTGTTTAAGAGATGAAGAAAATAATGGTTGTTGATGATGATCCAAATATCGTTGAACTTGTCAAAAAAATACTTGATTTGGAAGGATATGAAGGTATTGGTGCTATTAGTGCAAAAGAAGCAATGGAAATATTGGATAAAAGTTGGAAAGAAATAGATGTCGTTATTTGCGATTATATGATGCCAGAAATGGATGGGTTGGAATTCGTTAAAAATGTGAGGAAAAATCCGCTTTTTAATGATATTAAAATTATTATGCTAACAGCTATTGATACATTTGACATCATTAAGAAAAGTATGGTTTTGGGAGTTAAAGACTATATCATTAAACCTTTTGATCCGCAAGAAATAATTAGTGCTTTAGAAAGGATAAAGGAAGATGAAATTAAAAAATAAGTTTGTATTTTTTTTATTTATATTTTTGCTTTTTTTAGTTTGGGCTAATATTGATATTGTTAAAAATTATGAAGAAAAGGCAGAGAATTCATATAAGTATGCTAAAATATATAGACTTCAACAAGATTATCTTAAATCTCTTGTAAGTTATGTAAATTCAATTACTTATTATACTCTTGCTTTTCATCTTTATATTGACAAGCTAAAGGACAAAAAAAATTTTTTTAGAGTAGGTGAAAAGTTATTGATAATTTCTCTCGAAAGTGATGAGGTAGCTGATAAAGCTTACGAAAAAACTAATGATCAAAACAAAAAAATTAATATTATGAATATAAAAGCTTCCAATTATTCTAATTTTGCTTCTGTTTTGGAAAAAATGTATGGTGTTGATTATAAAGTTGCTACTAAAAAATATGAAGAATTAATAAAAGAACCAAAAAATTCTGATGATAGTATAATTTTATTTGTTGCAAAGAACTTTGCTAAAGCTATTGATGTTATGCTGAGTTTAAATAATATTCAAAAGGCTAAGGAGTATTTCAATGAACTTCAGATTTTTTATAAAACATTGGATAATAGAGTAAAGGATAAGTACAATGTTAAAGAGATGGTGGAATTCTATAAGAAAAAGTTGGGTAAATAGTTAAGGGAGGTGTTTTTAGGTGTCTGAAGCAAAAATTTTGATTGTTGACGATGAAAAGAACATTGTTGAACTTATAAAATTCCATTTAAAAAAAGAAAGCTATAGGATAGTTGAGGCTTATAAAGGAAAAGATGCTATTGAGTTGTTTAGAAAAGAAAAACCAGACTTGATAATCCTTGATTTAATGCTTCCTGATATGGGTGGGTTTGAAGTATGTAAAGCTATAAGAAAAGAAAGTAAGGTTCCTATAATAATGCTTACTGCAAAAGGAGAAGAGGTTGATAAGATTTTAGGTTTTGAATTAGGTGCAGATGATTATTTAACTAAACCTTTTAGTCCACGTGAATTATTGGCTCGTATAAAAGCAATACTTAAAAGATCGCGTATCAATCCTAATGAAATAAACGAAGTATCCATTGGTCCATTTAAAATAAACGTTAGTACTCGAGAGATATATAAAGAAGATAAATTACTTGAATTAAAACCTAAGGAATTTGATTTGTTAAAACTTTTCTTAACTAATCCGGGTAGAGTTTTTTCTCGTCAATACTTGTTAGAACAGATATGGGGATATGATTATTTAGGAGATACTCGAACTGTTGATGTGCATATTAGAAGGTTAAGACAAAAAATAGAAGATAATCCTGATAATCCTATCTATATCAGGACTGTTCATGGAGTTGGTTATAAATTTATTATTGAAGAATAATGAAGAATAATTATGAAGTAAAGGATTTAGTAGAATTAATCAATTTACCGATAGTTATTGTAGATAAAAAACAAAATATAATTGCAGAGAATGGATATTTTCTTTTACTCCTAAAACATTTTGATATTTCTAAGAAAGTTGAACTGAAACAAAGAATCAATGATTTTATTTCAAAACCTGAAAAGTTTATTAGTTTAATAGGTCAAAAAACACAAAATTTAAAAGAGTTAATTCCAAATCAAAGAATAAATATGCTTATAAATGTATTTAATAATATGGGGTATAAAACAACACATTTAACGTTCATCAGTATTAGCTTATTGGAAAACACTTTGTCTGATGTTTTTATATTTAGAATTTTTGGTGATTCAAAGAGTAAAGTTAATGAGATGTATGTTATTGTTTTCGATTTTGATATTTTAAAAATGGTTTTCAATGTTGATAAAAGAGAATATAGTTTAGAGATAGAGGAAATAAAAAAGAAATATACAGTCCTTCTTCAAGTTGCTAATAGAGTTTTTTCTGTTGTTAAAGGATTTACTGAAACAATCATTTTGGGAAACTATAAGGATATCGAGATTATAAACAATTTTATTAGGATTATTGATAGTGAAGTTTCTCAGGGGATTAAAATATTGCTAAGCTTTAACTTATCTGATAATGTGGATTATATTAATGTTCAAAAAGTTGATTTATATAATTTTTTGAACAATGTTATTAATAAATACGTTGAAAAACTTGTTAATGAAAGCCATGCTAATTTTAGCTATCCTAACTTTATATTTGATTTTTATATTCAACCTAATATTCCTAATGTTATGGTTGATCCTTCGAAATTGGAGTTATGTTTGTATAATTTATTGGATAATGCTATAAAATTTAGGGATGAAAAGAAGGAAAAAAATTATGTTAAATTTTCGGCTTTTTTTGAATCCTCTATTAATCGTGTAATTATTATTATAGAAGATAACGGCATAGGAATGACTGAAGATGAGGTTAAACAATTGGGACAGATTTTTAAAACATTTGATTCAAGATCTGGTATAGGATTGGGGTTTTACATCGTATTTAAAATAGCTAAGCAAATGGGATGGGAAATAAAAGTGGAAAGTAAAAAAAATGAATATACAAAAGTAACTATTGCAATACCTACAACATATGTTTGAAAAAGGTTTTAAAGAGATTTGTTTAGTTGGTTACTATGGTTTTGGGAATATAGGGGATGACGCTATTCTTATTTCCGCTCTAAACGAATACACTAAAGCTTATGATATATATGTAAGGGTTTTAGCTAATAAAGATCCTTATTTAGAAAGAATGCTAAAGAATTTTGAGCTTGATAGTAAGGTGGTAATTTATGATAGATGGAAATCAAGAGATATAAATGATGCTATATATTATTCAGATGCACTTGTTTTTGGAGGAGGAGGGATTTTTCAAGATAAGACATCTCTGAAAAGTTTTTTATATTATTTTTATCTTGCTTTATTGGCAAAGATGTATAAAAAGCCGATAATCATTGAACGTAATAGCATAGGGCCTTTGAATTCAAAAATTAGTAAATTTCTTTTCAATTTTGTTCTTCAATGGGCTGAAAAGGTTAGTGTAAGAGATAATGATTCTTTAAATTTCCTTAATCAATTTTATCCTAAATTTTCAAGTAAATATTCTTTAAAGCAAGATTTTGTTCTTTCTGATATATCTTCAGATATTTTTAAACGTTCATTATTAACCGAAAAAATAGAGGTTGGTAAATACGATGTTTTGTTTATACTAAGAAATTTTAGTAGGATTCAAGAATTCGCAAATTTAATTAAGGAGTTAAATGAAAAATACAAGGTTAAGGTGATTGTTTTCCAGGAAAATGATGTAGATGATTTAAAAGTATATTTTTCTGATATTGAATATCCTGGTAAAGGGGAGATCTATAAGACTTTAGCAATTATTCAAAGTTCGAGTTTAGTTATTTCTAATCGACTTCATGGGTTGATATTTTCTTATTTGAGAAATGTTGAATGTATTGGTATATCTGTTGACCCTAAGATAGAGGGGTTTTGCAAAGATTATAATATTGAGTTTTTGGATGAAAAGAATCCGGAATTAATAAATATAATAAAAGAGAAGATAAACAATAAATTGGAAGGAATAGTTTATTAAGAAGGATAATTTATTGATTTAATCCTTTTCTTGTTAGGGTAAACCTACCCATTTCATCTATTTTTAGGATTTTAACTACAATTTCATCATTTATTTTAAATACTTCTCGTGCATCTCTAACATATCCCATATCTGCTTCGGAAACGTGTAATAATCCTATTTTTCCTTCTGCTATTTTGACGAATACACCGTATGGTTCTACTCTAACGATTTTGCCTAAATAAATTTTCCCTTCTTGGAAGTTTGTTATATTTTCTATTAGTTCTTTGGCTTTTTCTCCGTCTTGTTCATTAGTTGAGTATATTATTACTCTTCCATCTTCTTCTATATCTATTTTTGTGTTAGTTTCTTCAATTATTTTCTTTATAATTTTTCCTTGTGGACCTATGATTTCTGGGATTTTAGATGGTTCTATTTGAATTACTAATACTCTTGGTGCTCTTGGAGAAAGTTGATTAGGTTTTGATATTTTAGAATTCATTATATCAATGATTTTCTCTCTTGCTTCTTTTGCTCTTATCAGAGTGTTGTATACTATATCGAAAGTTAGGCCATCTAATTTAGTGTCCATTTGTATTGCAGTGATTCCATTTTTTGTGCCTGCTACTTTAAAATCCATTTCTCCAAAGAAATCTTCAAACCCTTGGATATCGGTTAAAAGAATGTATTCATTATTGTGAGTAAGTAATCCGATCGATATACCTGCTACATGTTGTTCTATTGGTACTCCTGCATCCATAAGAGCCAAGCTACTTCCGCAAACTGAGGCCATTGAAGTTGAGCCGTTTGATTCTAAGACTTCTGAGACTACTCTTATTGTGTAAGGGAATGAGAATTCATCTGGTATTAATGGTTCTAAAGCTTTCTCTGCTAAATTTCCATGCCCTATTTCTCTTCTTGAAGGTGGTCCTATTCTTTTGGCTTCTCCCACTGAAAATGGTGGAAAATAATAATGATGCATAAATCTTTTAAATTCTTCTTCCAGTGTTAAACCTTCAACCATTTGTTGATCTGCTTTAGTTCCTAAAGTTACGACTGATAAAACTTGTGTTTGTCCTCGAGTAAAGATTGCACTGCCATGTGGATAAGGTAGAACTCCTGTTTCTATCGTTATAGGTCTTATTTCATTAAAGCTTCGATTATCTATTCTTCTCTTCTCATTGAAGACTTGTGATTTCAAAAATTCTTTTAAATATTTTTTCTTAACCAAAGAAAATTGGAAATCGTTATATTGGTTTAGTTCATTTAGTAATTCTTGGTTTTCAGCTACTTTTTGTTTCAAATTATCAAGGCTTAGTTGATTAAGTAACTCATTTCTTTTCTTTTTATCTCCTTCATTCAGTGCTTGTTTAGTTATTTCTGAAAAATGTTCTAAATACAGTTTTTCTAATGTTTCTGGAAGTTGTATGATTGAAGAAGAGAGTTTTTCAGGTTTTATATCCTCAATTATTTTTTCTTGGAATTCTATTATTTTTTTGTTTATTTCGAAGGATTCTTTTATTGCTTGGAAAAGTGTTTCTTCATTTACTTGCTTTCCTTTGAATTCTATCATTGTTATTTTATCTTTTGTTGAAGCTAAGACTAATTCGAGAGAATCATTTTTATAGAGGGTTGCGCTAACTGGGCATAGAATTGGGATAGGACTGATGTTTAGAGCTAATGAAACTCCTATTAACCCAAGTATTTCAGGGCTTTCATTTACATCTGCTGAAAAAACTTGCACGTATACATTTACATCATGAAAGAAGTTTGATATTAATGGCCTTATTGTTCTATCGATCATACGGGCTTTTAATATTTCTTGATCAGTAGGTTTCCCTTCTTTTTTAAAGAATCCTCCTGGGATTTTTCCTATTGCATACATTCTTTCTAAATAATCTACTGTAAGGGGGGTAAAATCTATGTCTTGACGGGGGTTTTCGGAGAATGTTACTGCTACTAATACCCAGCAAGTACCGCTTTTTACCACTACGCTACTGGCTGCTTGTTTTGCTATCGTATTTACCTCAAACTCTATTGTTTTCTCATTAGAGAAGATATTTTTTTGAGTAGGCAAGACGAAAGAGTATTTCATATTTAATCACTCCCTTTCCATAATCCTTTTTTTTCTTGTCTTGCTAATTTTTGGGCTTCTAATAATATTTCCTGATATTTAACATTAGGTGGTATTGTATAAACTTTTGCGTAACCTTCTCTGACAAGTATATAGTTTAACATTTGTCCATTATCTAAATAGACATAGGCTAAGGTTCTGCCGTATTTATCGTATTTTTGCACATCGTATTCTAAATAAAGATATTTGGATTGACTTAGTATTTTTTTAGTAAATTCTTTGCTTTTTAGACCCATGTTTATTATTTCTTCTTCTGTTTTATGTTCTTTTTTTATATCTCTTTGAAGTTTTCTGTTTTTGTAGCTTTCAGGTGTATCTATTCCTATTAATCTAACCTTAAAAATTTTGTAATTATTTTCTAATTTTTCAACTTCTATGGTATCTCCATCGATAACTTTTATTAATTTTACCTTATCTTTGTCTGTTAAATTTGTTAGTTGATTTAACGATTTGTTTGTTAAAGAAGTATTATTTGACTTTTCAGAATTATTGTGAAAATAAAAAACCAACAAAATAAGGATTAAAAAAAGAATTATATTAAATATTCTGCTAACAGTATTCAATTTTTTCATATTTATATACTATAGCAATTGTTGTAGAGTTTCGTAATCTTGGTTTTCTAATAGTATGTTGAAAATTGCTTCTAATTCGTTTGAAGGTATGTTGGATAAATTGTTTCTATACCATTCTATTGCGCTTTTTATTAATTTATATGATTCTTGATCATTTCCGTTGTTTTGTGCTTTGTTTATAATGTATATGTGTGCTATTTCATGATCATCGGGGTATTTTGTTAAATATTCTTTTATGATTTCTAATTTTTGGTTTATATTTGATGTATTATTTATTTTTTCTATTAATTTTTGTTTCTCCATATTTTTTATTTTTTCTGTTGATATGAAGGACGAGAATTTTTGGATTAATATATTGTATTCTTCTGTTTTACCTTCTTTTTGTAATTCTTTAACTTTTTCCAATAAGAAGTTTTCTATGTATTCCTTTGATTTGTTTGAAATTGAGCAAGCTTCTATGTAATTTGAGATGTATTCTATATTGTATGGATCTATATTTAATAGGTTTTGTGAAATTATTAATAATTTTTCTGTTAATCTTTTTTCTATTGCTATTCTATATGCGTCTTTTAGAACTATTTCTTGTTTTGATTTTTGATTAAATTTTTCTAACCAGTTGGAATATTCTAAGTATAGGTTTATATTGAAAGGATCGATTGTTATTCTTTTTTGGAATGTTTTTATGATTATATCTAAGAAATCGTCTTTGTTTTCAGGGAAAGTGTTTAATGGATCGCTTTTGTTTATGATATCTATTATTTCTATGAAACTATTCAATTGTAGTAGAATATTGAATGCTTCGAATAAGTATTTTTTTGCACCTTCTTTATCGCCAAGTTTTAACAAAATATTTGATAACTTTATATACTCTTGGGCTAATTGTAATTTTTTGGTTTGGTCACTTTTTAGTTTTTCTGTTTTTTTATAATATAATCTCAGTAGGTCTCTGTAAAGTCCTAATTCTGAGTATATGTTTTCGCTATCATCGTACCAACTTATACTTTGTAATAGTTCACTTATGTCACCTACTAATTCCTGAGCTATCGCTTTTTCTAATGTATTTACTGATGTTTTTATAACTTCTATTAGGTTTACCTTATATATTGTGGATGATGTTTTGGTTTTGGACAAAGCTAATAGTAGATTTATTTTAGGATTATCTGGAAAAGATTTTTGTAATTCTATCAAAGTTGATTCCATTGTTTTCATATTTCCTGCTATATAAAGACTTACTGAACGAGTTATTGTTGAATATAACCTGTATTCTTGAGGATAATCCTTATCTAACGTTGTCTTTATTTTATTTATTTTGGAAATTATTTCACTTATTATGGTATTTATTTTGCTTTTATAATATTCTTCGTATTCCGTTATTTGTATGAAATTAATTTCACTTATTAGGTATACTAATGCTAACTGCAGTAAACTACTATTTGTTTGGATTAGAAGATTTACTAAATCTTCGACTATATTTTTAAAAATATTATCATCAAAGTATGTTCTATAGAAATATGCTAAATCTCTTACACCTATTTCATATATATATCCAATATCTTTGTCTTCTATTTTGGTTTTTAAGGTATCAATTTTTTCTTTCCAAAACTCATCCATATTTTTATTGTTTTAACATTTTATAAAAATCTATTAATTCTTTTTCCTTTATTTCATCAATGATTAACTCTAATTTTTCTAATATTGTGTTTGAGAGTTGGGGATTTTCCTTTTTATTGTACCAGCATTGTATTAAGCTAAGCATGAATTGTTCATTTTCACCTTCATATTTTTCTAAAAGATTATTAATATAATTGTTGAATACATCTAATTCAACGTCTTCCGTAATCATTATTATAATGTTAATAATTTCTTTTTTAAATTCATTGTTTGTTCTTATCGATTTAATTTTATCTTTTATTTTTAATATTGTATCTTTGAAATTTTCTATGTTCATGAAAATCAGTGTTGGATATTTGGAGGTTATCAGATATGATAAAAGCCAATTTATTTTGTTTAATTTAGAATAATTTAAGAGTTCTGAATAAAATTCATAATATCCGTTTTTGTTTAATAAAGGCATGAGAATTAATTTAACATTTATATCCTCAATTTCTTTTTGAATATTAATTTTTCTTTCATGTGAATATAGTTCTATTAAAAGATCGATAGCTGATATTGTCTTTTTTATTATTTTTTCAACAGTTTTTAATTTTTCGTTTTCTAAGCACTTTACTATTATGGATGATTTTGTTTGAATTTTAGTATTTTCAATTATTGAACTGTAGTCTAAACTTTCTGATAGTAATTCAATGTTTTCTGCACTTAAGTATTCAATGTTTTCTGGGGAAGATATATTTAGGAATATATATATAAAATCGATGTTTTTTTCTTCATTCAATACATCTATGAAAATATTGTCGATTTCTTTTGTTTTATCCGGAAATTTTTCTTGTAATTTTTTATAAATTTTTATAAAATTATTTATGGAATTTTTAATGATTATTTGCCTAATGAATTCCTTTATTGAATCTTTTATTTCTTCATATTGTTGTGATAAGTATAAATTTTCGAAAATTGAAAAAATTGGGTTTTCTGAAGATTGTTGAATTTTTATATATTCTAATGCTTTTTCGAAACCGATTTCCTTAATAAAATCAACTAATTTTTGTCTTATTTTTGCTAATCCGTATATTTGTGATAATAAAAGAACCCTATAAACCCACAAAAATAATCTGTATTTATTTGGTTTAAGTTGATATATATTATCTATCAATCTTAATGAATTTGTTATTATATTTTCAGGTTTACTTGAGCTTTGTAGAATTTCGTTTAGTAAATTTTCATACATTTCAATTTCTATGTTTTTTATATTTTCTTGTTTTACTTGCTGATCAGCTTTTACTGTAATTTCTATCGTTTCTTCTTTTTCTTGTATTTCTTTTGCTTTTGATTGTTCTTTTATATCTTGTTCTATTAGTAGTTGTTCTTTTTGAAGTATAACTGTTGAGGAAGGATTTTCTGTAGATGTGTTAAGAAGTGGTTTATCGGAGATATTTTTTTCTAACGCAGATTTTCCTAATGTAGGTTTTTCTAACGTAGGTTTTACTAAAGTAGGTTTATCTAATGTTGATTTATCTAATGTGGGTTTTTCTTCTGATTTAGAAAAGTCTTTTTTTATGAATGGGGATGTTTGTTTTATACCAACTGTGCTTTCTTTTATAAGTAAGTTTTCTTTTTTAGATAAAAATGATTTTTGTTGTCCTTCGGTTTGGATATCTTTTCTTATGAATACTCCTGTACTTTTTCTTTGAGTTTTTGATAAGGTTTCTCTTTCTTCTTTTTTCTCTTCAATATTTTTTTCTTGAATTTTTTGGTTTATTGTTTCTTCTATTTTACTTTCTTGGGAAGCTATTTGAGATTCTATTATTTGTTCTTTTTCGTAATTTTGTGAAATTTGCTCAATTTGTTTTTCTTCTTCCACTTTTTCTACTCTTTCTATTCTTTCCAGTCTTTCTTCTTGTTCTTTTACAATTTCAATAATGTCTTTATATTTTTCACTATAACTTGAATTTATGCTATTTAATACTTGTAAAGCTTGTTTTAGTTCTTTTATATTGTTATTTTGATACAATTCATTAATTACTTGATCTAATATTTTTTCAGCTTCAACTTTTGTTCCGCTGTGGAAATAAACCATGCCTAATAGGTATCTGTATTTGGGACTTAATGGATCTAATTCTATTGCTTTTTTTATTGCTATTGTTGCCCCTCTGTAATTACCTTTTAGTAGATCTATTTCAGCTATTTTGTACAGAACTTCAGGATCATTTTGATTATACCTTAATATTAATCTTAAAATTTTTGACGCTTGTTCAAATTCCTTTTTCTCTATGTATAGTTCTACTAATTCCATTATATTTTCTTTGTTTGCAGGATCTATAGTGCTTATTTGTTCTCTTATCTTTATTTTTTCATCTATGTTTTGTATTTTATCTATGGCTTGCAGGTATAGATTTACTGCTTTATCTATATGTCCTTCCGTTTCATAAACATTTGCTGCTAATATGAGGTTTTCAACATTATTAGGATCTGTCTTTATTAACTCGTTTAGAATATTTATTGCCTTCCCAAATTTACCGATTGATGATAATACTTTTATGTAAGTTTTTATATATATATTTTTTTCCTCTGCTGATATTTTTATGTTATTTATAAAGTTAATAAATTTTTCAAATATTTCATCATCTTCTGGAAAAATGGAAAGAGTCTTTTGGTATTCAATAGATAGTATATCAGGCTTATTAGTTAGAAATTTTTCAATCAATAAAAATAAAGATTCTCTTAGATCTGCTAAAAAGCTATACTTGGCACAAAAAATTGTTATTTCATTGACAGTATTATAATCTATTGATTCATTTTTTAATAAATCTTTGTATTCGTTTAGTTTATTAATTATTTCTTCTCTGCTATTAAACATAATTAGTTCTCTATTTATATATATTCCACAAAATTATTCAATACTCCTTAAATTATTTGTTAAAAAACACCCCAAGTATCCCAATTATTAATCCTAATATTACCCAAATGTAGTAATTGTAAAATAATCCATTTAGTATTTTTCTTAATGTTAAGGAAATCATGGATGTTTCCGAAGCTAATTTTGTTATCATTTTTACGATAATTTTATTATCGATAAAAGAAAAGAATGTTGATATTGGTTTCATTATGTTCCTGTAAAATGAATCATATATATCATCAATATAGTATCGATTTACTAATATTTTATAAATGGATTCCAAAAACATTGGTATTTTTCTGTTTGAATTTATAACATAAATAATATATCCTAAAGCAAAACCTATTAATATAAGAATTGTTGAAAGTGATGCCATTAAAATGTTAAATTCTCCATGCTCAAATTTTATTGGATAAAGTTCTTCAAAGTAATGTCCCATGAAGTGTTTTGGAATAATTCCAGTGTCAAAAGGAAGGTTTATAATTCCTCCCGCTAACGATAAGAATGCAAGTATCCATAAGGGAATGGTCATATTTGGTGGCACTTCTTTTAGATTTGAGTTTATTTTTGAAGCTGTTTCGTAATCTATGCCTGTTTCTTTTATTTCTTTTTCTGATTTTTCTTTAATGAATGAAACCCATATTATTCTTCCCATATAGAAGGAAGTTAAAAGAACTGTGATAAAACCTATTAAGAAGAATATTGGGTATTCTTTATATACGGCTAATAATATTTCATCTTTACTGAAGAATCCACTAAATGGGAATAATCCTGCAAGAGCTAATGTTCCTACTAGAAATAACCAAAATGTTTGTTTTAACGTTTTCTTTAAATTATTATGCAACCATATGTCATTAGGGTCTATATGTTTTGTATGATGATGTTCATGTTCTAATTTATGATGAGCTCTTTCTATCGCTGTTATAACATTTCCTGCACTCATGAAGAGGAGTGCTTTAAAAAATCCGTGTGTTATTAAGTGGAATATTGCTGCTATTATTCCTGCACCTGCACTTGATAACGCCATAAACATATATCCCAATTGACTCATTGTTGAATAAGCCAAAATTCTTTTTATATCTCTGTTTACTAATCCCATTGTTGCGGCCAAGAATGCGGATGTTGCTCCTATTAATCCTATTATTGCAACTAATTTGATCCCAAATATTTCAGTATTATAGAACATTGGGTAGAGTCTGGCTATAAAATAGACTCCTGCTGCTACCATCGTAGCTGCATGGATTAATGCTGACACGGGAGTTGGACCTTCCATCGCATCTGGTAACCATACGTGCAAAGGAAATTGGGCGGATTTACCAAATGCAGATATCATTATCCCTATTGGTACTAATACAATTAACCCTTTTATCAATTCTACATTTGAAAAATATTTGTTTAATTCAACAATATCTAAACTAATACCATTGGATATTAAGATAAACATTGCAAGCAGTAATCCCAGGTCTCCTAATCTTGTAATGAAGAATGCTTTTTTTGCAGCCCTTGCTGCGCTATCTTTGTGATACCAATAACCTATTAATAAATAGGAACACAGCCCCATTATTTCCCAGCCTATTATAAAAGTAACTAAAGATGATGCAAGAACTGTTATTAGCATTCCTGATGTAAATAAACTGAGGTAAGCAAAAAAACGAGGATAATCTCGATCTTCTTCCATGTATCCCGTTGAGTAAATCTGAATCATTAGAACAACAACAGTTACCATAAGCAAAACAAATAAACTTAAACTATCATATAGAAAACCAATATTTATCGGTATGAAAGAGATCCAGGAGTATAGATTAATGATCAAATGCTCTTTACCTAATTGGTTGAAGAAAATGATAAAGCTAAAAATCATAGAAAAGAAGATGGCACTTATTGTTATTGAAGAGTAAATTAATTTATTTAATTTTAGTTTTTGTTGGGGCTTCTCAAATATAAAGACAAGAAGTGCTACTACAAAGAAAGCAATTAGTGGAAGCAGAGGAGTAAGTGTGGCAATGATTTCTAACATTAATAAACCCTCCCTAATTTTTCCTTTTTACCTACTTAAATTAAAAATTATATTTTTTTGTATTCTTCCCTTGTCAAAATAAACTTATTTTATTTTTAACATTTTTTTTACAAAATTTTAAGGGTAATTTATGTTTGATTTTTTAATATTATCATAAGGAAGGAAAGTGCGAAGATTTTGGCAAATCAAAATATAGAAAGGAGGATAAAGAGATGTCAGGCATAAATCCGTCAGGAATGAACCCAAATGATTTGATTAATAAGCTTATTGAGAAAGGAGCTAAAAATGTAGCATCAACTTATGGTGCAATGTCAAAGAAAACTACAGATCAGCAAAAGGTGGAAAAACAAGCTTATGATACTAATCTCCAACACCAGATTTTAGACAAACATAACCAAACTAAAGAATTGGAGCAAAATGCAAAAAATACGGGATTAATAAACCAAAGCTTAACTAATAAAGAATTGGATGAAGATGCAGTGATGATTGATGAAGAATTACTTATTGAAGAAGGAGCCAAAGAAGCAGGATTACTTGAGCAGCACGAAAATGTAACTGTCCAAGAAGAAGAAGGTGTGGAAGAAGTAGGATTTGAAACAAAAACAGTAGATAGAGAAAAAAGAATATTTAGTGAATTAGCAAAAAAAGTTGGAGCTACACCTGAAGAAATAGAGTTTGCCGCTAAACAAGAAGTTGAAAATCAGTTAGCTACAAATAAAGCAGAAATGTCTCAATTAAAATTCCCTACTGAGACATCTTTCATAGAAACAGAAATATACCAAGATTCTAAACCAGCATCCTCTGAAATAAAAGAAGGAAAGCTTATTATTATGGATAATAATCCTTTAGACATTGAAACTGCTGAAAAAGAATATTGAAGAATAATTGAATTATTTGATTTTTCTATCGATTTATGATGTATTGTGATTATTGGGAGGAGTAAAGTTGGAGGCATCCCCAACTAAAAGTGATTTGGGAATTACTTCCAAATCAAGAATGTCCTTAGGATACCTCGAAAGAAGCCCTTTTATTTTCATTGTTTTTCTATTTATTTTCATAATTTTTGGTGTTAATGCTCAAGATGGGTTATCTTTTAATATTTCCCTCTCTTCAAAACCTTTTGTTTTTAATCAATATTTAATAATTCCTGAAAAAAATAATAAGATTTTCTTTTTCAATAAAGATTTCTCTATAGTTAAAACTGTTGAAGTTGGTTATAAAAATTATTATTTGATTAATCAACAGAATTTAGAAATATATTCTCTTGAAAAAGATGGAAGTATTAGTTTTTGTAGAATAGATTCTGAACTTTATGAACAGAGTATTAAGAATATCAGAAAAATACCAGATTTTAAAGATGGATTTTTTATCCGTAGTGATTTGGTATTTTATAATGGAGGAATATATGATGTAAAAAATTCAAAAGTAATAAATTTGCAAGTAAATGGTGTAAGGTATGTTACGGCAGATGATAAATTTGTATTCGTGGTTGATCATTACGACAAATTAAATGTTTTTAGTAAAAATGATGGAAATCTAATTGGTAAGTATAATCTTGGAGCTAATGTTAGTGGTATTGTTTTTATTGATGAAAATCATTTTGCAGTAGCATCTGTAAAAGGACTTTATATTATAAGTAAAAATGATTTCAAAATTCAAAGGAAAAGGGATTTTCCTAAAACACCAAGGGGCTTGTATTTTTATTATCCTTATATCGTTGTCCCAACTATTGAAAAAATTTATGTTTATAACTATTTAACAGATGTGTTTGTGGCTTTTAAGTATTCAAAAATAACCAATGATTATTGGTATGATTCAGAAGACTACGCTTTTTATGATTATGATAAAAATTTAAGTTATTTTACTGTAGATACTTTTACTTCCGAAAATAATTTTGATATACTATATTTTGATTTTTGTTTATTTGGTGATAAGTTGTATTTTATTAATTCGCGAAGGCAGATGTTTAATGTTGATTATAGAGTTTATGATTATAGAAAGAAGAAAGGTCGGAGTTTTTCCAGGACTTTTTACACAAGGATAGGAGAGTTTTTAATAGTTGACACAGACAATTGGGCATTTAGTAATCAAATTTTTGAATTTGCAAAAACAAGGTATATTTACAATTTTAGTCATTCAAATTTTCCAATAAATGGATATTTAGTTGTTTTTAATGAAAATTTGTATTGGTTCCGGGTTTATAGGGATTATTTTACCGTAGTTCCAGTAGCAAGGTTAGTTTATTATCAGAAGTAGATTCATTGGAATATTCCAAACTTATGCTTTTTGTTTTGATAGTAGGAAGGGAAAAGATAGTTGTAGAATAATATGAAAAGGTATCTTTGCTGGGGTAGCTCAGGGGTAGAGCAGCTCACTCGTAATGAGCAGGTCGTGGGTTCGATTCCCATCCCCAGCTAAAAAATTTAAAAGGATTTTTGACAAAAAAGAAGAATTATATAAAGAGTAAGGGCGGGTAGCTCAGGTGGTTAGAGCGCTTGCGTGACATGCAAGAGGTCACAGGTTCAACTCCTGTCTCGCCCACTTAATTTTATTATAGCCCAAAATATATCTAATATCTCATTAAGCAAGGGTAAATATTCAATTTTACTAAAAGAATATAAAACTCACTTTTTGAAGAATAAGGAATGTATATGTATAAAAAATCACCTTTATAGTAGGTTTTTGACGTTGCATGGAAAATATCTTTTATATTAATGTCTTCTACTTTAAATTCATCTGTTGATTTTATTTTTAGTAATATACCACTTGACACTAAGTTATATGAATAACTTTTGTATGAGTGTGATACTTTAAAAAATTTAATTTCTGTCGCTTGTATATAAAAAGGTGGATGTACTATTTCAAAATAAAAATTCATTTTATTAATTTTTGTTGGACTAAAAGGAAAATAACCTTTGTTAAAGATATTTCTATCAACTTTTTTATCAAATTTTTCTATCATTATCTTTTTTTCTGCCACTAATGTTTTGATAACTTCTTTAATTATTGCTTCTTTTATATCATTTGAAAAAATTTCTTTTATTGATTATCTATAGACAAGAAAAAATATACCTATAAGAAGAATTTCATACATTAAAGTGTATATGGTATTGAGAACTAATTCAATTAATGATATTAGTAATGATTGTATTGATTTAAAAGTATACTGAGATAAATCATTTATTGTCTCAGAATACTTTTTAATGATTTGTGTAAAAACCCTTTTGTAGGAATACTTTTAGTTTTTCTATGTTTTTTGAGGAGGATAAAAGTTAGTAATGGATAAATTCTAAATTTATGAATAGACAAATATCATTTGCTTTGACCATAGGTATATTAGTTTTGACATTATATTTTATTTATTACCTATTTTTTCCATTAACTAAGAATCAATCTGTTCCTATAAAGTTGGGGCTTGATTTGAGATATGGGATACACATTATGTTGGAAATTTATGACCCATCTAAAAGGATTCTAAGTGATAGTGAAATGAGGCAAATAATGGGAATATTAGAAAAGCGGTTAAACCCAACAGGGACTTACGAGGTTGTAATTCAACAAGCCGGTAAAAATAGAGTAATAATAGAAATACCTGAAATTACTGATACTAATGAAGCATTAGAAAGAGTTACAAAAGTCGGAAAACTTGAGTTTAAGGTTGATGAATATGATCCAAATACTGGCATTATGACAAAAAAAACTGTCCTTACAGGGGATAGGATAATAAGAGCAACTGTAGAATATGACCCTACAACCCACTATCCACATGTCGCTTTTACTCTCGATTCTGAAGGTGCAAAAATATTTGAACAAATAACGAGAGAATACTTACAAAAACCCATATATATTTACTTTGACGGAAAAGAAATTTCTGCTCCTATCGTTCAGTCTGTTATTACTGGTGGAAGTGGAATAATAACGTTAGGTCAAAAAGATAAAGATAGTGCTCTTAAAGAAGCAAGAGAGTTGGCTATATATTTAAACGCTGGTAAATTGGATTATCCACCTGTTGTTTTGGAAGCTTATGCCATAGGTCCTACTTTGGGGGAAAAACATTTGAAAAAGAGTTTAGAGGCAGGAATTATCGCTCTTTCCATTGTTGCTTTATTTATGATAACTTTCTATAGGGTTCCTGGTTTGGTTGCTGTTTTTGCTCTCGTTTTTTATGGATTGCTTTTCTTATGGATAATTTCTGTTAGTAATACTGTTTTGACTTTAGGTTCTATCGCAGGTATTATTTTGTCGATAGGTATGGCCGTTGATGCTAATATCTTGATCTTTGAAAGATTGAAGGAAGAAATAAGGGCTGGTAAGCCGATAAATACTTCCTTAGATTTAGCTTTTGCGAGATCTTTTGATACTATCTTAGATAGCCATTTAACTACTATCATTGCTGCTATCATCTTGATGATTTTTGGGACATCTACCATACAAGGATTTGGTTTTGCTTTATTATGGGGTAATGTTGTCAGTTTCTTCACTGCAATCTATGTTACAAAGACTGTAATGTATTTAATTTTTTATAGTAATCCAAGATTGGTAAGTATAGAATGAGGGAATTAACTTTAAGGGCTGTATTTTTGGGGATAATTCTTGGTATTGTTTTAAGTGGGGCAAATGCTTATTTGGGTTTGAAAGCAGGTATGACAGTAGCTGCATCTATCCCTGCTGCTGTTATTTCAATGCTTGTTTTGACAAAATTGCTTAAGAATGGGACTATTTTGGAAAATAACATGGTCCAGACAATGGCTTCTGTTGCTCAGGCTGTTGCTGCTGGGGTTATATTTACTGTTCCTTCTTTTTTTATTCTTAATCAAACAGGAGTTATTAATTATGTCCCTTCCTATTGGATGATTGTTCTCCTTACTTTTATTGGAAGTTTATGGGGAGTTGTTTTTATGATATTCTTTAGGAAGCCTCATATTGTCGATGAACATGATGTATTGCCTTATCCTGAGGGGACTGCTTGTGCTGAAGTTTTAAAAACTGGCCAAAAAGCCACTGAAAACGCAAAATTTTTACTCTGGGGATTTATTATCTCTGCTATCTTTAAAATCCTTCAAAATTTAAAATTAAAATTTTCTGATAAAATTTATAAGATTGTTGAAGAAAATTTTACTTTCAGTTTGGGTAATTTCAATTTGCCGATTTCATTGAAAAAATTTACTATTTCGATTGATTTGTTGCCTGCTCTTTTTGGCGTTGGTATGATTGTTGGTTTGAGGATTGGGGTAATGATGGCAACTGGTGCTCTTATAGCTTGGTGGGTTATTATTCCTATAATAGGTATGTTTCAACCTGACTTATCTTCTTTTCAAATTTACAAAAGTTATGTAAGGTATATTGGGATTGGAGTTATTATTACGGGTGCTATATTTTCTTTTATCCAGTTTTTTCCTATTATTCTAAAGGTTGTTCTTAATTTTGGTAAAGAAGAGTCTAAAGTTTCTTTTGTTAAGGATCCACATAAGGGTTTATGGTATGATAATCCTAATTATTCTAAGGATTTACCTTTACCTGTTGGTTTGATATTAATCCTTATAGGTGGGATTGTTTTCTTTTTTGTTAATCCTGTATCTACGGTTTTGGGTAAATTTTTATCGTTTTTGGTTTTGATAATTTTTGCTATTCTTTTTACTGCTGTTTCTTCTTATATTGTGGGGATGGTTGGTTCGAGTAATCAACCTGTTAGTGCAATGACTATATCTACACTAATTGCCGTGGCGCTTACTTTGAAATTTATAGGGTTGTCTGGAGAAAATGGAATTGTCGCAGTTTTAATACTTTCTGTTATTGCTTGTATTTCTTTAGCGATAGCAGGGGATATGTCTCAGGATTTGAAAACGGGTTTTTTAGTAAAAGCTACTCCTGCAAATCAGCAAATTGTTGGTATAATTTCTGCTGTTGTTTCAAGCTTCTTTTTGAGTTATTTGATTTTTGTTTTGAATAATGTTTATGGTTTTGTTCCTGGTTTTTCGAGTAATCCATTACCTGCTCCTCAGGCTAATTTAATCGCTACATTGTCTCAAAGTATATTTCAAGGTGATATAAAGTGGAATGAAATAATAGTTGGTATGTTTTTGGGTTTGATAGCAAGAATGTTAGGGTTTTCTGTTTTGGCTTTTGGGGTTGGGGTTTATCTTCCTCTTAGTTTATCAATTCCGATTTTATTGGGTGGTTGGTTTGCTAATTTATTAAAAAATGATGAAGAGAAAAAGGTTCTAATAGGTTCAGGCTTGATTGCGGGAGATACTATTTTGGGTATAATTTTTGTTTTCTTGATTGCTTCCAATTTATTACCTGCTCCTTCGGATACTGATGTTCCTATTTTGGGTAGTTTTTCTCCTTATCTATCATTGATTTTATTTATTGTTTTAATTATTTTGGTTCATAAGCTGATAAAAGGGAATAGTAAATGAGGATAGCTCTTGTTTTTTTAGCATTGATCTATATTTTCATTAGGATAATCTTCGTTGATCGATATGAGGGGAGATATTTTATAATTGATTATTTTGAGGCTGTAGATTTTGTTTCTTCTTTCAATTATAATCCTTCATCTTTTGTTCAGAAAAATATTCTCCCTTATTTTAATTCAGTTGCTATAAAATTAAAAAGCTTAAACGAGTTAAAAAGTGAAGGTAAGGTAGATGTAGGAGATTTAAAAAGTTTAGAGACTAACCCTAAGTTTTGGGCTTTACCTTTGATTAATCAGGATTTTTCTGATAATGTTAGCTTTGTTTATTGTCCTAATGAAATTTATTTAAATAAAATAGAAGAGGTTGTAAAAGCTTTAAAGTTAAAGTATCAAAGAATTGGTAATGTTCTTGTTGTATATGCTGATAGTAATTATTTTTTTAATTTGCAAGTATTTTTTGTTGAGAATGTTAATTTTAAGGACAAAAAGATTTTTTGGCGTGTTAGTTCTTATGTTTATGACCTTGATTATTTGAAGGTTTATTGTAAGGAAGGGGATTTTGTATTTTTTGTGGGGCCTTTTGTTGCTGGTTATCCTGATTATTTAGATGAAATCAAAAAATTCCTTAAGGATAATAATCTATATTTTGCTTTTCCGGAGTTTTATGATGCTAAAAATGTTCAATTAGGAAGTTCAAAGTTGGTTGATTTTAATTCTGTAAAAATTTTTAGTACAGCAGTTTTAAGGAATAAGGATATAAAGCAGGTTATTAACTCTATTGATTTGGCAATAAATGAAAGAAATTGTAGGGCGGTTATGTTTAGATTTTTTGACAGGTATTCATTAAAAGAAAATATAGAGGCGATAAAAGATATTTATGATGTGTATATGAATAAGAATTCGAATTTTAATAAAGGTAATGTGTCAAGGAATTTAGTTATTTTGAATATATTGGATGTTATTTTTGTCTTGTTTTTATCCGTTTTTGTTTTTCTTTCTTACAGTTATTATTATGATTTAATTTCAAACAATGGTTATAGCGTTAATGGTTTTTGGTTTGCTTTGTTAGGGTTAGTTAATAGTTTTTCTATTTTATTAGGAAAGTTTGTAGGTATTGATTTAGTTTTTAATTTAGCGGTTGTTATTGGTTCTTCTTTTGTTTTAGTTTCTATATTTTTTAAAGTTTTTGATAGTTCAAAAAATATGTATGTGAAGTATTTTGAGATAATTCTTTATTCTGTATCTCTTGGTGCTATTTTGAATTTGTTGTTTTTTGAAAATAGTTATGTTTTAGCTGTTGAGAAAGTGAGGTTTATAAAATTACTTCTTTTACTGCCTATTGTTTTATCTGTTTTTTGTGTTTTTAGTTATAATCAAATTGTTTTGTTTTTCTATAGGAGGATTAGGGTTATGGATTTAGCATTGTTTTTATTCATTTTAGGTAGTATTGGTTTTTATTTACTTAGAAGTGGTAATAGTGGTTTTGTTTTACCTTTGGAAGATAAGATTAGGGTATTACTTGATAAAATTTTGGTAGCAAGACCAAGGTTTAAGGAATTTATAATTGGTAATCCTTCAATTTTGTTTTCTAATTATTCCAAATATTTTATACCTTTATCTTTTATAAGCATGGCTGGTATTGTTGATAGCTTTTTGCATATACATACTCCTATTTTTTACAGTTTGTTAAGAACTTTTTGGGGTGCTTTATTGGGAATTTTAGTATTTATATTAATAGCGAAGTTATGGAAGGTAGAATTAGATAAAAAGGATAAATAGAATAAAGGGGGCATGGAAAGGAATTAAAGTAAAGTGCCTAACAGGGGCCTAAAAGAATACCTGTTGCGCGAAAAGTGCTAAGGAGGATTAAGTGAGCAAATTGTTCGTCGGGAATTTAAGTTATCAGTTAACCGAGGATGAACTCAAGCAAACCTTCCAAGGTTATGGAAACATCAAGGAAGTTAGATTGCTACAAAGCAAGGGTTTTGGGTTTGTTGAGTTCGAATCCGAGGAATCTGCCCAAAAAGCTCTTGAAGAATTGAATGGAAAAGAGCTAAAGGGTAGAAAAATGAGAGTTGAAATGGCAAGACCAAGAGAACCCAGAGAGCCCAGAGAACATGGTAGATTCAGAAGTTCAAACGGCTCCAGAAATCCAAGAATGCAAAGATCTGGAAGACCACAAAGACCTGGTTTTTCCAGAAGAAGAGACGACTAATTAATCATTAAATTCCATGCCCCCTTGGGGAAGTGGCGGAACAGGTAGACGCGTTGGCCTCAGGAGCCAATGAGCCTCAAGCTCGTGTGGGTTCAAATCCCACCTTCCCCATAATTAATCTATGCAATTTTTTGCCGACCAAAACTGTAAACTCATCGATTTTCTCGCCTCCAGACTCTCTCTATCTAAAAACAAAGTAAAGAGCATTATTGACAGAAAAAAAGTTTTTGTTAACGACAAAATAGTTTGGATAGCATCTTATACTCTGAAACCTAATGACAAAATTTTTGTCCTTCCTGAAAATGACCAAAATAAAACTTTTGAGATAATATTTGAAGATCAAAATTTTATAATAGTTAACAAAGGCTGTAATTTGGTTGTTAATGAAAGTTTTGATAGTTTAGAAAACAAAATAAAAAAAAATTATGGTAATGATGTAATGGCTTTGCATAGGATAGATAAGGATACTACAGGTGTGGTCGTTTTCGCTAAAAATATGCAAGTATTTGAAAAAATGAAAAAACAATGGGATAAAGTGGAGAAAACATATTACTGTATATCGATAGGGGAAGCAAATTTTGGGTTTAAAGAAATTGATTACCCTGTTTTCAATAAAACTGCTCTTTCTACTGTTGTTTTGGTTTCTAAAAATAATGGACTTTCTCTTTTCAAGGTAAGGACTTTTACTGGTAGAAAACACCAAATAAGAATTCATTTAAGTAAAATGGGATATCCTATTTTGGGGGATTATGTTTATGGGAGAAAAATTAATAATATAAAAGTGCCAAGGCAAATGCTACACGCTTATAAAATTGAGTTTAATTTTGAAGGAAAAAAAATATTTGCTGTAGCACAATTACCCGATGATATGAAGAAAATAATTAAAAAGTATGGATTATAAATTATCTTTTCCACGGCACGTAAAAAAAGCAATAGATATATTTCAAAAAATAAAAGACAAGATAAATTTAATGATTTGGATTGCTGATGCAAGATCTCCTTTTATAACTTCTAAATACCTTTTCTCTTTTTTGAATAAGATTTATTTCCAAAAGAATATAATAATTTTTGTCAATAAAATGGACTGTGTTGATAATTTTAATAAAAAAGATTTTGAGAATTTTATTTTTCAGAGGATTTATGAATCTGGCAAAAGTGGTAGTAGTTTTCACATAGAATATGGGAGTATAAGGAATTGTAAGAATCTTGAGAGGTTATTAAAAAATTTGGTAAAAAAAGAGTTATTCTTGAATTGCATAGTTTTGGGGTTACCTAATGTCGGTAAATCAAGCATTATAAATTGCTTATGTAGAAAAAAGAAAGCAGAGGTAGCTGATATTCCAGGAAGTACTCGGAACCTCAAGTGGATTTCTTTAGAATACAACATAAAAATATTGGATAGCCCAGGAATTGTATTGCCAGAAAAAATCGAGGAAAATGAATTAATAGAATTACTCAGATTATCCATTCTTAACTACTCATTTGTTAATGTTCCAAAGGAGAAGATAAAAAATATTCAAGAATATTAGTATGGAGGATAATACAAATGTTTTTTCACTATACATTACTAATAAGGATGTCTTTTGAATACTTAAACTATATAATGGTAAATATTTCCCACGAAGGGTACAGCGGCAAATGGTTTTACTTCAATTACCATGAAGTACTGTTAAAGAGGTCGTAGAGAAAATAAGCAAAGATAATTTTTGAAAGGATTATTAAAGTGCTGTTTAATGTTGGGTTTTAAAAATTAACGGAAAGATTTTATTTTCTATTAATGAAACATTTATTTCAAGTAAATCTTTAATTGAGGTAATTTCATAAAATTTTTCAGTAAATACTGCCAATAGTTCGTTGTTTATTAAAAATTTTAATAAGTCGATAAAATTCAATTGGTTTTCTTGGTTTTTTAATTCTGAAAGCAGGAATTGTGAAAAGATTTTGTCTATTTTTATTAAGCTAACTCCCGTGTATAAATTTATGTAATTGAGATTTTGGGTTTCTTTAGTTATTGACTCTACTTTGAATATGTTTGGAATGTAATAATTGCTTGTATTAAAATGTGTTATTGTTTTTGGGGTTTGTTTATTTTTCATTTTGTATAGTATTATGAAATTTGTGTTTATTTTTATAATGTTTTCAACTATATTATCGAGTTGTGGAATTATTGTGTCTGCGTTAATTAATAAGATTTTATCAAACCTAAGGATATTATATTTTAGTTTATTTATTGTTCCGATATGTCCTAACGGTTTGTGTTCAAATAGAAATTTGAGTTTTTCTCTTCTGATTAACCAGTAATAATTTTGTGAGATATATTTATAGATTTTGTCTGCATCTTTATGTAAGTTTATATAGATTGAAAAATTTCTTATATTAGTTTTGCTTAAGAGTTTTATCACGGAGTTGATATTTATGTCTATTGTTGTTGAATTAAGAATGGGCGAAAGTGGCTTAGGAAAGTTGGTTTTTAGTCTACTTCCCAAACCTGCACTGAAAATTATTACAAAGATGTTCATAGGTGTTTTAGGATAAGGTTATTTAGTATAAAAAGGACGGTAAATGCTATCGATAAGGGTAGTAGTGTTGCTATTGCTGTCCATTTTATACTTTTGGTTTCTTTGTATATTGTAAGGATTGTTGTGGTGCAAGGATTATGTAGGATAGAGAATAACATTACGCTTAATGCTATTTTCCAATCCCAATTTCCATATGTTGAAAGGATTTGGTATATACTCTTAAATTCTTCGATATCTATGAAGTTTTTAGCGTTTGTATATAACATTAGTAAGGATGGTATTACCAATTCATTTGCTGGTAAAGCGATTATGTAGGAAAGGATTATAACTCCGTCTAATCCAAACATTTTTCCAAATGGGGTTAGGAAATTTATGATTGGTGTAGATAAATTAAAGTAATTAAGAAACCAGACAAAAGCTCCTGCAGGGATTGCCATGTATATTGCTCTCATCAAAACAAAAACTGTTCTATCTATTATTGAAGTGTAGATAATTCTGAGTAAATTTGGTTTTCTGTATGGTGGGATTTCAAGGATGTAGAAGCTGGGGATTGATTTTAGGGATTTTGATATTCCTAAGGATACGATTAGTGTAAAGAAAAGCCCTATTATTACTGATGCTACTAATGCTAAGGCTGCGATTAATGAGCCAAGGAAAGGGTTTAATGATTCTGAAATTAACGGTGCTAAAAAAAGGGTCGAAATCATTATTAGTAAAGGCCACCTACCGTTACAAGGCATGAAATTGTTTGTTATTATCGCTATTAATCTTTCTTTTGGTGATTTTATTATTCTTGTTGATATAACTCCTGCTGCATTGCAACCAAATCCTACCATCATTGTCAGAGCTTGGTTCCCATGTGCTCCTACCATTTTAAACAATTTGTCCATGTTTAAAGCTATCCTTGGTAATAAGCCTAAGTCTTCTAAAAAGGTGAATAGTGGAAAGAATATAGCCATAGGAGGTAGCATGACAGATACTACCATCGATAATGATTTATAAATTCCATCAATTAGGAAACTACTAATGGTTGGAGGAATTCTTAACAAATTTGAGGAATTTCTCAGGAATACCTCAATGGAGGCAAAGATGTTTGACAAAAATTCTGATATATAATTTGCTCCTGTTATTGTTATCCATAAGATTAGGCTTAGTAATGAAATCAAAACAAATATCCCACCTATTCTTGATGTGATAAAGTAATCTATGTAATTTTCTATTTTGGTTAATATGTCGTTACTTTGCTTATATTCAATAGTATCTTGCAGAATTTCATCAATTTGTTGATGCATACCTTCTATTATTTTATCTTTTAATGTATTGTTGTATTGTATTCTGTATTTTTCTACTTTTTCAAGTATTTCTTGGAAATTCATAGGATGGGTAGTATAGGTTTATTTTTTATTTTTTCTTCTACTGTTTTTAGGTTTTTATTTTTAATCATTTCGATTATAATTTTGTCTCCTTCCAATATTCTTAGGATTATCCATCGTAAGAATGGATGGTTTTTTATTTCGGGGTAATATTCGGTTATTTCTTTTTGTATATCTTGGATAATTTTTTCCAATTCTGGTGGTGGAGTATATTTGTTTGGATTAACTTTTATTTCCCCTTTTATTATTGAGAGTGCTTTGTATATAAGGTTATCTACATTGTATCCTGTTTGTGCTATAATGGGTATTATGGGGACTTTAAGTTTTTCTTGTAGTTTTTCTACATCTATTATTATTCCTTTTCTTTTTGCTTCGTCTACCAAATTAAGTGCTAAGATTACTTTGTTAGTTACTTCAAAAACTTGGAAAGCTAAGACGAGGCTTTTTTCTAAGTTTGTTGCATCTAAGATTATTATTGCTATATTATATGAACCAAGGAATAGAAAATTTCTGGTTATTTCTTCTTCTGGTGTAAAAGAGAATATTGAATATACGCCTGGTAAATCGATAATTTTAAATACGAATTTTTCCTGATTTACTTTGAATTCGAAGAATCCTTCTATTTTTGTAACTGTTTTACCAGGCCAATTACCGACTTTTACATTCATTCCTGTAAGGAAATTAAAAAGTGTTGATTTACCAACATTTGGATTTCCTACTAAAGCAATGGTATAATCGATTTTGGTAAAGTTTTTTATATTTTTTATTATTTTACAATTTTGGCAATCCATAGTATTAATTTAGTCTGATTACATATATTTTCCTTGCTTGTTCTTCTCTCAGTGCTATCATTGTATTTTTAATTTTATATACTCTTGGGTCTTTACCGAGCATGTTGTTATAAATTGGTTCGATTAACGATCCTTTAATGAATCCCAGTTCCATTAATCTTCTTCTTTCTTCTCCTCTAATGTAAAAGGATAATGCTATAATTTTACCTTTTTCCTTTAATTTTAACTCATTTAGAGTTGTTATTCTTGTAATATTTTTTTCGATCTCTTCAAACATTTTTGTAATTTCTTCGTTTTCTTCTTTGTTTACAAAAATGTTACCTGCTGTGATATAATCTAATTCTATTATCTTTCCCTTGTCTGTTAGTAAGGTTATCGAATTTGATGATATATTTTTTATTTTTATGTAATCGAATGGAGATAGATCTAAACAAACTATTTTTTTATATATTTCTTTAGGTTCATCTTCTATGTGGGTTATTTTATATATTTGTTCTATATTTTTTATATCTTTTATTATTTTGAGTAAAGGGTATGATGAAGTTTCTTGGCCTGTTATTATATCTCCATGTGGGTCTATGCATTCGTAGGTATTTTTTGTGTTTATTTTGATTTCTTCATTATGTTCTTGTTTTTCTGCCACATCATGGATTTCTTCAAAATCTATCGAGGTTTCTTCAAATAGATATTTTTCTATTCTTCTGTGTTTTTGGATAATTTCTTTTGCTTCTTTTTCTCCATCAAGAGTTAGTTTTATATTATCTTCATCATATTTAATTTTTCTTTCTTTTAGCATTTCTTCCAGTATTTTTGTAAGTTTATTTGTTTTTATTTTAGAGAATAGTTGTAAACTTTCAAAATTAACTTTTTGATTTTCTTTTGATTTTTTATATAAAAATTTCATTATATCTTCTTTCTGTTCCTTTTTTATTCTTGAATTTCTATTTTTTATATTTATAATTATAATCATACCCGTGATCAATGTAAAAATTGAGATTATTATCCAGGTAATCATTTTTTATATTTTCTTACTTAGGTAAAACGTAGATTTTTCTTGTATCGAAAATATAGATGTCTCCTTCTACTATTGTTTTTTTGTTATTAACATTATCGTTGAATCTATTATTAACTTTTTCATTATTAACTTTTTCGAAGAAACGATCAAGCAGGGATAAATATTTATTAAAGTTTTCTTTTAGTTTTATTTCATTATTCGTTATTGATATTTCTGGATAGATTTTGGTTTTGTAATTTCTTTTATCTACATAAATTTCCATGTCAACAAAAAGCTCTTCTATTTTAAATTTTTTAATCGTATAGTTTTTGGGTTGGTATTTATCTATTTCGGAGTATATTTGCTCTAGTAAGTGATTTTTTAATTTATATGTAGAGTTTTGTTTTAAAGAGTTTTTTTCAAATGGGTTTTGTTTTTCTGTTTTGTCTTTCTCTATTTTCTTGTTACTTTGAAGTAAAGTAAGTGAGAAAAATAATGTTAATGATGATAGAATAATGATAATTAATTTAGAATTTTTCATTGTTTTTCATTTTGTAGGCTGATGATATAGATGTTGTTTTTATCGAATGTAAAGAACGAATTGTTTTCTAATATTCCTATGTTTGCTCCTTTTACTTCTCCTAACTCCAATTTTTCGTAATTATTTTTTTCTATATTAAACAAGAAAAAGTTTATTTTTTGTTTTTCTATTGTGTTGAAGATTATTTGCTTATCATTAAGAAATTTGGCGGAAATAAATTTTTCGGGTTGTAAGTATGTCTTTTGATTATTTTCTACATTTAAAACTGCAAGTTTGTTTTTACCATTTTCTCTTATTGATAACAATGCATTATTTCCATTTATGTCAAATAAATTAGTGCATTCGAAAGGATATTCTTTTATGATTTTAGATATTTCTATTTCTTTACTGTAACCTGTATTTGTTTGTATTAAGTAAAGTTTATTTTCTTTAATTGTTTTTATAAATATTTTGTTTGGATAGTTGATCATCATGATGAAAGGTTTGGGAGAAAAAAAAGAAGAGATTTTATAGTATGAAAAGTAGGAAGTTAAATTAATGAAATTTTTTTCATTTTCTATTTTACAAATGACTACATCTTCAGAAACAGATTCTTCTTTTTTTAGATCTACAGTTGTTAATATGTTCCCGTTGTCTGCTTTTATAAAAGAGCTATCTAAGGTAAAAATAAATTTCTCCTTGTTCTCTGTAGGTAAAGAGTTATCATAAACTTTCTGGATTTGGTATTTGGTTGTATCTAAAAAATATACGTTGACAGGTTTCCATGAAAGGATGTAAAGATTTCCTTGGTTATCTACTATACTTTCTTTATATCTAATTAAATCAGTTTTTATTGTTTTTATAATTTCTTTGGATTGTGTATCTATAAAGGATATAAATATTTTATTCAAGTTTTTTTGTTCTTTATCTTGGTAGAATACTACTATGTTTTTGTTTGGTAAAACTTTAAAATCTAAAAACACATAATCTTTAGAGGGTATTTTGTTGTATATATCTTCTTGTATGTTTATTTTTCTAACTTCTAATGCAAAAACAGTTAAGGAGAATGTGATAAAAAGTAGAATAAGAATGAGTAACTTGATTACCAAATTTTTCATTATTATATACCTCCTTTTTAACATTCTTATTATTTTTTAGTTTTGAATACTTCACGGGGATTTACTGCTATTAGGTAAGCGTTCATTTGTTTAAGTAAATCAAGGACGACACCTACTATGATTAACATTGAACTGCCACTGATATACATCCCTACTAAGCCGCCCATTGATAATTCCTGAATCCCTGTTATTTTTGATATGATAAAGTTAATGATATACATTAGGTATGGTGGTAAGATTGTGATAAGTGCAAGAGCTACACCTCCTATGAATGACAATCTATAGAGTGTATTTTCTAAGAAATTCTTAGTTGATTGCCCAGGTTTTATTCCTCTTATTACTGCTCCTGATTTATTTAAATATTCGGTTAAATCATCAACGTTTATAACGATGAATGTATAAAAGTACGTAAATGCAATTATCAATGCACCATAGATTAAGGAATGCCATATGTTCCACCCTAATGTAGAAAGAAAGCTTGTTAAGATTTCTTTTTTGAAATCTGTGGGTATTACTAAGTGAGGAGGAACGATTGTTTGATAGATGAATTTCAAGATAGGGTTAGTGGCAAAAGTTTCTTGATTTACTCCAAATGCTTGCATTATCGTTATTGGGAAATAGAATAATGCCACTGCAAATATTATTGGAAGAACACCTGCCGCTATTATTGGTAATGGTAAAAATGTGCTTTTTTGTTGAACGACTTTGTTTCCTGCTACTACTCTTTGTGTTAGCATTATCGGAATTTTTCTAATAGAGAGAGATAAAAATGAAACGAATGCTATGAAAAGTAGGAAAAACAATATCTGAACACCTATTATTATTACATTGTTTATTATGTTTCCTCCTACATTAAAACTTTCTAATATGTAAGATGGTAATCTAAAGAGGATTGAAACAAATATAAGGATAGAGCTTCCATTACCTATGCCTTTTTCGTTTATTTGATCTGCTAACCACATAACAAAAACGCTACCTGCTATTAATGAAATTACAACGATCAGAAAGCCTAATGTTGAATTATCTGCAAATATTGCTGGGTTGGCTTTTTTTAAAGCTGAGGTAGCAAAAAAAGATTGAAGAGTTGCTATTACTATTGCCAACCATTTTGTATAAAAGTTTATTTTTCTCCTGCCTTCTTCTCCAAAATCTTTTTGTAAGCTTTTTAGTTGTGGTATTGCTGTTATTAAAAGTTGCATTATAATTGCTGCATCTATATATGGAACTATGCCAAGAGATATTACCGAAAAATTGTATAGTGCTCCTCCTGTGAATATACCAAAGAATGTAAATAATGAGCCTTGACTTCTGATAAATTCTCTCCATACTTCTAAGTTTATTCCTGGTATAACTATGTTTGTTAAAAGAACAAAAGTGGCAACCGCGATTATTAAGAACCTTATCCGATCTATTAACTCTTTGTATTGAACGCTTTCGTATATTTTTTGTAATTTTACATCTGTTGTCATTCTCTTTTCCTTCCTTTTATTATCTTGTTCAATTCTATTTTATTTAATTCTAACAAATCTATTGCCAATCCTTCTAATAATGTTAATAAAGATATTCTTGTTTTTTTTATGCCAATTGAATTTAATAGATGTATAATGAAATCGAGTGCTTTTTTTACACTTTCTTCACGGTCTTTAAGAAATGGATAAATAGCTGATATTTCCTCCTCATTTTTGTTTATTATTAATTTTAAAAATCTTTCCATTTCTTGAATTTGTAAAGTATAGAAAAATTTAGTAGATTTTATTTTTTTTATGGAAAGCAGTGTTGCAATAAAACTTCCACCTATTAATATTAATTCTGCATTTTTTATATTTTGCTTGTGGAAATTAATAAAATTATTAATGAAATTGTAGTTATTTTCTTCTGACAGGCATCCAAATTTGTAGAGAAATTTTTTATATATGTTGTTAGTTTTTATTGTTATTTCTGTGCTTGCTCCTCCTAAATCTATTGCAATGTATTCTTTGAAAAAGAAATCTATTCCTTTGCTTGATAACTTTGATTCTTCTTCTTGACTAATAACTCTAAAATTTGTGTCTATATTTTTCAAATATTTTTGATTAATTTCAATTATTTTGTCTCTTATTGTTGATTCTAAACGGTAGAATTCAGTTCCAACCGATGAACTAAAAATTTTTCTTATTTTATGCATTTTCTTTATAGTTTCTATTTCTGTTTTTAAATTTTTTATCAAAATCTCTAATTTTTTTTCATATTCCTCTATGTCTTTATTTTTTTTTATCTTATGAACAATAGAATCTTTTTTCAAAATTTTTAGTGTTTTATTCTTGTAAATTGCGATAAGATATTTATTTGAATTACTACCAAAATCTATTGTACAAATTAAATATGTCATTTTTTATATAGTTTTTCTATTTTTTGAATTTTCCTATTAGATTTTAAATTTTTTATTGTTTTTTTGAGAAGGAGGTTGTAATTTTTTATAAAATTATCTTTGTAAAATTATATAAAGTAGGAGGTGGTATTTATGAACAGATTGATGATAATAATCACGATATTAATGATGATTTTTGTTGCTTTGATCAATGTTTCAAATGCTCAAAATTATTATAATTATAACACTGTTGGGGTAAATGAGGAAAAGTATTCTTTTAATCTTGGAGTTTGGAGTGCTAAATTAACGGGTGATACTTTTGCTCCTTCAACTTCGTTTACCACAGATTTGCAAAACGACCTTGGTTTTGGTAATACACGAGGAGCTATTACGTTAGACTTTAATTATAGAATATCTAATTTGAATACTATAGGTTTATCATTTTTTTCTACATCACACAAAGCTGTTAGAACCTTAACAAGAAATATAACTTTACCAGGAGAACCTAATGATGTTAATGTAGCAAGTGGAACAACTGTTTTTAGCTCCATAAAATTAAACGCTTTTGATTTATACTATAGAAGGTATTTTTCAACTGAATCTAATTACAATTTCTATGGGTTGGTAGGTGTTAGGTTTAATGATTTAAAAGGTGATTTTGCAACTAATACAACTCCTTTGGCTTCTGTTGATTTTAATGTTGCTAATCTTTACATCGGGCTTGGTGGAGATTTTAGATTGTCAGAAAACTTCAAAGTTTTCTATCAAGTTCAAGGGTTGAGCTTGTCATTTAGTGGAGATAAAATAAACTATGCTGAGTACCAAGTTGGTTTAAATTATAAATTCACTCAAAACTGGGGGTTAAATATTGGATATAGATATAACTCAACAAAAGGAGAAGATGACCTTTCAAGATCATTAAATTTTAAATATCAAGGATTTTTATTTGGGCTTTCTGGTAAGTTTTAAAGATATAGTAAAAAAGGAGGTATGGTGAAATGAAGAAAATAATGAGTACATTGATAATAGCAATCATATCTATTCTAATTTTTGCAAACATTGCTTTTTCAAAGGATTTACTCGCTTATGAGGGGATTATAACCTCTGAACAACAAACACCCTTTTATCAAGGTTTTGAAATAAAATTAAAGGGATGGGCTTCTAAATTGAGTGGCAGTACATCCTTTGATCCTAATGCTTCATATGGAACAACAAGAGGAACAGCTTTTACTACTCCAAATACCTTCGATTTAAAAGATGTGTATGGCTTTGGAGGAACTAAAACATCTTTACAATTGGAAGTAAGGAAAGAAATTAATCAAAGATCTTTTGGTTACCTTTCTTACTTTACTGATAGTAGAAAATCTCAGGTTACTCTTACAAGTCCTGTGGCTTTTGTTTGGAATAAACCTTCACAACCTAATGATCAAACACCAGGAATCACTTATTTGTCAGCAGGACATACTCTTTCTACTGCAATAAAAATAAATACTTTTGATATAGGGTATGGGTATTATATCGGTAAAAAATATGATAAAGGATATTTGGCTGCTATTGTTGGTATTAGGTTTAACAATTTAGCTGTAGATTGGACTTATAGTGGTTCATTAAACGGTAGTGATATATACAGAAAAAGAGGGGCATCGGGATTTATCGGAATAGATGGCAGGTATAATTTCAGCGATAATCTTGCAGGATATTTAAGAATTGATGGGGGAATTACAGGAGGAGGAGGAAATAGAGTAGGATTATTTGAATACGAATTAGGAGCTAATGTTAAATTAACTAATTCATTGCATTTGGAACTTGGCTATAAGTATGCAGATATCAGAGCAAGAGAAGATATCGGTAGTAAGCTTAGTCTCAAATTACAAGGAATAAATGGCGGTTTGGTTTTCAAGTTTTAGAATTTTTTAAATAATGTAAGAACAAGAATTTAACGCTTGTAAAGGAATTAATTATTGAGATAATTTGGAACAAGATAATTTATTCGTGTTATATTATTTCTGGTATATTATAATGTCCTTTGTCTTTTATGTTTATTTTGGTAAAAGATTTCTAAAGGGAAGAAAGTAATACTAAGAATTTTAATTAAAGTTTACTTTTTTACTTTTACTGGTTTTTGGAAGCATTTTCGGCATCTTGGTTGATATGTTTCGATTGCTCCTACAACGATGGTTGGTGAATCATATGGTGCTGGCTGCCCTTCAATTAATCTTTGACTTTTTGTTGCTACTGCTCCACAGACTACACATATTGCATGTAATTTGTCTACACTATCAGCCATTGCCATTAGATGGGGCATGATGGAGAATGGCTCTCCACGGAAGTCTTGATCTAAACCTGCAATTATTACCCTTTTGTTTTGCTCTGCTAATTCTTCTACTACTTCTATTAGTTGTGGATCAAAGAATTGTGCTTCATCGATAGCAACTACGTCGTAATCTTTCGATTTTTCGAGTATTTCTCGAGAATGGTTAACAACTACTGCTTCTATTTTTATTCCATTATGGCTTACTACTTTGTCTTTATCATATCGTTTATCTATATGAGGTTTAAATACGATTGCTTTTTGGTTTGCGATTATTGCTCTTTTAACTCTTCTGATCATTTCTTCACTTTTGCCGCTGAACATGCAACCTACGATTAATTCTATCCACCCGCCTTCATATTTTGTCATTTCAAATTTCATAATACCACCTCTTTGAAAACTTTTTTGTCTTTCAGAAATTTTTGGAAGGTTATTTTATAATATTCAATATTTTTTTTTATTTGCCTTGTTTTAATGCTCTAAAAATTGTTTTTGGCATTAAGGTAACCAAAATCTATATGGTCAAAAATTTTTCCTCATGTTCATAAAGGAAGTATTGTGAAGATTGTAACTTTATAAATTTATTCTATTTCAATTGGTTGAATAAAGTTATCGATAAAAATAAAGAGGTTATCATTTATTTTTACGTATTCTCCTTCTTTTATACCTTTAAGGATCAATGACTTAATAGCTCTGTGGTTAGAGAGGATGTTTTTCAAGTATTTCATTGCATAAGGATTATTTATATCAAACCTACTCAATTTTTCTTCGAAATCTTTGTCCTTTAGTTCAAAAGTTCTTATGTTTTGCTTTAATTGTTTATTAAAGACGGTAAAGATATTTATTTGAGTTGGTTCTATTATTATATGTTTGAATTCTTTGTTTTGTGGTGGAATTTGTTTTTGCATTTCTATTTCCGTTTTTTCTGATTCTTTTTCTAATTCTTGTAGGATGTTAAGGACTTTGTAGAGTAACTGATCTATATTTTGTTTTGTGTAAGCAGATATTGCTACTATTTCTTTTATGTTATTTGATTTAATTTTTCTAAAATATTCCATTGCTTTTTTCACTTCGTTTTCATCTGCCATATCTATTTTGTTAATTGCTATTATTTGAGGTTTTGTTAGTAAATCGATATTATGTTCCTTTGAATAGATTTTGAGTTCTTTGATGATTGTTTTATAGTTTATTTTGTAGTTTTGTGTTATATCGATTAGGTGGAGGAAGATTTTTGCTTTTTCGAAGTGTTTGAGAAAGATTAATCCTAATCCTTTACCTTGGCTTGCTCCTTCTATTATTCCTGGTAGGTCTACAAAGACGATGGATTTTTTATTAACTACACTTACTCCTAAATTAGGGATAATTGTTGTAAATGGGTATGGTGCTATTTTAGGCTTTGCATTGGAGATTACTGAAAGTAATGTAGATTTGCCAGCGTTGGGTAATCCTATTATTCCTACATCTGCGATCAATTTGAGTTCTAATTTTAATTTTTTTTGTTCTCCTTTTTGTCCTTTTTCTGCGAATTTTGGTGCTTTGTATATGGGTGTGGCGAAGTGTGTATTTCCTCTTCCTCCCTTACCTCCTTTGGCTATTAGTATTTCCTGGCCATCTTTTGTTAGTTCAAAAATGTTATTTTCTTCATCTTTTATGATTGTTCCTACAGGTACGAGCAATACTAAATCTTTGCCTTTTTTCCCGTGTTTAGTTTTTCCTTTTCCATGTTCTCCGTTTTCTGCCTCAAAATATTTATTAAATCTGTAATCTATGAGGGTATTTAGGTGTTTAGTAGCTTTAAGAATGATGTTTCCGCCATCTCCGCCATCTCCACCATCTGGTCCCCCTTTACTAACATACTTTTCACGCCGAAAACTAATACAACCATTACCACCGTCTCCTGCTTTAACTACTATTTCTGCTTCATCTATAAAGTTTATTTCTCTCATAAGTATTTTTCAATAACCTCCTCAATGTTTGAGAATTTAAAATTGTAGTTTTTTAAGTATATTGAATTAATTTTGGGTGAAGAAAATATACTGTAGACTATTTCATAATATTTGGGCATTAAAATTTTTAATATTTTTTCTAAGAATTTTTTATCTATATCGATTATAAAAGCTTTTTTTAATATAGATTTTTTTTGTATGAATATTTCTAAGAATTCCTTGTATGTTGTGTTGTTTGCAACTGTGTTTACTATTCCATTAAAATCTTGATTTAAAAGATAGTCTAAAATTAGGGGGATTTCTTCGTTATAAATCCAAGGGAAAAAGGATGTGGGTTTGAAATTTATTCCAATTGAAAAGAGGGAAGGTAATATTAATGATTGATATACTTTAGATTTTTTATCTAAAACTGCTCCTATTCTTAGTATTATTGATTTTTCTTTGAAAGGGGATTGTAAGACTGTATTTTCCCATTCTGTTATTAGATTAGTCAAAATATTTGGTTGAATTTCTGAATTTTCATCAACTTCTTGAGTTTTTGAATTGTAGTAAATTCCTATTGCTGAAGCTGAGAAGATTTTTTCTATGTTTGCACCTAATTTTTCCAAGACCGATACAATTTTTTGGTTTATTAAAACCCTACTTTTATAAATGTTCTCCCATTTTTTGTTGTTTATTAATCCAAATATTGTTTCTCCTGTAAATAGGTATATTATCCATTTGTCCTTTTGATTTTGATTAACAACTTCTGTAATTTTTATTTCCAAATCTGTGTTTGATGAGTTATAAGTGATAAAGAACGTTTTTGAATTTGATGGAATTTTTTGACGCGTAAAGCAGAATATATTTTCAAATTTTTCTTGTTTTTGTATATATTTTAGTATTTGACTACCTATTAATCCTGTTGCTCCTAAAAATAATGCTTTCATAATTTTGATAGATTTCTATGCTATTAGTGTATTTTGTTGTTTTGCTATATTCATTGCCATTTTTATTGCTTCACCTACGTTGATTAATCCACTGCCTTGTGAGTATTTGTCAAATTCTTGTCCATTTTTGTCTTTTAATTTTGTTGCTGTTTGCATGATAATTTTCTTTATAAGTTGTGGGGTTGCGTTGGGTAGGATTTCGTAGAGGAGGGCGGCTAAGCCACTAACCATGGCTGTAGCTGCGCTCGTTCCTGAAGTTTCAATGTAATAACCCTTTTCCCAAATGTCTTGTGTTTTTTCTCTCTCTGTATGAAATAGTTTGTTTTTATTTGCATAGGGGTCGAAAATACTGTTTGGAACTCTTGCTCCTGTTACTTTTTTGGCTGGTGCTATTACGTCGGGTTTATCGAGTTTTTCTAATGTTGGTGTTGGTCCTTTTGAAGCTCCTATATATATTTCATCATCATCTATGTTTGGTGTGTTTTGGGAATCGTCTCCTCCTACTGTGATTACATCTGGTGCAACGCCTGGGCTGTCTATGGTTTCATATGTTTGGTCGTTTCCTGCAGCGGCTACTACTGTAAATTTCTGAGCCAAATCATTTGCTAATTTTGCGATTGTATCATCTGCCCATGATTTTTTAGGGTCCGTATCCACACCTATCGATAGGTTTATAACTTTTATATTGTATTTTTCTCCATTTTCTTTTAACCATTCGAGTGCCTTGATGATTTCTGATACTGATGTTATTCTCAAAATAACGAATTTTACATTGGGAGCTATACCTTGGTTGTATCCGTTGGATGCTTTTCCTGTTCCACCTATGATTGAGGCTACATAAGTTCCGTGTCCTAAGATATCTTTGGGATTATTTTGATCTGATTCACCTGAGAAATCTTTGTAAAATATTATTCTGTCTTTATCTATATCGGGGTGATTGTATATTATACCACTATCTACAACGGCAACAACTACATCTTTGCCTGTTATGTTTAGATCTATTGCTGGCTGTAAATTTACTGTTGATAAGTTAGGATTTATTTTGGATTCTAAATTTTTACAGTCTGCTGATTCTTCTACAATGCAATACCCATTTAATGGTGTAGGGGCAATATATTTTTTTCCTATTATGTTAGGCCTAAATGTATCATCAATTTGTATATTGGTATATTTGGGGTAATATTGATCGGCGGTTATATTTTGATTTTTTTCACGGCTTACTATTTTTTTTCTAATATTTTCTATTTTCATATTTTATCCTTTTATTTTTATTTTGGTTTAGTATTGGGCAAGTTTTGTTAAAAAAATGTTAAAAATAATGAAATTTTGTTTAAATTGGAGATTTTTGGTTTATATAATACATAGGGTAAAAAAATTAGGAGGTGTTGGGTATGTCGTTTGACGTTTTTTCGAATTTAAACATAATTAGTACGAATGTAAGTAGATCATATAGTGTAAGTAATGTTTCTTCAACGTCATCAATTTCTACAATTAGTGATGGATTTATAGATAGTAGTATTTTTGATGTTCCAAATTACAGTGATTTGTTTTCTACTGTTAGACCAATGAATTTCAACACTTCGTATAATCCCGAGCCAATAGTTGCTGTTCCTGAACCCAATTACTCCACTTACCAAAATATAAACGATTTAAATCAATTAGCAGATTTATTCAAAAGTTATTACGAAAAATATAATCAGTTGGTTCAAAGTTATCAAAAAACAGAAAACGATAAACAGAGGACTATACAATCCATAAGAAATCTTGAGCAGCAGAAGATAAATATTGATAATCAGATAAATAATCTTAATACGAGGATAAATCAGTTAAACAATCAGGCACAGCAGTTAAATAACCAGGCTCAGCAATTAGATGTTCAGGCTCAGAATTTTGAAACTCAGGCGAACATGCAGGAACAAAACGCTACGATGCTTGAACAGCAAGCTCAAGCTCTTTTAGCAAACCCTCTTACTGCTTCTGCGGGTGCCCAATTGATAGCCCAAGCTCAAGCACTTAGACAGGTTGCTATGAACCTAAAAATGCAAGCTCAGCAAATGAAGCAACAAGCACAACAGTTAAGACAGCAAGCACAGCAATTACAGCAACAAGCACAGCAATTGCAGCAACAAGTTAATCAACTGCAGCAAAGAAAACAAATGGTAGATGTTAGAATTAATAACCTCAAAAAATTGCTACAAAATATAAATAATTACCAAGAAAAAATAAAGGAAGCACTTAGAAAAGTAATAGAACATATGAAAATGATTTACCAAAGAGCACAAGAAATAATAGGGCAAAAACGACAGGAACAGTTACAGAATTTCCTAAATCAACTAAACGGACCTCGAAAATTTAATAATCTATTTAATATTTTAGGTTTTGCAAGTGGAATGGGATTTGGAACTTCTAACTCTTTACCGAATATTGCTCTGCCAAATATTGCTTTCTTGGCTTCATCGGGACTATTCAATAATATCTTCCCTACTAACAATCAAGCTAATTTAATGAATTTCTTTGGATTAATGGGGTTTGTATCTTCTTTTGCACCTTTACCACTTCCTTCACTTGGATTTTCTCCTGTTTTGATGGGCTCTTTTGCTTCTACTGGTTTTAGAATAGTTAAAGCTATTTAAAAAAATTATGGAAGGTTTAAGAGATAAAGAGGGTAAAAGTGGAGTATTTATTTATCATCAGCTTTGCAATAGTATTGGCTGCTTCAACAGGTATAAGAGCATTCTTACCTATTACTATAACTGCTCTTCTTGCTAAGTTTAACTTAATTGCTCTAAAAGATCTTTATTCTACTCCTTTTATACAATACATAACTGATGATAGAGTATTGTTATTTTTAATCCTTGCTACTGTTATTGAAATATTGTCTGATAAGATTCCTGCTGTTGATAATTTTTTAGATGGTGTATATACTGTAATAAAACCTGTTATTGCTTT
>JAUQQQ010000008.1:44456-89047 GCA_030549815.1 bacterium | reverse complement strand
AAATTTAAAACATTTTGATTTACTTTTATTTCGTATATTTTTTCTTTTAGCAGATATATCTTATCCTCTGGTTTTGCTATAGACATAAATTTTATATCAGCATTAATGTTTGCATCTTTGTAAGCATTGTAAGCAAATTTCAACTGATTAGGTCCCCCATCGATAATCATTAACTGAGGATAAAAACTAAGAGAATTATCAGTATTGTTTTTAAACCTTCTGTATATTAACTCATATATGTTAGAAAAGTCGTCAAATTTATTGTGCAATTTAAAAACTCTATATTTTGATTTTTCGAATTTATTTTTTTCGAATACTACCAGAGCTCCATAAACATCCTGCCCATAAAAATGGCTAACATCCACTACTTCAATCCTGTAAATGATCTCCACGTCTATTATCTGTGCGAGACTCTTCAATATAACATAAACATCGTTTCTTTTATAGTATTCCAATTTGTTTAGGCAGCTTTTTTGCAAGAATTCAAAATTTTCATCTTGAATAAAATCGATTTCTATTTCTTCCAATTTTTTACTTATATCATCGTTATATTTTTGGCAGTAACTTTTAGTAAATTCTTTTAGTTCTTGTAAAAATTCTTCTTGGACGAATATTCGTTGAGAATTCATATTAAGGATAGTATTAAATATTATTTGAACTGGTGTTAATTCTTCAACATTTTGTATTTCCATTATCTTCATATTAGAAGGGGGGAAAAATATTCCAATTAGATTTATGTTATCCTCGTGCAAGTAATAGATATAAGCATTTTCGTAAGGTTTAATAACCTTATCAACATATTTTTGTAAAGTTTTTAATTTTTCTCTAAATATGATTGCTTTTTCGAATTCCATTTTTTCTGAGAGTTCTCTTATTTGTTGTTGGTATTCCTGTATTAATTTATATATATTTTGTTTTTCAATTTTTATAAAATCGAGTGCGTTCTTAAAATTCTTGTTATATTCTTCTTTTGATATCATATTTTGGCAAGGTCCGGAGCACATGTTAATATGGTAGTACATACACAAGGATGGTCTTTTTTTATTAAAATCGTATTTACATTGTCTTACACCAAATAACTTTCCTAACAATTTAAAAATTTCAGAATAACTCATAAAATTTATAAATGGTCCCAAAATTTCAGTAGCGTTAGAAGAAAAATTATCTTCAACAGAAAAATATGGATAACCATCACTATCGATAACGGTAATATATTTAAGTGGATTTCTGTACTTATACTGAATGTTAAAATATGGTTTATATTGGTAGATTAATTTAGATTCGAGTATTTGAGCTTCAAGTTCAGAATTAGTGACAATATATTCAAATTCATCTGAATTATTTATTATTTCAAAACTTTTTGAATGTTTTGAATAAAGATACAAGTGATTTTTGATACGGTTTTTCAAATTTTTCGCTTTACCTATGTAAATATAGCTATTCTTACCATTAGAACTTTGTTTGAAAATATAAACACCTGGTAACTCAGGAATGCTATTCAAGTCAATATTCTTCATATCTATATTTTTCGACAAATCAAATTGCTACTCATTCAAAACACAAAAGAAGGATAAAATATGTTTTTTGTATAACTTTATTATTAATGGAGCAAAATGATAAATGTTACTAATTTCAAAGAAACTTTCACAAAGATAGAGAAGTTGTATTATCTTTATAATGATGAAATGACTAATTTTGATTTTATTAATTTCATAATAATTCTGCAAAAACACTATGAAAATGAAAAAGAGATTTGGGAGTTTTTAGAAAGAAGGTTACAAGAAAAGAAAAAAATATTAGAAAAAATAAGAATCCTAAAAGAAGATATAGAAAAGAGCATAAAAAATGTTGATAACAAAAAGCTGCTTTCACTTTTTTTTAACATTTTTTTTACAAAGTAAATTGTATAAAAATAAAAATAATGGGAATAAAAGAATTAGGGAAGATGAAAAAATAGGAGGGAAAAAGACATGAGAAATTTAATTGTTTTAGTACTCATAATAATCATGGTAAGCTTGGTAAGCTATGGGCAAGTTATAAATGGTAAATTTGTTAGATTTGGTGCAGATAGTGTTATAATAAAAACCGATACAGACATTCTTAATTTACCTGTTTCTAAAGATTTAACTGTTTTAGATAATACAGGACAAAAAGTCTCTCCCGCATCTTTATTTGAAAATGCAAACGTAACAGTAAAATATGAAGATGGTGTAGTTAAATCAATAGTAGTTGATAACCAAAACGTAAATTATTTGCAAAATAATGAAGCTAAACCAGAATACCAGATTTTATATAGGGAAGCTAATTATCAACAATACAATATTCAAACACCTTATAAAGTAAGCTACGTTGGGTATTTACCTGTAGATTATCAATCAGTGGTATACCCTACAGTTGATGTATATACAGCAAAAATAAACTACTACAATTATGTACCTGTAAAAAACAGTAATACAATAGGAGGTTCTCCTGCATTAGCTCAAAACATCGATTTCTACAATAACTTATTAGCAAATAATTATTATTCACCAAGATTTTACTATGAAACTATGTCATCAGTAACAGAAAGCCAAATTCCCAACTATTACTACATTGGAAAAATGCAAGAAAAAACACCTTACTATTATAAACAAGAACCAACAATCAATTCCAACAATCTTATTTATGCAAATAACAATTCATCAATATTATCAAATACCAATTCAAACAAAATAACAGGAATAATAAAAGATATTAATGAAAATAAATTAGTCGTAGTATCAGATAAAATTTATGAAATAGAAATAAATCCAAACTCAAGCATATTCGTTAAAAAAAGTGGAAAGTACATACCACTAAATAATACACAAGAATTAAGAAATTTAATGAACAAACAAGTAGAATTAAGCATAAATTCTGACAACAATAAATTGGTAGCAAATACCATAATAATAAATTCTCAATAAGCATTTCTAAATGTCAAAAATAGAGGATATTTTTATAAAAGCGATCCAAATAATGAAAGATAATAAGATAGGATATTTTGATTTTGAGCAAAAAGATGGAACAAGCTTCCTTAAGATAAAAATTACTAAACCTATTACAAAACAACAAAAAGATAAAAACATAAAAAAAGATTTACAAATAGATTTGAAAAAAGAAACAAAAGAAAAAAATCCAGAAGAAATAAACTTATCTTTAGAACGTGTAGAAGATTTGGGAGGAGTTAAATTAAAATACATCGATGATAATAAATTTTATATTTCATCAACATTAGTAGGAACAATAAAACTGGAAGATTGGGTAAATAAGGAAACAGAAATAGAAGCTAATAAAAAAATAGGTGAGATTGAAATTTTAAACATAAAACATCCTATCGAATTAAATTTTAAATTCAGAATAATGGATATTTTTGTAAAACAAGAGGATTGGGTAGACTTTGGAAAGGATATAATATTAGCAGAAAGGATATAAAACTATGGATATAATTAGTATAATATTGGTTGTTCTTGCTTTCTTTTTTATTATACTCTTTCATGAATATGGACATTATTTAGGATGTAAACTAGTTAATGTAAGAGTATTAGAATTTTCAATAGGTTTAGGAAAAGAACTGTGGTCAAAAACAATAAATGGGACAAAATATAGTATAAGGTTATTTCCTATTGGTGGATATGTTTTACCCGAAGGGGAAGAATACAAAAAAGGAGAAGTATTGAGTGAGACTAATTTTTACTCTAAACCACTTTGGGCAAGATTTATTGTAATAGTCTTAGGTCCGTTATTTAATTACATACTTGCTTTATTTATATTTTTTGTTCTTTTTTCAATTTATACTTACCAAATAACTACAGAGATTCAAATGATAATGAAAGGAAGCCCCGCCGAGAAAGTAGGTCTTAAAAATGGTGACATCATTACAAGAATAGATAACATAAAATTTGATTATTACGATGGGAAAAAAATGATTGAATACATTCATAAAAGCAAAGATAAAGTATTGGAAATAGAAGTAAAAAGAGGAAATGAAACAAAAGTATTTAAGGTAAAAACAGAATACAATAAAGATCAGAATTTTTCTTTCATAGGTTTTTCTCCAAAACAAGAGCCAACGATAAAAATAGACATATTAAGAGGAATTAGAGAATCTTTTATTACTACTTATGATTTAACAGTGAAGTATCTTAAAGTTATAATGAGTATATTTACAGGGTCAATACCATTAAAAACAGTATATGAGCAAAGTGCTGGTCCGATAGGAATAACTAAAATAATGTATGATTTTGCAAACAGTGGGATATACCAGTATATGATGTTAGTAGGTTTCATAAATATCGTCATAGGCTTGTTTAATCTATTACCATTTCCTGCACTTGATGGTGGGAGAATATTCTTTATTTTTGTAAATTACATATTATTAGGTTTATCAAAAGTGTTAAATAGAAAGATAGAGATAGAGCCGGATAAAGAAGAAATTCTACATAAAGCTGGATTAGTATTGTTATTAATATTAGTTTTATTTGTTTCATACAATGACGTTTTAAGGTTGATAAAAGGAGAAAGCTTTATTAAGTAGAAATAAATAAAAGAGAGGGGTTGGGAGCCGGAGTGGCGGAATTGGCAGACGCAGGAGACTCAAAATCTCCCGGGGTTCACGCCCCGTGTGGGTTCGAGTCCCACCTCCGGCAGTTTAGTAAAATATGAAACTGAAAAAGGTAAATGTTTATCAATTGGCTACAGATATAGTTACAGATGATGCTGTTGTTATCCTAAAAGAAGAAAATGGGTCATCAATATTACCAATAATAATAGGACATTTTGAAGCTTCAAGCATAGCAATAGCTCTTGAAAAACTAAAAATTGAAAGGCCAATGACACACGATTTAATAAAAAATATACTAGAAACTTTAGGAATAAAAATTCAAAAAATAGTAATAACCGAGCTAAAAGGATCAACCTATTATGCAACAATATACCTCCAAAAAGATGAAAAACTTTTTGAGATAGATGCAAGACCAAGTGACAGTATTGCGATAGCAGTAAGAACAGGATCTCCAATATACGTCAATGAAAGCTTATTACAAAATATACCTATAGTTGAATACAGTGAAAAATCTCATGAAGTTAAAAGTATTTCCTCTTTACCTGAAGACGAAGAAAAAGAAAAATTCAAGCAATTCCTTGAAAAAATTAAACCAACGGATTTCATAAAATTTTTCCAAGAAGAACAAAAAAAAGAAGATAAAGAAGAAAGGGATGAGTGAAAAATGTATAAAGCAGACATAGGAGTATTTGGAGGAACAGGGTTTTATTCCTTTCTGGAAGCAAAAGAAATAATAGTAGAAACACCATACGGTGCAACATCTGATAAAATAGCTTTAGCAGAAGTAGAAGGTAAAAAAGTAGCTTTTTTACCAAGACATGGTAAAGATCATCGTTACCCTCCTTCTAAGATAAATTATCGAGCAAATATATGGGCTTTCAAAAAGTTGGGAGTAAAATATATAATAAGCCCATGCGCAGCTGGTTCTCTGCAACCACATATAAAACCAGGTGATATAGTTATATTAGACCAGATATTCGACGCAACAAAATCCAGAGTATACACTTTCTTTGAAGGTCCTATAACAACTCACGTATCTTTTGCTAATCCCTACAACGAATATTTGAGGAACTTATTTATAGAAAAAGCAAAAAAATTAGGATTATCATTTCATGAGAAAGGAACAGTAGTAGTAATAGAAGGACCAAGATTTTCTACAAAAGCAGAAAGTAAATTTTACAGTAAAATGGGCTTTGAAGTGATAAATATGACTCAAATGCCAGAAGCAATATTAGCCAGAGAAATGCAAATACCCTTTGCAGGTGTTGCTTTAATAACAGACTACGATGTAGGCTTAGAAGGACATCCTGAAATAGAACCAGTATCCCACAAAGTAGCAATAGAAAACTTTATAAAAAATCAAGAAAAAATGAAAGAATTAATCTTAGAAGTTATAAAAGATATAGATTTAACAAGAGAAGAACCTGAGCATCGAGCTTTAGAAAATGCGAGATTTGAAATAGAATCAATTAATTTAATATAGAGCAAGTTGCAACGAATTTTTTAGAATAAAGATAGAACAAATGAAAGTAAGTGAATAAGTTTTCTATAGGCAATATGTATAGCCAGAAGAACAATAAAGATAAAAAGATCCAAATAAATGAAATCAAAAAGGTAAAGTACTTCGTTGAAGAAGTAAATTTTTATTGTGAAGAAAAAAAATACTTCATCAGTTGAGGAGAAACTTACTTTCTTAATGAGGAAAAGAATTGAAATTAATTCTAAAATAATAGAGATTGTAAAAGGAGACATAACTGAGCAACTTGACATAGAAGCAATTGTTAATTCAGCAAACAGTGAATTAAGTCCTGGAGCAGGCGTATCAGGAGCAATACACAAAAAAGCAGGCCCACAATTGTATGAGTATGCTAAAAAATTGGCTCCAATAAAAGTATCAGAAGCAGTTATAACCCCAGCTTTCAATTTACCCAACAAATATATAATACATGCATTAGGCCCAAGATACGGAATAGATAAACCAGAAAACATGTTGCTAAAAAAAACGTACCAAAATTGCATAAAGGTAGCAGAAGAAAATAGGATTAAATCTATAGCCTTTCCATCAATATCCACAGGTATATTCGGATATCCAATAAAAGAAGCATCTATAATAGCAATAAATACAGTAATAGAGGAGATATCTAAAATTTCTATAGAATTAGTAAGATTTGTATTGTTTAGCGAAGAAGATTATGAGGTATATGAAGGGGTTGTAGCTCAAAAGGATAGAGCGTTGCCCTCCTAAGGCAAAGGTTGCCGGTTCGATTCCGGCCAACCCCACTCAAAATTATGGATAAAGAATTGATTTCACTATTTACAGAAGAATTGGGTCAAATAGCATATGACATATGCTTCAATATAAGTAGCTCAGTAATAGATAAAAACGCGAAAAAAATGATAATAACAACAACAGATAATTCAATAAAAGAATGGATAGAAAAAAAGTATTCCCCTCTTCTAAAAGATATTTTGGAAAAATATTACAATGAAGACTCTTGGAAAATTGAAGTTAGAATGAAAGAAAATGAAGAGGAAGTAGTAGAAACATCTTTAGAATTCTTAAATCCATTTTTCACATTCGATAATTTTGTAGTAGGTAATAGCAATCAGTTTGCATACGCTGCTTGCTTAGCGGTTGCACAAAAACCAGGTAAAGCATACAATCCCCTATTTATTTATGGTTCTACTGGTTTAGGTAAAACACACCTTCTACATGCAATAGGAAACTTTGTCTACAGAAGAAAAATATCAAAAAAAATTGTTTATATAACATCAGAAAAATTTATAAACGATTTAGTTAACTCAATAAAAGAAAAAAAAATTGAAGAGTTTAGAAATAAATACAGAAAGGTAGATGTTCTTCTAATTGATGACATACAATTCATAAGTGGCAAAGAAAGAACTCAAGAAGAATTGTTTCATACATTCAATGAACTTTATTTGGAAAATAAACAAATAGTTCTAACAAGTGACAGACCTCCTAAAGATTTAGAAGAAATAGAAGATAGGTTGAAATCGCGATTTCAATCAGGATTAATCGCAGATGTGCAAATGCCAGATTTCGAAACAAGAAAAGCCATTATTAAAAAAAAATTGGAAAACTATAACTTACAATTAGAAGAACAAGCCATAGATATTTTAGCACATAAATTTAAAAATAATGTAAGAGAAATAGAAGGAGCAATCATAAAAATAGTAGCACATACTAACCTAAACCAAATTAATGATGAAAAAATAAAGATAGAAAATGTGATAGAAATAATAAAAGATATTTCCATAGATGACACAAAAATAACTCCTGAGAACATTATAGAAACAGTTACTGAATATTTTCAAATATCCCAAGAAGATATATTCTCAAATTCTCGAGAGAAAAGAATAGTATACCCAAGGCAAGTTATAACCTATCTACTTCGCGATATACTTGGGTTATCTTTCAAAAATATAGGAAATATCTTAAATAAAGATCATACAACAATAATACATTCTTATGAAAAAATAAATGTAATGCTTGCAAGTCCAAAAGTATATAGAGATATAAGCAACATTAGAGAAAAACTCTATGAAAAATATCATTAACTAATTTTAACATTTTTTTTACAACTTTGAGTTACCAACAATGAAAACATCAATAAACAAAAAATAAGTAAATTTTTATTAAAAAGGAGTTGATTAAAATGACAAAAACCGAATATCTAAAAAACAAAAAGAATTTTGAAAATACAGAAGAGTATTCAAAAGAAAAAAAACAAACAATAAAGGAAATATATAGCCAAAAAGATAAAAAAATAATGCAAATTATAGCAACAGAAAGTTTTTTAGTTTACATATTTAAAAAAGCACTTTGTTAATTTGTTATATTTCATGATTTAGGCTAAGAACTAATTGTGTTTGTAAATTTGTGTTTATAAAAAGAGTCCTTTGCTTCGATAAATTATACAAACAGAAGAGAGAAAAAAGATTCAGTATGTATGTAACAGATGTTTATGATTCAATTAAATTTTCTATTTTTTTTAACACAACTCTTCAATTGAAACATCCTGACACTAACATATAGCCAATTACATATTTTTACCATTCCTTTTCTCCTAACACTTTTTTATTCTATTTTTATTACAAAAGAATTTAATTAGAACCATTATAATTACATTCTGTAACATACACTTTCCCTTTTCCATCTACCCTTATCTTCTAAAATAAAACAATTTTTGATTATAACCATCTCCATCACTATCTTTGATAAATTTGAATTAGTAGAATGGAATAAAGATATCTTTATTACTTTTTACCCTAAATACAAACTTTCAAATTTTACATTGTGAATTATTACTTATGTTGTTTTCTTTCTTGGTCTTGTTGTTTTTCGTTTGGATTTTTTGCTGAAGTAGATACAGTATAGATACAGGTGTGGGGGAGGCGGGACTTGAACCCGCACGGGCGTGAAACCCATTGGATCCTAAGTCCAACGCGTCTGCCAATTCCGCCACTCCCCCACATTATTCTTATACTACATTAATTTTACTCATTCCTTCTCCAACTTCGTAGAACCAACTAATAAACCTATCCAAATGAACTCTTGAAAAACCACCAAAATTAACAACCCAACTACCTTCTAAATAAGGATTAGCAAAACTGAAAACTATAGCACCATCAAATTTGCTAATAAGCTCTTTATAAGAATCATCCAAAACTAAATTCACAAAAATTGTATTCTCCTGATCAATTTGTAAATCTATATCTTTTACTTCAACCAATTCAATAAAATCAATGTTTTTTTCTTTAAAACAAGTAATAAAAACCTCTTTAATCTTTTCATTAATACCTATTAATTTAATGTATGGGCTACTTAAAATAACAACTTTTAAATTTTGATTTTTCAACAAATTATAGAACCTTTTTCTATCCCCTTTTTCAATAACAGGAATCCTATAATCATAAATCATCCATTTTTTTAAATTTTCAATTTGATTTATTAAAAATTCTTCGTTATCTTCATTACTATTGCTCCATTTTTCCAAAAATTTATTTACTTTTTCATATTTTGAAATAATAATTTTTCTCAATAAATCATTTTTTTCTACTTCTTTAGCAAGAAATTCTATAGATTGGATTTTTAATTCATCATCTCCAAGAATAAGTAAAACATCAACACCAGCAAGAATCGCAGAAACAAGAACATAGTTAAAATCATAACAATTCAAAGCTTTCATATTAAGTGCATCAGAAAAAATAATTCCGTTAAAAGGTTGAAATAAATCGATCACTTTTTTCGAAATAGTCGCAGGTAAAGAATCAATATTTTTATAAACTACATGAGCAGTCATTATAGAAGGCAAAACTTCTTTGTTATATTCAAAAGGGTAAAGATGTTCCTTCGATAATACAGATATTGGAAGATCTATATGACTATCTACGTCAGTATCACCATGTCCCGGAAAGTGTTTTCCCGTTGATATAATGCAAGTATGTATGTAAGCTTCAAGATATTTCTTAGACATTCTAGCAACTCTCTGAAAATCATCCCCAAAACTTCTAACTGCAATAATAGGGTTTCTTCTGTTAGTATTAACATCCATAACAGGAGAAAAATTTACGTTAAAGCCCAAGAATTTTAAGATTAATCCATTCAATTTAGCAATTAAATAAGCACTTTCTTCATCCTTAACAGAAAATTGGGAACAAACAGCAGGAAAATCAGGATAGTCAAACCTAAAAACAACTCCACCCTCCTGATCAATGCTTCTTAAAACATCAAAACCGAAATTATTTAAATAAAATTCCTTGTAGTATTTATTAAAATCTTTCAATTTTTTCCATCCATTTATAGATTGATCTATGTCTTTGTAAAATAGAATATAACCAGCAAATGGATACTTTTCCAACAATGCCGGATCTTGTATATCTACTAATATTAACCTTGAAATTACATTTTTTATATCCATACTAACTCTTGTTAATTAATGAGAAAATAAGTATGAATAAATTAGATGGTTTCTCTGCTACTCTTCTAACAAAATATTCATACCATTCTGACCCTATTGGAATATATACTCTTAAATTATATCCTTGTTCTATTATTTTTTTCTGAACGTCAGGAAGAACTCCAAAAAGCATTTGGAATTCAAAATTATCCTTTGAAATACCTTTAAAAGTAGCATAACTCTTTATTTTTTCAATTAACTTAGCATCATGAGTAGCAAAAGCAGGATAAACTTTATCTATATTATCTAGCATTTTTACAGCAAGGTTATAATAATTTTCATCGATCTTCTGCTTATTTGGAAATATCTTATCAAATTGTTCCTTATACGCTCCTTTACACAGCCTAACCAATGGTTTAGATTCCCATTCATAAGAAAAAATTCTATCCTCCATATCCTTTAGAGTTCTATATAAATAAGCTTGAAAGGTTATATCTAAATTATTATATTTCAACTCTTTCCTAAAATAATCAAAAATCTTCAATGAATCATCAAGATATACAGATTCCTCCATATCAATATGAATTCTGATATTAAACTGCGAAGAAAAGTTCAATATTTTACTTACATTTTCTTTACAATACTCATAATCGATACTAAGCCCCAATGCAGTCAATTTAATCGACACACTTATGTTTTGATAATTATTAACCTTCTCGATTATATTAATTACGTTCCTAAAATATCCTTCAACCTTATGTTTATCTGTGTAATGTTCTCCAAGAAAAGATATAGTTATTTTATAACCACTGTTTAATATTTCTTCCATTTTAGGAATAAAATCTTCTATTTTTTCAGCTCCCACGTACCTAAAAGCCAACTTTTTAACAGAAGGAATACGAGAAATACCTTTTGCCACAGGATTATTAAGTATTGATATGATAACCGATTTAATTAAAGACATCAATCTTTCTCCATCAATGATATTACTGACAAATAAATAAACAACAAATTAAAAGATAGAAAATAAGCAACATTTTTCAAATCTATAACTCCCTTAGAAAAATTCTCAAAATTATTCCCCAAAGAAATAGTCTTTACAAAATTTTTATACATAACATTTGCAAAGTCTCCTGTATACCCTATCAACCAAAAGATAAGGACAATAACCAAAGATATAGCCCATGCAGGGACAATATCATCAACAAAAGTAGAAACAAAAACAGAGATAGATATAACCGACAATCCCAATAATAATAACCCAATAAAACCAGAAATGACTATTGAAAAATCCATTGCACCCTTGTTAATAAAAGAATAAACAAATATAAATAATACTAAATAAAGAAAAGCAAAAAACAAAAATACAAAATAAATGATGAACGAAGAAATGATTTTCCCAAACACCAACTCTATTTCTCTAAAAGGGTAAGTAAATAAAAGTTCTATAGTTTTCAGTTTTCTTTCCTGAGAAAAAGCTTTCGCAGATATTATAGGAATAATTAAAATACTAAAAAAAGCAACAAAACCAAGATAAGGAGTAACAATCATATCATTAACATTGAAATTCTTTGCAAAAGAAGGAAATGCCTGTGCAACAAAAGCAGCCTGAAAAAATGCATAGACCGCACTTATGAAAAAAATACTCAAAAAACAAAGTGCCACAAACATCGATATAAACGGAAATACCGTAGACAAATACTCCATTATATCCTTAGAAGCAATCAAATTTACCTTCTTGAAATCCATACAACCACCTCTACGCTAAATACTAATTATTATTCTCTTCCTTTATAACTTTCAGGAATAAATCTTCCATAGAAACCGAACTTCTATTAACATACATTACTCCAACACCACTATCAATCAACCTTTTATTTATCTCTTTCATTCTATATTCGTCATCTTTCTTTATACTAAATTCAAAAGTATTGATACCAAAATCAGGAGTCAAACCGAACTCTTTTAAAACATCTACTATAACCCTTTTATTTTCTTCATTCATATTATCAATAAAATATTCAACCGTCAGGTAACCTTGCATTTCTTTCTTTAAATCCGAGATTTTTCCTTTTAACTTAATACTTCCTCTATGAATTATAACAACATTATCGCAAATAGCCTCAACTTCCTGCATTATATGAGTACTTAGAATAATTGTTTTATCATGAGACAATTCTTTTATGAGCTTTCTAATTTCTATTATTTGAGCAGGGTCCAATCCCTGTGTTGGTTCGTCAAGGATTATTACCTTAGGCTCGCCTATTATCGCTTGTGCAATACCTACCCTTTGCTTATAACCTTTCGACAATTCTTTCAAAAACCTATTTTTATAATTTTTTATACCAACTAAATCGATAACTTTATCAACTTCCTTTTCTACATCGACAACATCTTTAGCCATAGCAACAAATCTTAAAAAATCAAGAACAGTTAAATTATCGTAAATCGGAAAATTTTCTGGTAGATACCCTATAACTTTTCTTACTTTATAAGGATTTTCAACAGCATCAAAAGAATCAACAAAAACCTTTCCAGATGTAGGCTTAAAATAAGTAGTAATAATTTTCATTGTCGTAGTTTTACCCGCACCGTTTAATCCTAAAAAACCTGTAATCCTACCCTCTTCAAAATTAACAGAAATCCTATCAACTGCAACTTTCTCACCATATTTCTTTGTTACTTCTTCAAGAACAACTATATCCTTCATAAATACCATTCCCTTCTATACAGTTACTTTTGTTTCAAGTAATATATCCTCAAGTGTACCTTTCAAATAGAAAGCCGGTTCAGGAACATGGTCAACTTGTCCTGTTAATATACTCTTTACACCTTCTATGGTATCCTTAATTTTCACATAAGCACCTTTTCTGCCAGTGAAATACTCAGCAACATGGAATGGTTGAGAAAAGAATTTTTGCAACTTTCTTGCCCTTGCAACAAGTAACTTTTCTTCCTCAGACAATTCCTCTATACCAAGAATCGCTATTATATCTTGCAATTCCTTGTACTTTTGTAAAGTTTCCAAAGCCATACGTGCAACTTCATAATGATCATTATCAATCAAACCTTTTTCAAGCAATCTTGATGAACAAGCTAAAGGATCAACAGCAGGGTATAATCCTTGCTCTGCAATCTGTCTTGATAATATAACCGTAGCATCAAGATGTGAGAATACAGTAGCAACACCAGGATCCGTAATATCATCAGCAGGAACATATATAGCCTGTACCGCAGTAATAGATCCATACTTAGTTGTAACAATTCTTTCTTGAAGCATACCCATCTCAGTTGCCAATGTAGGTTGATAACCAACTGCAGAAGGCATCCTTCCAAGAAGAGCAGACACTTCACTACCCGCTAAAGCATACCTAAAAATGTTATCCATGAATATCAAAACATCTCTTTTTTCTTCATCTCTAAAATATTCTGCCATCGTTATAGCAGTAAATCCAACTCTAAACCTTACGCCTGGTGGCTCATCCATTTGTCCAAAAACCATAACAGTACTGTTTAAAACTCCACTCCTTTGCATTTCTAAATATAAGTCATTACCTTCTCTTGTTCTTTCACCTATTCCAGCAAAAACAGCAACACCTTTATGTTCGGTAGCGATGTTATGAATAAACTCTTGAATAAGGACAGTCTTACCAACCCCTGCACCACCAAACATTCCTATTTTTCCACCTCTTGAGAAAGGTGCTATCAAATCTACAACCTTTATACCCGTTTCCTGGAATCTCCTAACAGGATCAATGTCTTCGAGAACAGGAGCAGGCCTCAAAATAGGGTAATAATCATTAGCTTCAACTGGCCCTTTCCCATCTATCGGAAATCCCAAAACGTTAAAAATCCTTCCCAAAATATTCCTTGATACAGGTACAGAAATAGGTTCCCCTGTATCGATAACCTGCATTCCTCTTTCTAAGCCATCCGTAGGTCCCAAAGCTAAACATCTAACAATATGATCCCCTAAATTACTTTGAACTTCTAAGAATAATTCATCAAACCTTTCCTCGGGTCGTTCAGAAACCCTTGCTCCCTTAAATTTCTCTTTTCTCTTTACAATCAAAGCATTATATAATTTTGGCTCTTTTCGAGGCTTAAACCTTACATCAACGACACCACCCCGTATCTGCACTATCTCACCAATATTAACATCAGGTCTTTTAATTAATTCATCATACGTATATCTACTCATACTCAACTCCCCCTTCTTTTTATACCCATTTCCTTTAATTCCTCAAAAACTTTTTCTATTATACCATTAATTTCCTCATTTGTTACCTCTTTTAAAGGTTTCAATTCTAACCTAAAAGTATAACTTTTCCTTTGCTCTATTTCATAAATGTCGATTAAATAAAAATCCTTAAGAATTAATATATTCTCAAAACTATTGTTAAAAATCCTTTTTAATTTAGAAAAATCTAATTTCCCATCCACAAAGAAAGAAATATCTTTATAAAGTAAAGGAAACTCAGAAAAATCAGAAAAACTTTTATCTGTTTTATACCCAAATTCAACTTCATCAATACCTACTTGCCCAATTAAAGTTAAAGGAGGATAATACAAATGATCCAATAATTTATGATTTAATATCCCAACAAAGCCAACATCATTACCCTTAACCAAAACCTTATACCCCGGACTGAGAAAATCATACATATCTGTAACTTCAAGATCAATATCCCCAAAAATACTCTTCAACTTTTGAATTTCATTTAAAATATATTTTTCATTATCAAAAATATATGATTTACTTTCGTTTAAAACTACAAAACCAAGTTCATAAAATTCTTTGTTTTTCCTAAAAACTCTGCCTATTTCGAAAATTTTGAAATGCTTATATCCTGCTTTGTAATTATTCGAAGCAATTAATAAAACACTTGGTAAAACGCTATTTCTGTAAGCGGAATGTTCAAAAGACATATAATTAACAATGGTTAGAAAATCATTACCAAACAATTTTAAATAATTTGGATTAAGCAAGTTATATCCAATAACTTCATAATAACCATTATCAACAAAACTCTCCCTTATTTTGGAAATCTTATGAATGGAACTATCTTTAAAAAAGAATGTATTTTGAAAAGAATATATCTTTTCATGATTCTGGTTATTCAATGCTTGTTCGACGATACTATTAAATCCTATAAACCTACATAATTCTTCAGCCACATCCCACCACTCATTTATATCATTCCTATACGTTTTTAATTCGAATTCATTTTCATTCTTCCAAACCAAATCAAAAGAAAAAACCTTTACTATATTTTCAATTTCATCTTTACCAAAATCTATCCCTATGAAACTCTCCAATTTTTTAATATCAACCTTTACAGTTTTATGACTTTCCACCTTACCAGCAACTGAAAAACCAGATATTCCTTTATAAATACCAAAATCCTTTAATAAATTTAGCAATCTGATATGTGCATAATCTACATAAATAGAAGGAATACCTTTATCAAACCTTTTAGAAGAATTTGTATATAAAGCCAAACGTTTAGATGTCCTTCTAATAAAGGAAGGTACAAAATTAGCTATTTCAAAAATCACATTTCTTGTTGATTCTTTTATAGAAAATAATCTTGATCCTATAACTCCCCCTAAAGCCAAAACCTTATCTTCTTTGTCAGAAATAACAATATCATTTTCATCTATCTCATAATCTTTTCCATCAAGAGCTTGTATTATTTCTCCTTTCTTCCCCTGTCTTACAATTAAAGCCTCCTTAACATCATCACCATCAAAAGCATGTAAAGGATTGGAAAATTCATACATTAAAAAATTAGTTAAATCCACAACGTTATTAATAGGCTTACTACCCATCCAATTTAACATCAACTGAAATTGAACCGGTGAATAATTTATTTTAACATCATCTAAAAATAATGCTTTATAATATTTACATCCATTAGTTAGCAAAACAACATCTAATTTTTTTTCTGAATCATCTCCATAAATACCAAAATTTTCAAAATTTGCAAATATATTTTCTTTAATAGGTAATTTGAGTAAAAAACTTAGTTCTTTAGCCAAATGAAAAACTCCAAGCGTTTCAACTTTGTTAGCCAAAGGTTTAATTTCGATAACCCAATCCGACGTTGTTATAACTTCTCCTAATTCCTTACCTAAATTACTACAAATAAAGTTATCGAAATTGAATTTACTAACTCCTTCCCCATAAGCTTTAATTCCTTCCCAACCTAATTCAGAAAGAGACAGCATCATTCCAAAACTTTCAATACCCCTGATGTTTCTTTTCTCTATTTTTAAACCATTTGGTAAAGTAGATCCACTAAGAGCAACTAAAACTATATCTCCAACTTCAACAGTTTTATCAGCGGTCAATATCTGCAAAATATCTCCGCCAAAATCAACTTTACAAATAACAACTCTATCAGCATTTGGATGATCAACCTTTTCTACAATTTTGCCGATCTTGACATTATTAAAATCAAAACCTACCTTATAAACATTCTCAACTTCAATACCTAATCTTTGAAAACCATCAACGATTAAATCTTTATCATTTATATCCAAATACCTTCTAATAAAAGAAAGAGGGATAAACATCTTACACCATTTTTACCAAATTGTGGACATTATTTTCCATAACATAATCTTCAACTTTTATTATTGTTTCAATATTAACTTCCTGTAATCTATTAGTTCCAATAGAAGTATCAAATTCAAAGTAAGAATTTATAGTTACGATAAAACTACCTTGTAAAGTCCTTTTTTGCCCACTGATACTTTCCATATCGATAGGAATAGAGACGCTACTTTCCGCACTTCTTCCCTCAATAAAAACAACTTCATTTTCTATTTTTTTTATTGCATACTCAACATTAATATCCATATATTTATTATACCCAGGCAAATTGAACTTTATAACACTTGTCCAATATTGACCTACCTCAACTTCATACTCGGGAAATACTAAAGTGCTAACTTCCTGACTACCAGCAGATTCCAAAATATTGCCAAATTCATCAACTAACATGTATATCACTTGATTTGTAACAGGTATTATAACTGTTTTTATTTCCTCATCTATTGTCTCATCAGGTTGCCTATTAGAAACCCTTATCCTTATATGAAAACCTTCCTCATCCTTAGCAATAGTTTTCAATTCAATATCAGAAAAATATATCAATCTTGAGGTATCAATATTTTCTATGGATTTAGAGATTTGCCTTACAGTGTTACTTTTGGCAACATATTTCAAAGTCTTTCCTACGGGATAGTTAAACCTTAGAAGCATAAAAGCCCTCCCTATATTAGAAATCAAATTTCTCAGCAAGATCAATCAAAGTTTTGTTATCTATTTTAAGCGAAGGAGACATCGTAGTAGAAATATATGCTGTTTCAATAAAATTACCTTTAGCAGTCGGTGGTTTTGCACGTAACAATGTCTTAACAGCAGCCAATAAGTTCTCATAAATTTTTTCCTTACCAAAAGAAACCTTACCCAATGGTATATGATAATTACCTAATTTATCATTTCTTATTTGAATTTTTCCTTTTTTCAACTCTTCAACAATTTGTTTTACGTTATTCCCAACAGTTCCTGCCTTTGGGCTTGGCATCTTTGGTCCTAAAACTTTACCTAATTGCTTACCAATAATCGGCATCATATCCATTGTTGATACAGCTACATCAAACTTAACTTCACCTTTTTTAACTTGCTCTACTAAATCATTACCACCAACATAATCTGCACCTGCTTTTCTTGCTTCATCAGCTAAATCTCCCTGAGCAAAAACTAAAACAACTGGCGATTTACCGATACCATGAGGCAAAACAACATTCGTCCTAACAGTTTGATCAGATTTTGTTGGATCGATAGATAACTTCCCATGTAATTCAAACATTTCATCAAATTTTGAGGGCCAGGAATTCAACAAAAACTCGATAGCTTCAAAAGGATGATACTTTTTATTAGGGTCAATTTTTTCAACTACAGCAGAATATCTTTTTGATCTTGACATATTTCTTTTACCTCCTATTCAACAACTTCAACTCCCATATTTTTTGCTTGTGCAGCAATTATTTTTACAGCAGTTTCAATATTTCTTGTATTCAAATCGGGTAACTTCATTTTTGCTATTTCTATTAGTTTATCTTTTGTTATCTTTCCAACTTTTTGTCTGTTAGGCTGAGGACTTCCACTTTCTATCCCCAAAGCCTTTAATATTAAACTCGAAGTAGGAGGAGTTTTTAAAACAAATTTATAAGTCCTATCACTATAAACATAAACAATAGCAGGAACTATGTATCCCTGCATTTTAGCAGTTTGAGCATTATAGTTTTTACAGAACTCTGCTATGTTTAATCCATATTGTCCTAAAGCAGGTCCAACTGGAGGAGCAGGAGTAGCTTTACCCGCCTCCAAATATAATGTTAAAGTAGCAACCAAAACTTTTTGCCCCTTAGGAGCAGCCGCCATTTTCTCTTTTGTTTTAACTGCCATACTACCAACCCCTTACTACTCTATTTTTTCACATTCATTCAAATCAACCTCTATAGGAGTTTCTCTTCCAAATATTATTATGGAAACAATCGCCTTACTTTTTTCAGGGAAAATCTTCTCAATAACACCTTGACTATCAACAAACGGCCCGTAGGTAATTCTAACTCTATCACCAATGTTTAAATCAACCCTCTTCGTAGGAATATTACCTTCAATAAAAGGTCTTATTTTCATTAATTCTTCAAAGGTCAAAGGAGTAGGTTTGTTCTGAGGGCCAACAAACCCAGTAACACCTTGAATAGCTTTGATAAAACTCCAAGTTTCGTTGTCAAGAATCATTTCTACAAATACATAACCTGGAAATATTCTCTTCTTAACCTCTTTTTGCTTTCCCCCTTTTCTCTTAATTTCTCTTTCAAATGGAACTACTAATCTAAATATTTTCTTATCCAAACCTAAATTTTTAGCTTTTACTTCGATATTATTTTTAACTTCCTCCTCCATCCCCGATAAAGTATGGATAATATACCATTCCGAGTTAGGATGACTTTTAAGTTTATCCTCACTTTCTACTAATTCTATTTCTTCTTTTTTTTCTTCCATACTCTTCACCTTTCATATATTAATTTTTAATACATACCTAAATATTGATTTAATCAAAAAATCCAAAATTTCCATATAAATAGCAGTAAAAAAAACAATAATAGCAATCGATTTTGTAGCATTAATAACAGCTGCCTTTTCAGGGTAAGTAATTTTTTGTAACTCCTCTTTTATTTCGTTTATGAAATTACCAATCACTTTCATAATAAAAAAATGGCCCGAAATAAACTTTCGGGCCACTCCCCTATTTTACTTTACCTCACTATGTTCTGTATGTTGACCACAATGCTTACAAAACTTCTTCAATTTCAATTTCTGAGTAGTTTTTACTCTATTTTTAGAAGTAACATAATTCTTTGCTTTACATTTCGTGCAACCCAAATATATCAATATTCTATTACCCTTAGTAGCCATAACTCAACCACCTTATTCTATTAATTCAGTAACAACACCAGCACCTATTGTTTTTCCACCCTCTCTTATAGCAAATCTTTGTCCTTTTTCAAGAACAACTGGTTGAATCAATTCAGCTTCAAATTCAACGTTATCCCCAGGCATGACCATTTGAACATTTTCAGGTAATTTTATTGTTCCCGTTACATCAGCAGTTCTAATATAAAATTGTGGCCTATAACCAGTGGTAAATGGTTTTTGTCTTCCACCTTCTTCCTTAGATAATACATAAACGTTTGCTTTAAATCTTGTATATGCTTTTACTGAACCTGGTGCTGCAACAACCTGTCCTCTCTCTACTTCGTCTTTTCCAACACCTCTTAACAATAATCCAACGTTGTCTCCAGGAAGTGCTTCATCCAATATTTTTCTGAACATTTCTATACTCGTAACAACAGTTTTCAATGGATCCCTTTTTAATCCAATTATTTCAACTTCAGTGTTTGGTAACAATTTTCCTCTTTCTACTCTTCCTGTAACTACAGTTCCTCTTCCTGTTATACTGAAAACGTCTTCAACCGGCATTAAGAATGGTTTATCAATTTCCCTAGGTGGTTCTTCAAAGTAATCATCCATTGCTTTTACAAGATCAAGGATTTTTTGGGTCCATTCATTTTCGCTATCTGATTCAAGTGCTTTTAAAGCACTTCCCCTTATAACAGGAGCATTATCTCCATCAAAACCGTACTTACTCAGTAATTCTCTAACTTCCATTTCAACCAAATCAACTAATTCGTTATCAACTGAAGGGTCGTCAATTTTATTTATGAAGACGATAATTTTGGGAACACCAACTTGTCTTGCTAACAGAACGTGCTCTCTTGTTTGAGGCATTGGTCCGTCTGTTGCAGCAACAACAAGAATAGCTCCATCCATTTGAGCAGCACCCGTTATCATGTTCTTAATGTAGTCAACGTGTCCTGGGCAATCAACATGAGCATAGTGCCTTTTTTCACTTTCATACTCTACGTGTGCTATATTAATCGTAATACCTCTTGCTTTTTCTTCAGGTGCTTTATCTATTTGATCATAAGCCATAAATTGTGCCATTTTTCTCATAGCTAATACTTTTGTTATAGCAGCAGTTAATGTTGTCTTACCATGATCGATATGACCGATCGTCCCTACGTTTAAGTGTGGTTTTGTTCTTACAAATTTGGACTTAGCCACTTTTTATCCCTCCTTTTTCCATTAACTACAATTTAATTATTCTCCAAAAAACAAATTTTCCCTTCAATCTCTCATATATTTATCTTCAACTCTTACTATATCTTGCTCAGACAAAATATTACCTATCTGCACCTCTATTATTTCTAAATATTCATCCGCTTCATTAATAACCTTATGTAAATTACCTTTTGGAATACGAATAAAATCTCCTTCACTTATTTCAATCCATTCCTTGTCTAAAAAAACCCTTCCATTCCCCCTTAAAACAACCCAATATTCATCCCTATGGTTATGATATTGCAAAGAAAGTTCTTGTTTAGGATAAACAACAATATGTTTTATCCTATACTTGTCTAACTTCTCTATTTCTCTATAATAACCCCAAGGCCTAAAATCAAAAGAATTAAAATCTCTTTTTTCTTGCGTAATACTACCCAAAACATTTGCAATTTTCTTACTTTTACCCTTTTTAGAAATAAGTAAAAAATCTTTAGTATCAACAACAACCAAATCCTTTACATCAATCAAGCAATATTTCTTTTCACTTAAAGCTTCAAATTCATCAACAATAACATTATACCCTGCACTTTCCAATTCAATAACCTTTTCTTTGTTATTATTAGCAATCTTTCCAATTTCCTCAAAACTGCCCAAATCAGACCAACCAAATGAACTCTCCAAAACAACCAAATTTTTGCTTTTTTGACTATATAAGTAATCAATGGAAATATTTGGAAAATCTTTACTTTTTCCTAATAAATCACCCAAAAAAGCAAATTTATTTAAATCATGGTTAATTTGAAAGAAATCACTAATAAAAAATTCTGAATTAAAAGCATATATTCCTGAATTCCATAAATAATTCTTACTTTTATAATAATACTTTGCCTTACCTAAATTAGGTTTCTCTATAAATCTTTCAACTACATATAGAGACTCATCAATACTTTTCCCCTTCTTAATATAACCATACTCGGTAGAAGGAAAGCTAGGTTTAACACCAATAACAAACGTTTTTTCATATTTACACAAGTAATTAACTAAATTCTGCATTGTTTTATTAAACTCCAAATCATTGAAAATAAAGTGATCAGAAGGAAAGAAAACAAAATTATTTTCTCTTTTATGAAAATCATTAATTCTAAAAACAGATAAAAGGATAGCAAAAGCGGTATTTTTTGATTCTTCTTCTAAAATCATCTTATGTTCAATATCCTCAATATCTCTTTTAATCAAAAACAGATGTTTCTTGTTAGCACAAACCCATACTTCATCAAAAATATCTAAATTCTTTACTCTTTCATAAGTAAGTGATAACAAACTTTTATTATCAAAAATTCTTAAAAATTGTTTAGGATAATTGGTTCTGGATAAAGGAAATAACCTAGTTCCAAATCCACCAGCCATTATAACAGCTATATTCATACATCCAAAACAACCCTACACTTATAATATCCATCAAAATCAACTTCAAAATTATGATAAGTGGGGGCTTTTATAAAACTTACTATTTTCTTAACCCAAAACCCTTTTACCAAAAATAAAGCATTCTTCTGAAAAATTTCTACTTTTTCAACTTCCTTCATCACAAACCTTTCTACTTCAAGTAAATACACGTATTTACTTAAAAAATTAAAAACAAGCTCTTCATTATTATCAAAATTTATCTGAAATTCCATTTTTTTTTCAACAAAATCTTGTTTTTGATCTTCATTTTTAGATAAAAAAATTTGCCACAAAGCTTCAAGAAGATCATTAAAAAAACTCAACAAACTATTACTTTCAATAACTATCATAATATCAGCAGTATGATCTTCAAAATAATAAGCCATTTTTACTCAGGTTTGTTTAATTTACTATGCCTATAACCATAAGCAAAATAAATTGTAATTCCTATAATTGTCCAAATAGCTAATCTTATCCAAGTATCCAAAGGTAAGAAAACCATCTGTAAAATACAACCCAAAGCACCTAAAGGAGCAATAAAAAATGCAAAAGGCATTTTAAAAGGTCTATTTATATCAGATCTTTTTATCCTCAAAATAACAACCGCTATACAAACAATACTAAAAGCCAATAAAGTCCCTATTGAAACCAATTCACCTAATAAACCTATAGGGAAAATAGCAGCTATTAGCATAGCACCTAAAGTTACAACAATCGTTGAAATATATGGTGTCTTAAATTTTGGATGAACTTTTGAGAAGAAATCTGGTAATAATCCATCCCTTGCCATAGCAAAAAATATCCTTGTTTGACCTAATAAAGTCATTAAAATAACAGAAGTAAGCCCAGCAATTGCTCCAATTTTAACGATCAACATTAGCCAAGCAAATTGTGGCCCCATAGCATTAACCGCTACTGCAATAGGAGCAGCAACATTTAATTGACTATAATGAACAACACCCGTCATAACCAATGAAACAGCAACATAAAGTAAAGTGGAAATAAATAATGAACCAAGGATACCTATAGGAACATCCTTCTGAGGATTCTTAGCTTCTTGAGCTGCCGTTGATACAGCATCAAAACCTATATAAGCAAAAAATACTACTCCTGCAGCTCTTAAAATACCAGTCCAACCAAATTCAACAAATTTACCCGTTGATGGTGGAATAAAAGGATCCCAATTACTAAAATCTATCTTACCAAAACCAAGTATAACAAACAAAATTAAAACAGTTGCTTTTACAATAACAATAATATTATTAACAAAAGCAGATTCACTTATTCCTATTAATAAAATTAATCCAACCATCAAGATTACCAAAACAGCAGGAAGGTTTATATAACTACCTGTAAAATGCAAGTTTAAATATTTTTCAAGAAAAGAAAGGGAATAACCAGATTGTAACAATTTCTCCTTCTCTTCACTTGTTAAAATATCTATAGGAGCACTTGTCAAATACGAGGGTAAATGTATTCCAAATTGCTTAAATAAATCCACAACATACCCTGACCATCCAACAGCAACTGTAGCACCAGCAATCATGTATTCAAGGACCAAATTCCAAGCGATAAACCAAGCCCAAAACTCACCCAGAGTAGCATAAGCATAAGTATAGGCACTACCAGCAACTGGAACCATAGCAGCAAATTCAGCATAAGCAAGCCCTGCTAAAGCACAAGCTATACCAGAGATAATGAAAGAAATAGCGACTGCAGGCCCTGCATAAGAAGCAGCAGCATGTCCAGTTATAACAAAAATTCCAGCACCAATTATAGCACCAAGTCCTAACGAAATCAAAGCCAATGGTCCCAAAGCTCTCTTTAACTGAGGCCCCTTTTCTAAGTCCTCCAAAAAAGCTTCTACACTTTTAGTCCTAAATAAATTCACATAAAACACCCCCTATCATACTCAAATATAAAGTAAGGAACAACACGTAACCTTAAACTCCTAAAAAGATCATTCCTTATTCTTTTTGAGTTTCTATTTAAAAACTCTTCCACTTTTCCTTTATCTTGATCCGAGGAATAAATAATAAAAAAAAACTTGGCTTTCTTCAAATCGGGAGATAATAAAACTTTTGTGATTTGAAAATCCTCTATGTTCATTTTCGTTTTAATATAATAACTCAATTCTCTATATAACAAACTTCTTATTTTTTCTACTCTTTCTTCTTTCACAAACTATGCAAATCTAATTTCCAGATTTTATTAATTCTATAATTTTTCTTAAATACTCCGCATTACTGCTAGCAATCTTTACAACTAAATAATTAGGTCTGAATAATATAATAAGAACTTTATTGTTATCTTGATAATCATCGGCTATAATGGAAAAATCATTAGTGTTAAATATCATCGTAATAAGGTCAGCTTTACTTTTTGTTGTTTCGTAAGTTTTTAAGGATTTTACAACAGCCTTAGCAATTTCTTCCACTTCTTTTAAATCGACACTTTTTTTAAGAGAATAATGTAATGGAGTCTCATTTTCCCTGTCAGCAACAATAATACCAACAATATCCTCTGAATTTTCTAAAAACTTGTTCATTAATTCTGAATACATACGTCTTAAACCCCCTAATTCATAAGTTTATCAAAAAGAATTTTCTCCAAAAAAATTAATTTCCCTTTATAAAGTCTATTTTTTCCTTCTCAATTGGACCTCAAAAAACATAATAATACCACTAATTGATAAACCAAACAAAATTATTCCAACAACAATAGCCCAATATTTGAAAATACCCCAATCATAAGTATGCAAAGCAAAAACAAAATCTTTTAAACTTTTCGGGATTTCTTTCCTAAAAACTAATATAATCCCCGTAATAGCAGTAGAAATAAAAAAGATGGAAAACAAAAACCCCAACCACCTATGCAATTTTCTTATAATCCTTAACATTAAAACCAACCCCTTTCCTTTAATTATTCAACTAAAATAAACCCAATAACAAAAAACTAAAAAATTATAAAAAGAATGAAAAAAATAGGTATAAGCAATATCTTTCTTCATTAAATAAATAACACCTAAAAAACAACCAACAACAAAAATCAAAAAACTGTAAAAAATATTTTCAAAATGAATTACACTAAAAACAAAAGAAGAAAAAATAACTGCCAAAAGCTTTATTCTAAAAATATTTAGCAAGTAATCAATCAGATATTTTCTAAAAATCAGCTCTTCAACCAATGGAATAAAAAAAACAAGTCCCCAAAAAGCAAAAACCATTTCATAAAAATTGGAATATTTCACATAAACAACTAATAGATTATCTTCAACATGTGGTATCAAAGATAAAACCAAGAAAAAAACAACAAAAGAGAGAAAAACAAAAAATTTATAATCAACAAACATTTTGTAAAGCAAACTTTTAAAAAAATTAAAAATATCGAAAATTTTTAAAAAATTGAGAATTAAAATAAAAAAAATGGGATTAAAAAAAATAGCAGAAAAAATTATCACAAACTTATAATAAAAAATAACCTTACTATGAAAAAACAAATCAACAAAACTAAACCCTAACGATTTAAATAAAATCTGTAATAGAAAATAAGAAAAGAAAGCAAGATAAAAATCCCCACCCTTCCCATAAACTAATAAATTATTAAAATCTATTTCTTTAATCCTTTTAGAGAAAACAAAAATAAACCCAAAGATTAATAAAAGAAAACCAATTAGAAAATAACAAAAAAATATCCTACTTGTGCTAAAATCATAATTACTAAGAATACTTTTTAACTTTTCTTTGTCAAACATAATATCATTTTGGACTGTAAAATTATTAAAATACAAAAATAAAAGGAAAGCTAAGAAAAAAAGGAAAAGCAAAACTTCGAAAAAACGCCTACTAAATATACCTTTCTGCATAGAAAAAAACATGCTTTGCAAAATCAATAGGATTAGTTAAATCAAAATTCAAATTATCATTATCAAAAATATCAAGTCTAATTATGGTTTGTTTTGTAGACAAAGGTCCCCATCTCCTAACATCAAACTCAAAATACCTATTAGTAAATATAGCAACTATAGGCGTATCAAAAGAAGATGCAATATGAACAATTCCACCATCAAAACAAACAACACATTTGCAATTTTTAACCATCCCCACAATTTCAATTATATCATAATTAACAGCAAAGCCAAACAAATCCGTCCTTCTACTAACAAAACCAACCTTCACTTTTTTCTCACTTTTCTCAACTTCCCTCATAAACTGCTCAATAAATTTCTTAAACCATTGAATTCCTTCACTACTACTAAAAAACAGTTCCTTATCAAAGATAAGTAAATCATATTCAGGATAAGTTATATCGGGTAAAAAAATTTCCGGTTTAAATTCATCTAAATTAGAGGTATCAAAATCAAAATCCAATCGGACAACCTCAAGATTTTGAATAACTTCGTGCCTAACTTTACCATAATCTTCAATAAAACTTTTATCAACATTGTCAATATAATGAATAAAATTCTTAGCAAAAATATTTTTGTTAAACCTACTACCATAAAAGTAAGTATATTTTCTTTTTGCTTTTATAAGACTACCTAAGAGATAACTGACTGTCGTGGGACTAAAAACAAACAATTTTTCAAAATTATAATTTTTTCTATTTTTCCAAAATAAGACCTTTAAATAATTAAATAAATCATATATATTTGAAAAAACCTCCAAGCTTCTATAAACTAACTTCATCGGGATTATTTCTAAAACATCGATATAGGGATAAATTAGTTTTGAATTGTAAACAAACAATTTCGAATTATAGTCGTTAAAAATTCCAACTATTTTTTGGTCAGCATACTTTTGCTTTATAATTTTGATAGCTGGCAAAGTAAGAACAGTATCCCCTATCCTATCCAATCTTACAACACCTATCATACCATTTGAAAGAAGTTCCTTATTATTTCTTCATTTGTTTCTCTTATATCTTCCAATTTTCCTTTAAATTTTATCTGCCCATTATAGATAAATATAACAAAAGAAGCTATTTGTTTAGAAGAGAGTATATCGTGACTTACAACAACATTAGTTACATTATATTTTTTATTAATATCGATTATCATTTTGTTAATTTGATTAGAAGATATAGGGTCAAGGCCACTTGTAGGTTCATCGTAAAATATTATTTTGGGTAAAGTAATCACAGCTCGAGCAAAAGCAACTCTTTTTTGCATACCCCCACTCAAACTGTTTGGATAATAATATTCAAATCCTCTCAATCCTAAAAAATCTAATATTTCCAACGCTTTATCAATATATTCTTTTTTTCTTTTTTTAAATTCATTTCTTTTCCTGAATTTTAGAGGCAATAAAACGTTGTCCAAAACATTAAGAGTATCGATAAGAGCACTGTATTGAAAAACAAAACCAATATTTTCCCTTACTTCGTAAAGTTCTTTTATATTAGATATATCCTTGTTAAGTATTCTTATTTTTCCTGATGTTGGGAAAATAAGGCCTGCTGCAATTTTAAGGATAGTTGTTTTTCCAGAGCCACTCGGCCCCATGATAAAAGTATTAGTCCCTTCCTCAATCTCAAAACTAACATCATCCAAAATTTTCTTACCCTCGATAACTAAACTAACATTATCAAATTTAACGATAAAATTACTCATTTACCAAAACATAACTCTCTAAATTCACATTTAACACAAATATTCTTATTATCAGTTTGTTTAAATTTTTCTAATATTTCTTCAAACAGATTCTCATGATCTTGATGGACAAAAATTCTACAATCATCCATAAATTTTTTTATGTTGTCATAGCTTTTTCTTATAAAGTCTTTATATTCATCAATAGAATTTTTATCAAATGAAAGTCTTTCTTCTTTAATAGATGGATACAAACTAACAACCCTACATTGGGTTTCAAAGCCCTGAGAACAAAAAACAAAGTAATAAAGTTTAAATTGATTAATTTCTAATTCAATATCATATGTTTTCCAGTCAAAAACATCGATTTTATCATCATCTTTGCAAACCAAATCAGGTTTATAGAGAATAGTAATCTCATCCAAAAAAAACTCCTGTATTCCTTTAGAATCCATAAATATTATGTTTTCTTTTTTGATATTATTAATAAAAAAAAACCAAAAGTTTTTAAGAGCAAAAATAGAGATATCAAAAATTTCTTTTATTTGTGAATTCGTTATTTGATAACCATAATAAAACTCAGCAATTTTATCAGCAGGGTTTGACATAATAGAATCAAATTCATTCTCAAAATTTTGAAGTGCTTTTTCGATAGATCCGATATTGATAGACATATCAATATATTTATGGATTACTTCTCCTTGCCAATTTTTTATAGTTTTTAATTTTTTTAAAAAATCTACTTTCTCCTTAGTTTTAGGTGGTAAAAAAACTCCCACATACTTATATAGAAACTTTCGCTTACATTCATTAAAAATTCTATCCTTGTAATTCGACCATTTAACTATGTTTTTATAATTTATTTCAAACTTACTTTGTGGTATTTTTGTTATTTTCATCTTTAATCAACCATTATCCTTATTCCACCACTATTATTATTTAAATCATTGTAAAGTATGTAGAGTTTATCTGTCCATTTAACAACATCAACAATTTTATATCTTTTCTTATCAAAAAAAGGATTTATTTCTTTTATTATTTTATTTGCATTGGCTTTATATATTACATTTTGAGCAATGATATAAATAGTATCATCCTCATAGATATATATTTTTTCAGGACTTTTAAGCCTGTTTTCATAATTAGTGTATGTGATAAAATTAGCGTTCGAATCAAAGATTTGTATTCTATCGTTCCCCGTATCACAAACATAAACATACCCTTTAGAGTCAATAGCTACATCAGAAGGATTACTAAATTGAAAAGGTTCTTTTCCTGCCTTCCCAAAAAGCATAACAAAATTACCATCCAAGTCAATTTTTACAATCCTATTATTAGATGTATCAGCTATATAAATAAATCCTATTCTGTCTATCCCCAAGCCTTTAGGGTTAGCCAAATCTTTCTCAGAATTGCCAAACCTCCCAAACTCCCATATAACTTTTCCATAATTATCCATTTTAACCACTTTAGATAAATAAAAATCAAGACAATATACGAAACTATTCTTATCTACTACTATGTCAGTAGGTTGTCTAAATTGTCCCACATCATTGCCCTCTTTTCCTAAGCTAACAGAATAAGTTATTTTTTCTTCATTTAAAGAATATTTCTTTATAGTTTTTGTCTTATTATCAGTAATGTAAAAAGATTTTAGTAGTGGGTCAAAACAAATTGATGTAGGTTCCATATCTTTCCATTGATAATTATATGTCATATTTATATTTATTCCAGTTTTACCTCCAAAGATAACTAAAAATACATACAAAGCACCCGCAATTATTAATAAGATTATTATAATAGTTATAATTACAAAAACTCTATTGAACATTATTTACAAAAATATTTTTCTTTTCCATCTTTACATGTATCCTAAGGATCTAAGAAAATCTGTGTTAGATGTCCAATTTTCCTTTTCTTTTACCCAAAGGTCAAGATACACTTTTTTGCCAAGTAACATTTCAAGTTCTTCACGTGCTAAGGTGCCTATTTTTTTTATCATTTTCCCTTGCTTACCTATAACTATAGATTTTTGTGATTCTTTTTCAACAAATATTATTGCAGAAATATACAAAGTATTATTAGGTCTTTCTTCAATATTCTCAACCACAACTGTAGTTTTATAAGGAAGCTCTTGATGAGTAAAATTAAACAATTTCTCTCTAATTACTTCAGAAATATAAAACTTAAGGTTGGATAAGAAAGGTTGAACAGTGCCAAAATCTATATGCTCTCTTTCAGGAAGGTACTTTTCTATTACCTCCAACAATCTATCAATATTTATCTTTTTTATTGCACTTATAGGTACAATCTCATTAAAAATATTCAGATTTGTGTATTCCTCAATAGTTGTAAGTACTGATTTTCGATCGATAAGCTTATCAATTTTATTTATAGCCAATATTTTAGGTTTGTTAATATCTTGGAATATAGAAATTGTGTTTCTATCTTGTTCTTCGAATGGACTGAGAGCATCGACCAAAAATAGGATAACATCAGTATCTTCTAGAGAGGCTTTAATTTGCTTTATCATTGCCTCAGAGAGGTGGTTCACAGGTTTATGATAACCAGGAGTATCAACAAATATTATCTGGATATCGTCATTATTTTTGTTTTTATAAACAGTATATCCATAAATATTAACTCTAGTAGTCTGTGGTTTTGGAGATACTATAGAAGCTTTGAAGTTCAAGATATTATTAAGGAGAGTTGATTTACCAACATTTGGCTTTCCAATTATACTTACAAAACCACTTTTTTGCATGATACATTCTTTTATTTTTTGTCCTTACATAATTCTATTTTTACCAAAAACAGAAATACTCCTCCTAAACAAAGCAATTCAAAATTTAACATTATTTTAAAAAACTATAATGTCCAAAAAATCAATTTTAATTTAAAAATCCAAGGGTGGGGGTGATAAAAAATGAGAAACTTGATAATTATAATATTTATAATTACCCAAATAATGTTTATCAGTTTAGCAAAAAGTAATTGTGGATACTATTATTACAATAGTTACCACAGATCCAGTTATTGCAATTATTATAAACCAACAAGATGCTACCGACCAATAATGGTTTATGATTCATTTACAAATTCTTACTATCCACTTTCATCATTTAAATATAAAGCAAAATACTATGAAGATTACTCTTATTCATATAGTTATTATAGTTACTACGATCCTTACAGTATTTACGGGGAAAACATAAAGATAAGTTTTCCAACAGAATACTGGTATTACGATTATTCAACAGGAGAATATAAGAAAGGAAAATAAAAAACAAGGAAAATTAAAAAATTTGTATAAAATATAAATGTAATAGGTAAAAAGGAGGTGGATTTTATTCGATATAAATTCAAGTGAAAAAAAATAAAAAGAGAAAGGAGGAGGATTGATGGAAAAAGAGTTAATCAAACCTGTAATTCCCACTTTAGGAAAACACATAATAGTGGAGTTATCAGGATGTGATGAAAATAGTATAAATGAAATAACTGAAGTAGAGAAAACAATGCTGGAAGCTGCAAAACAAGCTAATGCAACAATCATTAAGAGTGTTTTCCATAAGTTCTCTCCAGTCGGAGTAAGCGGAGTTGTTGTTATCTCAGAATCTCATCTTTCCATCCACACCTGGCCCGAATTAGGATATGCAGCTATTGACATTTATACATGTGGAAATACAACTAAACCATTCAAAGCTTGCTATTATTTAGCAAAAAAATTCAAAGCAAAAAAAATAAAAGCAACTTATATTCTAAGGGGTATAGAAAACAAAAGGAAAAACCTCTATACACATAAAATTAAAATAATAGAAGGTAATATAAACGTCTTAAAAGTCCTACCAACAAGAATAAAAATAGAAAAATACAAAAATGGTAACCATAAAAAAGATTTATTATTGGTAGGTGGATAAAAAATGAGCTTATTCATACCTTTGGATAATTACGAAAAATTTGATCAATCTCTACCTCTACAATGGCTATGGTACTATGAATACCACAGTATTTACGAAGTTCATGCACATGCAGTAAAAAATGTAATAATAAGAGCAAGAAGTAAATACCAACAAATAGACATAATAGATACTTTTAACAGTGGAAAAATATTGGTTTTAAACAGTGAACCTCAGTCTGCACAAGTAGATGAACATATTTATCACGAAACATTAGTCCATCCAGCATGTATATTACATAATAATCCTCAAAAAGTATTAATCATAGGAGGAGGAGAGGGAGCAACATTAAGAGAAGTCCTAAAATACAAAACAGTACAAAAAGTTGTAATGGTAGATATAGATGAAGAATTACACCGAATTTCAAAAGAATATTTAACAGAATGGCATCAAGGATCGTTTTCAGATCCAAGAGTTAATCTAATATTCGATGATATAAAAAATTACATAAAAGATTGCCAAGAAAAATTTGATATAATTATCTCAGACCTTAATGAACCAACAGGAAGCACTCCTGCATTTAAAATCTACACTGAAGATTTCCTTAAACAAATAAAGAAAATAACAAATGAAAACAGTATTTTCGTAATGCAAGCCTCTGATATGAAAGATTTACTTTTCTGGGAATATAGGAAAGATCAAGATGTTCCCCTACTTAAAGATTATGTTGAATTATTTGGCAAGTTTTTCAAAGATGTTAAAATATTCCACACATTTATCCCCTCGTTCTACAGCGATTGGGCATTCTTAATAGCAGCAAACCAAAAAATTAGTGAATTAAGCAATCAACAAATAGATGAAAGAATAAAAGAAAGAATTAACGGAAAATTAAAATACTACGACTCTGAAACACATAAATTACTGTTTTCACTACCCAAATACGTAAGGGAAATAATAAACATCCGCTTGGGGGTATAGCGGTATATAAATCCCCACCAAAAAAGCTATGAAAAAAAATATTCATCCTCAAGTTTTTGAAACAATAGTAACCTGTGGTTGTGGTAATACATTTAAAACTATTTCAACAAAGAAAGAATTGAAAGTAGAAGTATGCTCTAATTGCCACCCATTCTATAAGGGAGTCACAACTACCACAGTAGAAGCAAAAGGTAAAATAGAAAAGTTCTTATCAAAATTTGGAAACTATCAAGAAAAAATTACAGCAAAGCAATCTAAGAAAACCCAAAAAAATAAAAAATAAAAAAATAAAATAGAGCTAAAACTATGATGGATAATCATAAAAAATGGTTTATTATTGCTATAATCTTGATATTGATAGGTTTCACTTATAGGTTTATACCACATCCACCCAATTTTTCTCCTCTAATGGCAATAACAATCTTTAGTTCCTTTGTTTTATCGAAAAAAATCAACAAATACTTTTCATTTTCTATCCCATTAATAATCCTTTTTATTTCAGATTTAATAATTGGGTTCAGCATTATTAATTTGTTTGTATATATAGGATTTTTAATTTCCTCTCTTCTCAGCTATATCTACTCCTTGAAAGTTCAAAAAAACATAATAATACATTCCAATTTAAGTGGGTTAATCAATAATACAGTTTTCTTTATCATATCTAACTTTGGAGTATGGATTTTTACAAACATGTATTCAAAAACTTGGCAAGGATTAATTGAATGTTATTACAATGCTATACCATTCTTTAAAAATTCAGTTTTATCAACTTTAATTTTTACAACGATTATTTTCTTAATATATCCATTATTAGAAATGGAGAAGAGGGAGCAATATGATAGCAGGTAATTTTGATGTAATAGTAATAGGAGCTGGACATGCAGGTATAGAAGCTGCTGTAGCTTCAGCAAAAATGGGTTGCAAAACAGCCATATTTACCATGATACTTGAAAATATAGGGCAAATGAGTTGCAATCCAAGCATCGGTGGTCCTGCCAAAGGGCACTTAGTAAGAGAAATAGATGCTTTAGGTGGAGTTCAAGCAATGGCAGCAGATAATACAATGATACACATTAGATTCCTAAACACCAGCAAAGGACCAGCTGTAAGAGCCTTAAGATCACAAAACGATAGAAATCTTTACAAAAAATTCATGAGAAAATTGTTAGAAAATCAGCCTAACTTACACATAAAACAAGAAGAAATAGAAGAAATACTTGTGGAAGAAAACAAAGTAGTTGGAGTAAAAACAAGGATAGGATTGGTTTATTTAACAAAGTCATTAGTTATAGCAACCGGGACATTTTTAAGAGGATTGATACATATAGGGGCTGTAAAAATGGAGGGAGGGAGAGCTGGAGAATACGCATCTAATTTCTTAACTAAATCACTACATAAACTCGGTTTCGAAACAATTAGATTAAAAACAGGAACACCACCGAGAATTCATAGAAAAACGATAGATTATAGTGTAATGAATATTGTTGAACCATCAAAAGAGCCTGTTTTCTTCGAATTTTTTCCAACTTGTCCATACCCAGAAAATCAAATAAATTGCTATCTTACAAGGACCACAAAAGAGACAAAAAAAATAATCTTAGAAAACCTTCATCTGTCTCCAATGTATAACGGAGAAATAGAAGCCACAGGAGTTAGATATTGCCCATCAATAGAAGACAAAATAGTTAAATTTGGAGATAAAGAAGAACATCCGATATTTTTAGAACCTGAGGGGTTTGACACAGATGAAGTTTATGTGCAAGGCTTTTCTACTTCATTACCTGCAGATATACAGTTAAAAATGCTAAGAACAATAGTAGGATTAGAAAATGTTGAAATGATTAGGCCTGCTTACGCAATAGAATATGATGCAGTAAAACCTTATCAAATAGATCCAACACTGCAAACAAAAAAAATAAAGGGATTATTCTTAGCAGGACAGATAAATGGAACAACGGGATATGAAGAAGCTGCAGCACAAGGACTAATAGCAGGAATAAACGCAGCACTCTATAGCAAACAAAAAGATCTTTTAGTCCTTTCAAGAAATACATCTTACATCGGAACGTTAATAGATGATTTAACAACTAAAGAAATAACAGAACCATATAGGATGCATACATCAAAAGTAGAATACCGCCTCTATCTAAGACATGACAACGCTGACGAAAGATTAACACCCTTGGGATATCAATTAGGATTAATAAGCCAAACTATTTACCAAAAATTCCAAGAAAAAATGAAAAAAATAAAGGAAGAAATAGAAAGATTAAAGGAAGTTTTTCCTCATAGATATCCCGAATTAAAACAAAAACTAAAAGAAATGGGATTGGAAAATACTTATGAAAGCTTATATGCTTTACTTAAAAGACCAGAATTTTCATACGTAAATACGGAATGCTTAGATATAAATAGACCTAAATTAGATAAAGAAATCCAAGAAAGAGTGGAAATTGAAATCAAATATGAAGGATACTTGAAAATAGAAAAAGAAAAAATAGAAAGAATGACAAAATATGAGGAAATGATTATACCTGAGAATATGAATTTCTTTGAGATAGAACATTTATCCTATGAGGCAAGAGAAAAATTAACAAAATATAGACCAACAACGATCGCACAAGCATCCAGAATAGCAGGAATAAGAGTCTCCGATATATCTTTACTTATCTTAGCAATCCAAAAGAATAGAAACTAAATATGGAAGAAAAATTTGAATTAATAACAAAAATAACGAAAATATTCAAAGATGAAAACTTAGAGGAATTAGAGATTGAAAGTAAAGAAGGAGAAGAAAGTTTTAAAATAATTTTGAAGAAAAATTATCAAACCAACGAAAAAGTAGTTTTTATACCCAATACCCAAATAAATAAAGAAGAAACTGGAAATAGAATTACAGAAGAAGTGGAAAATATAGAAATAGAAAATGTAGAAAGCAAAGAAGAAATTGAGAATGGGTTAGTAATTAAAGCTCCAATAAGTGGTAATTTTTATCTTACTCCTTTCCCAGGTGCAGAACCATTTATTCAAGAAGGACAAGAAATAAAGAAAGGACAAGTAGTTTGTATTATAGAATCGATGAAAGTTTTAAATGAAATAGAAAGCCCATACAGCGGCATCGTAAAGAAAATTTTAGTAGAAAATTCGAAATTCGTAAAAGAGGGAGATCCCTTAATCTTAGTAAAATAAGCGTAAAATAAGTGAAAGAAAATTTTATCTCCAAATTTTCAAAACTTCCAAAGTATATCTTAAAATTAACCAAAAAGTATTCCAATAGGCTTATTTTTGGGCAAAACAGGTCTATATTTAAAGGAAGCGGCATAGAATTTGTAGATATAAGGGAGTATGTTGAAGGTGATGATCCAAGGTATATTGACTGGAACGTTAGTGCCAGGATGAATCAGTTATTCGTTAGAAATTTCCAGGAAGAGAGAGAAATTCCTATATACTCCATTATGGATCTTGATAGTTCCCTATTTTTTGGGACAAAGAAAAAAACTAAGATAGAATTATTAGAAGAATTAATAGCAACAATCATCAACATTTCTACATCTCTCTCAGAAAGATTCGGAGCAATAATTAGCTTTAAAGATGAAATGGCTTTCTTTAGACCATCCAAAAACTTTTCACAAAACTACAAAATAATTAATTTCCTACATAATTTAATCGAGGATTTCCAAAAAAACAAAGAAAAATATTTGGGAGCACAAAGCAACATAGAAAAATTACTAAAAACTATAAACCAATACATCAAAAGAACCTCTATCATAATAATATTCTCAAGTTTCGCAGATGTGAAAAATTATGAAAACATAGAAAAGTATCTAAGAACCATAAAAAAGATAAAAAACAATGAAGTTTATGTTTTTAAACTAACAGATATATCCGAGATAAACCCAACAATAAATGGAATGATAAACATAATGGATCCATTCACTAAAAAAACAAGATTCATAGAATTGACTCCCAAAATATTAGAAGAATTTAAAAAACAAGCAATAGCAAAAATAAACAAAATAGAAGAAATATGCAAAAAAAATAACATAATTTTTATGAATTTTTTCACTAATGAAGACATGGATAAAAAAATTCTGGAGTTTCTGAAGAAAAAAATGTTCTCAAAAAAATGATCGTTGAGATTAATACAGCAAACTTCCTTTTCAAAATGACTCAAAAATACAAAGGAAAAGTTGAAAACATTAATAATTTACTTAAAATAGACGAAATACCTGATGAAGAATGGGAAAAATTAAAATACAATGGGATGACAAAATACATATGGTTAATGGGTGTATGGAAAAGAAGTAAGTTATCCAAGATAATTTCAATAAAAAATTTCCAAGAATTTATACATATAGTAAGAGATTTAAAGGAAGACGATATAATAGGTTCTGCATATTCGATAGTCGATTACTCAGTTGATCCATTAATAGGAGATTTCAAAAGCTTAATAAAAGTAAAAAATAAGTTGAATAGATTAGGTATAGGTTTAATCCTTGACTTTATCCCAAACCATTTCTCCTTAGATAACAATTACATAAATGAAGATATTTTCATAGAAACCGATTTTAATGGATACAAAAAAAACCCTTACCTATTTTATGTAACTGAAAATGAAGGAAAAATAAGATACATTGCTCATGGCAAAGACCCTTTCTTTCCACCATGGATAGATACTTTACAAATAAACATCTTTTCCAAAAAAGCACAGAAAATACTTTTAAAAAACCTAAAAAAAATTTCTAAATATGCGGATGGAGTAAGAGTCGATATGTCAATGCTGTTACTTAATAATATCTTTTACAACAACTGGAAAGATTACATTAAATTAGAAAATATTGAAGAAGAATTCTGGAGCATTGCAACAAAATCAGTTGATTTAACCTTTATAGCCGAATGCTATTGGAACTTAGAAAACAAAATGTTAAAATTAGGATTCCATTATACGTATGACAAAAAATTTTTAGATAATCTGTTTAATATTAATGATATAAAACAAATGATTTCAATGGATTTTGAATTTCAAAAAAAAATGGTAAGGTTTTTAGAAAACCACGATGAAGAAAGAATAGCAAACAAAATAGAAAACAAAGATGAGCATATTTTAACCTTGTTTTTTACTTGTTTAGGTATGAAGATGATTTATTGGGAGCAATTTGAAGGTCAGACAACAAGAATTCCTGTGCAAATAATAAGAGCAAACGATAATTATAAATCTTTACCTTTTTATCAAAAAATCATAGAAATATACCCCACGATAAAAAATTTTCTCGAAGAAGGAAAATTCTTTATTTTCAAAGTTGAAAATATATATGACGATACATCAAAAAATCTCATAGCATATGGTTATTTGCTAAACGAAAAAGTAATGATAGTAGTAATGAACTTTTCATCCCAATTCTCACAAGGAATTATAAGTATAAAAAACATTTTACCTCAATCCTTAATAAAATACCTTCAAAAAGAAGAGAAAGATGTGGTATTAGTAGAATTAATAAAAGGGGAAAGGTATTATAGAAATTTGGAAAGAGTACATGTAGTATTGAACCCATTTCAAGCACAGATATTCATAGAATTATGAAAGTAGTAAAAATAGGTGGAAGTGTATTTAAAAAGGAGAATATTATAAATTTAGCTGAGTTCATAGTTAAAAACTATGAGCCATATAAAACGATAATAGTAGTTTCAGCTTTAGGAAGATCACCTTACCCTTACTCGACAGATGAACTAATCAATCTATTCGTAGAATTTAAGCAAAATCATAGTAATGGTAATAATTATTTATTGGATTTGTCTAAATCCTTCGTAGTTTCATGTGGAGAGAACATAGCGGCAGGACTACTATCCTTTGCAATAAATTACCTAAATCCAGAATTCAAAGCAATACCATTAAATGCATTCCAAGCAAATATCATCACTACAGACAACCCCATAGATTCTGACATAATAACCATTGAAATAGATAATATTTTAAGATTATTAGAAAACAAATTTACCCCTGTAATATGTGGTTTCCAAGGTGTTAGTAAAAGTGGAAAATTAACGATACTAAAGAGAGGAGGAACCGATATAACAGCAGCATTTATTACAAAACTAATGAAAGCTAATGAAATACATATAATAAAGGATGTTGATGGTTTAAAAAGCGCTCCACCCAACATAGTCCCACATTGCATAACAATAGAAAAATGTAACATAGATGAATTAGCAGAAGCAACGATGAATGGAAACCCCGTTGTTAATCCAGAAGCAATAAATATACTACAAGAAACAAACGCAAAAATCATCATAAAATCAATATTCTCAGAAAAATTCACGCTCTCATCAAAAGAAATAGTTCCTACACAATTGGTAAGCAATATATCAAACAAGGATAATATCACAAAATTTGTTATTTATTTACCAAGCCAAATGAAAAATAAAACATTAGTTTTGGATAAAGTTCTAAAAGAAATTTTTGAAAATTCAATAAGTCTGGATTTTATAAACCTTGATGTTTTCAATAACCTTGCATCATTCATTGTAAATAACAATCAAGTTGAAAAGATAAAACAAATTCTTGATAACAATCAATTACATTATAAAACAATGGGTAGATTATCAAAAGTGAGTATAATAGGGTATAATATGAGAGGAAAACCAGGAATAATGTATAGGATAAATAAAGCATTATTAAATGAAAAAATATCGATTATCCAAGCACAGGATTCTCATATAAGTATATCTTTACTCGTGCCCTTAAAATATTTGGTAACAACAATAAAAGCTTTACATCAAGAATTCTTTGAAGATTATTGATAATAAGATTAGGTTTCTTAATTTTTCATAAGCATTAAATCGGGTCATTTCAATTCTAACACTTTAACCTTTCATTTTAACCTTTGTGAAGCTTCACCAAAAGTTGAAAAAAACCTGTTTTAAATAAATTTTAAGTGATTTTGATTTCTTAAAAAAATTTAAAAAATATCTACTCCTAAGAAACTATTTTCATTCTTAATTGTCCGCAAGCACCGTCTATGTCTCTTCCCAAGCTCCATCTAATACTTACTTCATAATGCTCTTTAATTATTTCTTCAAATCTTTTTATCCTCTCAATCTCTGGTTCTTGTAATAACTTCCCTTCAAAATAAATGTTCCCAATACTGTTGTAAGGGATTAAATTAACCAAAACTTTTATATTATGTTTCTTTAGAATTCTTACCAATTCTTTAGCATGATCTACTGTATCATTGATTTCCTTTAAAAGTATGTACTCTATCGTTACTCTCTTCTTAGTTTTTAAGAAATAGTAAGATACTGCTTGAAGGAGATCATCAATATGATACCTTTTAGCTGTTGGTATCAATTTTTCTCTCTCACTTTGGTAAGGAGAATGCAAAGATAATGCCAATTTTACCTTAACACCATCATCAACTAATTTGTAAATTTTCGGAACTATCCCTGAAGTAGAAAGAGTTATGTTTCTTTTACTAATTTTAAACCCCCAGTCAGAAGTAAAAATATCGAGAGCTTTTAAGACATTATTATAATTAACTAATGGTTCCCCCATTCCCATAAAAACAATGTTAGAAATTCTTTTTCCCTCATTTTTATGTACAAATTGCTGAGCCAAAAACAATTGATCAACGATTTCATCAGGCGTTAAATTCCTTTTCAATCCATACATTCCAGAAGCACAAAAAACACAGCCCACATTACAACCAACCTGAGAAGAAACACAAAGAGTATACCTATCTGGATGCTTCATAAGAACACTTTCGACTATATCCCCATCTACCGTTTTGAAAGCAAACTTTATAGAATCTGTAATTCTCGAATGTTGATAATCAAATAATTCTAATGATCTAAAATCAAAGTTGGTTTTTAATTTTTTTCTAAATTCCTTTGATAGATCAGTGAAATTTTCAGGGTCATCCTCCCACTTACTGTATATCCATTTTAATATCTGATTTGTCCTAAAATTTATTTTTTCACTACTACAATCTAATAATTGACATACTATTTTGTTAAGTTCAACCTGATTAAGCGATTTTATTTTCATACTAGCTCATTTTAAGAATTTAGGTAGATAAAATATCTTCCTCTCTTTAACTTGCCAAGGTAAACACCTTCGCTTCTTAACCTTGCAAGATTTACTTTTAAATAGTGGCTTGAAAAGATATCTCCTTTAGAATATCTAATACTTCATTTATTTCTTGTTTAGAATATTTTTCAGTAGTGCAAATTATTGCTAAATCATCCAGATGATGGTTTATTCCTGCCTTTCTCAAATTATCTATCATTTCTTTATGTAACTTAAACTTACTCAAGTTGATCCCAAAAATAACATTACATTTATCTTTTATTTCTTTATAAACTTTTGTATAATTTGGGATATAGAAAAGTGCTTCATTAAACACATTTTCAAAAACTACTTTTCCTAATTTTTCTTCGTTAATTTTAGTCATTAAAAATCTAATATTCGTATAATTTTTCTGTGCTATTTTTATTAAGTTATCTTTACCCATAGACATCAGGTATATTGTATTTCTTATAGCCATCAGCCCTTGGTTTGTACATATATTACTTGTGGCTTTTTCTCTTCTTATATGTTGTTCTCTTGTTTGTAAAATCATTGTATAAGCAGTTTTTCCATCCTTGTCAACTGTTTGCCCAATAATTCTACCTGGAAGATTTCTAATATGCTCCATACGGGTAGCAATAACTCCCAAATAAGGTCCCCCAAAACTAAGAGGTATTCCAAAAGGTTGCAAGTTAGCAGCAACTATATCAACCTTCGGAGAAGGGGCACCCATTCCTCCAGATGGATGAATAAGAAAATAAACAAAAGGATTTGTAGTAATTAAAACAGTAATCTTATCCCCTACTATGTTTTTAATGGCACTAACATCTTCTTCGATGACACCAAAAAAGTTTGGGCTTTGAATAACAACAGCAAAAACATCTTCGTTTATATTCTCCATTAATTTTTCTATATTTAACTTTCCTTTCTCATCAAACTCGATAAATACAGGGTGAAGATTTAAATTTGAGGTATAAGTTTGTATGACATTCAAATATGTTGGATGAACAGAATTAGCAATGAGGAATTTGTTAGCATTTTCATTTATTTTCGAGTATATTCTTTTAGCCATTAAGACAGCTTCAGCAGCTGCAGTAGCACCATCATAATGAGAAGAATTACAAACATCTTGATCTAAAATCTCGCAAATCAAAGATTGAAAATCCCATATTATTTTAAGGACACCCTGAGACACCTCTGCCTGGTAAGGAGTATAGGAAGTCAAAAATTCACTTCTTACTAACGAATCGACAATTGGGGGTATAAAGTGATCATACGCACCTGAACCAACAAAATATTTATATCTTTTTATGTTTGATCTATTTTCGAAATAATCAATTATTTTTTGTTGTGGAAGTGGCTTCCCCAATTCTTTAGGGTCAAAAAATTCTTCCCTATTCGTTATTTCCCGAAATATGTCATCAATCTCTTTTATTCCTAAAATTCTTCTCGCTTTTTCTATATCCTCGGTAGTGTGAGGAATATACAATTTTAAATTCCTCCAATTATGCTTTACTTATCGAAGCTATTGCATGCTTGTACAACATAACTTGTCCATTTTCAGTTTCCAATATAACAACATATTGATCAAATGATACCATTTTTCCAGTATATGTCTTTGAACTTGTGGTTTCAACAGTAACTTTTACATCCTCCCCCCTTAATGAATTAAGGAATCTATCCTGGAAATTTCTTGATCTTTTAGCTCTTCTATCTGTTTTTCTTCTTATAGAAGGTGTTATGTTTTGCATTCTTTTACACTCCCCTTTCTAAATCGTTATTTCTTCTTGTATTTACTGCTTCTAACTTTCCACTTTTCCTTATTATAATTCTTCATAAATCAACGCTTTCCTTTTTTCATAAAGCCTAACAAAAATTCAGAAATATCCTTTAAAGGAAATGGAGGATAAAATTCAAAAAAAGTTTTTCTAAATTCTTTTATCTTCGATAAATAGTAATCATAGTTTTCCAAGATATTATCAAGTTTATCAACCACAGAAAGATAATTGTATTCATCTTGAATAAGTTCAGGAATGATAAATTCATTACCCAATTTGAATTCATATTCCCATAAAATGTTTGGTAATGCTATTTTATCAACCTTAATTTTTTTTATTTTTCTAAAAATAAACTCGGATATTTTATAAACTTTGTAGAAGCATATAGTAGGTACAGAATATATAGCGTTTTTAAGGACAACGGTTCCCGACACAGCAAGCGCTACCCCTGCCTTACTTATTATTTCATAATAATCTTCACTTACCTTAACAATATCACTATTAAATTTCCTCAAATACTGTTTTGTTAAAAAAGTAGAAGAAATAAATATTTCTTGGAATTTTTTTGTAAAAGATAAAACATTGTCAAGAACCGGTTTAGATACAAATTCCACTTCAAACTTCCTACTACCCGGGAATATCCCTAAAACACTCTTTCTATTTTCCAAAGTCAAATCTTTCTTTACTATTTCCACAATAGGATGCCCAAAATAGAACACATTTTTTCCCTTATAAACATTTAAATTAAATTTAAAAGGCACAATAATAACATCACAGTTATTTTCAACAAAATCGTGAACTTTACTTCTTTCCAAGCTCCAACTTTTAGGAGGAATAATGTAAATTATTTTTACTCCCCTACCCCTTAACAACCTTATTAACCTTAAATTAACTGCAGGAGAGTCAAATAAAATAGCATAATCTATCCTATTACTTCTTAATAATTTCTTTAATTTTAGATAATCAAAAAACATAAATGGTATCCTTGGTAAATTTTCAAAAAATCCAACAGCACTATATTTAACAGAATCAAGCCAAAAATTGACACCCCTAAAATCTTTTAATAATCCCCCACCAATAGCAAAAATGTTTCCATCTATTTCCTCTTTAATATATTCAAGAATTTTATAAGCATAGAGTTCAGACGAATAATCACAAACAGAAATAAATATATTCATAAATAAGGTAATTTCAAAATTCAGTTATCTTTCTTACTTCAAAACACTTTTCTTTATCACAAACTTGTAAAACAATATCTTTTTGTCCATTGATTTTTACACTTCGAGGTTCAATACTAACATTATTGTCCAAATTAATAAATTCCATTTCGTAACAATTATCCTTTTTTGTTAATCTTGTTTTTACAGCATTTTTGCTTATTTTATAAAAATCAAGGAAATAAAGAAAACTTGCCAAATGTAGAATATTTCCTGAATCCCCTTCCCTGCAAAAACTAAACAATTTCAATACTAAATCTTCATTATCAATTTTTCCATCAAGTATGTACTGTACTAATAAAGCTAAGGAGTTATTAGAATGTATAGAATTATCAAAAATATCAAAAGATAGAAATAATTTTGAATTATAAAAAACATTATCTTTAAAGAAATATTCTTTACATCTTTTTAATAGA
>JAUQQQ010000008.1:0-44356 GCA_030549815.1 bacterium | reverse complement strand
TTGACTCAGCAGATAAAGAACTATAAAAAGCATTTCCACTATATAAAAAATTCAAAAGAAATTCGAAAGTTTTTAAAGATATATATTCGAAAATTACTGATTTCTGGTAATTTATAGATTTATAAATTTCAGAAGCATGAGAATATATATAAAGTAATAAAGCGTTATCATAAAGCATCTTTTCAAAGTGAGGGATCATCCAATTTTCATCTACACTATACCTACAAAATCCCCCATCTACCACATCATACATTCCACCTAAAATACAATTACTTAAAGTTCTATCAATACATTCCAGGACATATTTACTTGGAGTATCCTCCATTCTTAAAAGCAAGTATTCAAGAATTTGATGAGGAGGAAATTTAGGTCTAAAACTAAAACCCCCTTTACTATCTAATTTAGAAAAGATAAATTTATCGCAATTGTAAAGAAAATTTTCCAATTCATTTATGTTCAATAAACTTTTGGGTAAATCTTTGTCTATATATTCAAGATAATTGGTCGATAGGTAACTATAAATCTTTTCTGCGTATTCAATTAAACTTTGTCTTTCATACTTCCAAAGTTGAATTATTTTATTTACAAGATTTATAAAATGCTTTTTTGGAAGATAAGTAATTCCGAAGAAAGGTTTGAGTTCTTGAGTTAGAAATAGATTAGCAGGCCACCCTGCATTACCATCATTTAGCAAACCCAATGCGTTTATATAAAAACCATCAATATCAGGATTTTCTTCTCGATCAACCTTTATACATACAAAATTTTCATTTAGTATTCTTGCCACCTCTTCATCTTCAAACACTTCTCTTGCCATAACATGACACCAATGACAAGTAAAATAACCAATCGATAAAAAAACAGGCTTATCTTGTCGTCTTATATAATTCAGAGTTTCATCATTCCATAACTTCCACTCTATAGGATTATCCTTATGGGATAAAAGATAAGGGCTTTTAGATTTATACAACTCATTCATAATATATCTATTACAAATAATTCCTTAACACTCCTTTTTTAATACTTTTTTTAATACTTTTTTAATATTTGAATGTAGGTTTTCGAAATGATAGTATAGAATAATAAATTTGATGAAAGCAGTAAAAGAAATAATAGATAATATAGTTGAATTCCTAAAAGATCCGCAGTTTCAAGTAGAAAAAATAATACTTTTCGGGTCAAGAGCAAAAAAAGAACACAAAGAATTCTCAGACATAGATATAGCAATAGTTACAAAACAGAAACTGGACATAAGAACAAAAAGAAAAATCAAAGATAAGATTGAAGAATTATCAGGAATATATTCAGTCGATTTAATATTTTTGGAACAAACATCAAATGAATTTAAGGAAATAATTAAAGAAACAGGAATAACAATCTATGAAAAAAATAGAAATAATAATAGCACTAAATAAATTCAAAAAATCATTCCTTAAGCTCAAGGAAGGATTAGATAAAGAAAATATAACAGAATTAGAAAGAGATGGTTTAATTCAACGGTTTGAATTTACATTTGATACCTTTTGGAAAACCATAAAAATATTTCTTAAATACAGTGGTTTTGAATGCAGCAGCCCAAGAGAATGTATAAAAATTGCTTTCAAAACAGGACTAATTCCCAATGATGAAATATTCCTTGATATGTTGGAAGATAGAAACACATCAACACATATATATAACGAAGAAATAGCAATAGAAATATACCAAAGAATAAAAATATACAAAGAACATTTTGAAAAATCTATCCAACTTTTAGAAGAATTTACAAAGAAATATTGAATAAAATTTTTTTTGAGATACAAAATTATGGTCGTGTTATTGTTGTCTGATATATTGTATTAACGAATGTCTGAGGCAATCTAAGGGTAAGTGTAGTTTCATTAGGTCTTTGATTTGCCATTATTTTCTTGTAGTCATAACTACTTACTATAATCTGAGCATCATATTTTTTTATCTGATTCTTGTGTTGCCATTCAACAATTATCGTTACTCTATAGATATTGTCAAACCTACCACCTGTCGGCTTTATCTCATTTTCAAAACTCGCTACTTTTATACTTTTTATAAAATCAAGCCTATACCTACCCTCTTGTAACCTTGCCATAATAATACTGTCTATATTACCTTTGGGAAACATTCTTCCTGTATTACTGTCATAATCAAAATATCTTGTAGTATTATTCACCATATCAGCTTGTATATATGTTAAAATATTATTTATCGACATTATTTTTTCATTTACTGGGTTATAATTTGTTCCCCAATAGACTATCATATACAAAGCCATTATAAGGATAAGTGCAATAGAAAAAGAAATAATTACTTCAACTATAGTTATTCCCAACCTCCTTTCTATCTTTCTCTTCCTCATTTTATAACCTCGGTAAAAACAGGAGTAAGCGTGTTTAAATATAAACTATCAGTAGTTAAATTCGGCACAAGTTTTATACTCGGATCTTTTGTTGTTAATCTGTTATCACTTACAAAGTATTTACCAATATTTTCATTTAGCAAATCCATATTTGCTGCCTGAAACGACCCAAATATACAAATATTTCTACTTCTTCCATTAGAAACTTTATAATATTAACAATCTGACCCTCTGTAAGTGTTCCTTCATAAAATATATCATCCTGAATCGTAACAGTCTGCTTAGTCAAAACTAATATTTGTTGCGAAACATAACTAAAATTAGCAGCAATAGAAGGAGAAATGTTAAAACGATTATTAATATCATTTTCCCTAAAACCCACTATATCAATTGGCATTTCTGAATATATAATCATTACAGGTTTTAGTTGTGTCGAAAACCTTATAACAGTATCAACATTTGGATTTCCATTACAACTTAAATATAAATATATAGTAGTTCGGGTAAAAATTATAAATCGCATCTGTAGTTCTAAGCGAAATAAAATTCCCGTTAGCATTCATAATTTCCTGTTGATTAGAAATCAACACACTTCCATAAGGCACAGAAACAGAATAAGTTAAAGGCACTCTATTGCCTCCACTATCGTAAAAACTAAATCTTGCCAAATTTATTACCCTACCACCATAATCAAGCCCCATTATATCTATTTCTTGATAATCAATACTACCTACCATTCTCAATACAATTTTTTGATACAAATTAGTTCTCTTTATGTACAAAATTCCGGATGGTGTAAGTTGGATAAAATTGTGTGGATGATTTGGACTTATCCCATTAACATTGTAGTAATTTTCCATCCCATTGTAATTTTTTGCCATATTGCTCATTTGATCATACAGTTGGTTATAGTATGAAAGGAGAGTTTGTCTATAGTCTCCATAGGATGCAAAATTTGTGTATTTTTGCAATTCTTTTAAATTTTCCTCATTAAATCCTCCTTTTCCATTTACTATCGTATCCGGTCTTATTACTCCCCAACTCAACATCCTCTTACTATTACTATACACCCCCCCCTTGCACATTTACTCTATTACCCATTATCCATCCTGATGAATAATAATCACTACCCTGCAGATTAACATTATCATCTGTTGTTATCAAAGCTAAATTATCGAACTTATTCCTAATCCTTACTATGCTCCTTCCTACTACCTCATTATTTTTTATTAATTCAACCATTATATCTGTATCCGTTAATCTTCTTATTCGATAATCAATATTATATCTTACTCCTGCCAAGTTTGTTATATAGTTTCCATTTGTTCTTCCTGTTTCCTTATACATCTCTGCTAATACCATTGCAATCGAACGATAATCAAAATGTTTTCTACTTGTTAAATATAAACTTCTTACAGCTTTTATATCCGCACCTACATAATTAAACAATATTATACTAAAAAAACTAACAAAAACAGTAAATAAGGAAAGCCATAAATACAACATCATCCCTCTTTTTTCCATTTTTATTCACCCCTTTTTTAATTTCTAAGAAAATCATTTATTTTCCTCAAAACATTGTTAAAAATTAATAAAAAAATTGTTAATAATTTTAAAAAAATTGATCATAAAAAACAGGCAAGTAAAAAGTAGTATTGAAATGATATATTATGAGGTATTGTTTTGTTGTGGGGACACGGCCAGAATTAATAAAAACTGCACCCGTAATAAAAGAATTCCAACAAAATAACCAAGAAACAATAGTCTTATCAACCTCACAACACAAAGAGCTACTTAACATGGCAAACCAAGTTTTTAACATTAACTTCGATTTTGACCTCGACATCATGAAACCTAACCAAGACCTTTTTGATATATCAATAAATGTTATGTCCAAGATAAAAGATTTTCTTTCTCATATACAACCAGATTTCGTATTTGTGCAAGGTGACACAACAACAGCTTTCATAGTATCACTTGCATCCTTTTACCTAAATATAAAAGTTTGCCATATAGAAGCAGGCTTGCGATCCTTTGATAAGCATCAACCATTTCCAGAAGAAATAAACAGAAGATTAATAAGTGTAGTAGGAGATTATCATTTTTGTCCTACAAAATTATCAGCACGAAATCTATACAAAGAAAACATAAAAGAGAACGTCTTTATAACAGGAAATACTGTTGTTGATGCCCTATTATCAATAAGTAAACTAATTGACACAGTAGATATAGAAAAAAAATTCAACGTAGAAAAAAATAATTTCATATTAGTGGAGGTACACAGAAGGGAATCATTTGGCAAAACAATGCTATCAATATTGGAAGCAATAAATGTAATACAATATTTTACAAAATTAAAAATAATATTCCCCGTCCATTACAATCCAAATGTAAGAAAACCCGCTTTTGAAATACTATCAAAAAACAGAAACATAAATCTAATAGAACCCGTGGACTATTTAACAATGTTAAGTTTAATAAAGAATGCAAAGTTGATAATAACGGATTCTGGAGGGATACAAGAGGAAGCCCCCACCTTTAGAACACCTTGCTTGGTAGTTAGAAATAAAACAGAAAGACCAGAAGGAATAAAACATAAATTCATCATCATTGCTGGCACAGAAAAAAAATCAATAATATCAAAAACATTAAAATACCTTAATCATAAACAAAAATTACAAAAATCAAATGCTCCAAACCCATATGGTGATGGATTAGCATCAAAAAGAATTTTCAACATCCTCGTAAATAATATATACCATCCATTCCAAGAAAATAAAGGAAAAATTAAAACAAGAAAAAATGTATAAATATTTAACAGGAATAATCATTGAAAAAACAAAAATCCTCAAAGGAAATCTATTATACATCTTTTGCAAAAATTCAGGATTAACCAAATTCATCTACCCTTACAAAATAAAAAACCTAAAATTGGATACCCTTAACCTAATTTCATTCCAAACAAAAACAAACAAGGAATACGCTTTTATAAAACAATATACCGTAATAAACTATTTTGAAAACATCAGAAACTCTTTCTACAAAAAAATTTTATCTCAAATAATATTAGAAATAATAAGGAAAACATTGCCGGAAAACCACAGGGAAAACCAAATTTTTAAACTCACATTGTCTTTCCTTAATTACCTTGATAAATCAAACAACCATAACCAAATTGAGAAAAATTTCGAAAAATTCATCAATGCATTTATCCAAATGTTAGGATATCAAATAGATGAAAATTTAACAATAACAGAAAAAATACAAAAATTAGAAATACTTACAAATGTTGATATAAACTCAAAATCATTATTAGAAGACACTTTAAGGGAGGTAAGGAATCATGCTATCAGGAGCAATAGATAATTTATCCTTCGCTTACAAAATAGCAGTTTTAGTAATTCTTAACATATTTCTAATCGTGTGTTCTCAAATAAGTATTCCCTTAAATCCCGTTCCAATGACATTACAAACGTTAGGTATATTTCTGATTGCATCGATTGCAGGTCCTAAATATGGGACATTTGTAGTTATATCTTATATCCTTGAAGGTATAGCAGGATTACCAGTATTCGCAAATTACAAAGGAGGTATACAAGTTCTGTTAGGTCCAACAGGAGGATACTTATTAGGGTTTATTTTTGCAACATTCCTTATAGGAAGTCTTCTAAAAAACCAATCAATCTTACCTAATAAAAATCTATTCATTCGAATCTTTTTTATCCTACTTCTTGGAAACATAGTTATATACTTTTTTGGCATTCTCCAATTATCATTATTTGTAGGAATAGAAAACAGCATAAAATTAGGAATATTACCATTTATTATCGGAGATTTGGCAAAAATATCCTTGGCCTCATTGATTATTGAGAAAATTAAAACAAAATGGGAAAATATCGGTTAGATGAGTTATTAGTCATAAAAAAACTTGTAGATTCGAGAGTAAAAGCACAAAAATTAATACTTGATGGAAAAGTATTAGTTGAGGGGAAAGTATTATATAAACCAGCACAAAAATTCGATATTAACACAAATATCAATGTAATACAGGAAGAAGAATTTGTTTCAAGAGGAGGATATAAACTTAAAGCGGCATTAGATGAATTTTCAAAAATAGGGTTAAGAGTAGATGATAAAGTTTGTTTGGATATAGGAGCATCAACAGGAGGATTCACAGATTGCCTATTAAAACATGGAGCCAAATTAGTGATTGCATTAGACAACGGTAAAAATCAACTACACCCCAAACTACTCAATAATCCCAACGTTATTAACATAGAAGAGTTCAATGCAAGAAATTTAGAAAAACTCTTCGAAAATAAAATATTGCAAGAAATATTAAATAAAATTGAAATAATAACAATAGATGTTTCATTTATAAGTTGTACATTAATAACACAATCAATTAGTAAAATAAAATTCGGCAAGCCAATACATATTGTCATTCTTATTAAACCCAATTTTGAATTACAAAAAAATGAATTGAAATTCTTAAAAAAGGGAGTTTTAAAAGACAATAAAAAAATGTTTTCCGTATTACTGAGAACCTTAAGAACAATTAGAAAACAAGGGTTCAAATTTATAAAAGTTATAAAATCTCCAATAAAAGGGGATAAAGGTAATGTCGAATTTTTAGTGTATTATATAAAAGAAGTATGAAAATCTTGGTAGTAATGGGGGGATTATCCTCCGAAAGAGAAATTTCCATAAAATCCGGTGAAAATGTATTTAATAAACTACAATCAATCTATAAAAATGTAGAAAAATACGTTCTCAATGATTTTAGAGATTTTTATAGGAAGATCCTTGATAATCATTACGATTTTGTTTTTATCGTTCTACATGGAAAGAATGGAGAAGATGGTGTCATACAAACTTTTTTAGAAACCCTTAACATACCCTTTTCTTTTTCAAACTCCGTAACAAGTATGATAGGAATGAATAAATACTTAACAAATTTGGTTATAGAAAAATTTATCAAAGAAAACAACATTGTCAATCTTTTTATTCCTAATACAGTTTATGTAAAAAAAGAAGAATATGAAAAAAGAGGAATAGATTTTGTTTTAGAAAAAATGAAACAACATTTTTTATATCCCCCCTTAATAGTAAAACCTAATTTTTCGGGAAGCAGCGTAGGATTAAGCATTATCGAAAATATAAAGGATTTAGAAAAATCATTAGAAAAAGCGTTAGAAAAATCATTTAAAGAAGACCCTCAAATATCATTAATACAAGAATACATAGAAGGAAGAGAAATAACTGTTGGTGTTATAAAAAAAGATGATGAAACCATGCCATTAGAACCCTGCGAATTAGAACTAAAAGAAAGTAAACTATTTGACTATGAAAACAAATATACAAAAAAAATAAACCACATTATACCACCAAACTTAGAAGAAACAGCTCTTGAATACTTAAAAAATATATCAAAAAGAATTTTTGAATATATGGGATTCAAAGATGCAGTAAGAATAGATTATAGAATAACAAAGGAAAATAAACTATATTTTCTTGAAGTTAATACCATTCCTGGCTTTACAGAAGTATCATTATTGCCACAAGAAGCAGAAAAAACAGGAATTAAATTCGAAGAATTACTAAAAATAATAATAGAAAATAACATAAGGAAACTGCAAATTGAACGAAGTTAATGTTTCTTAAAAAAGTATTAACAGTCTTTAAAAAAGTAAGGAAAATCCTTTTAGTATCAACAAAAGATCCCTTTATCTATGGCGGGGATAGTGTATTTATCAATTCTTTAGAAAATGAGTTGTCTAAATACTTTGAAGTAGAAAAAATTTTTATTCCTTTTTCAATAAACCCTAACCTGTTAGAAGAACAAATAGAAGGATTAAGAAAGCTTAAATTTGATTACGGAGATTTAGCAATAACCTCAAGACCTTTTAGCTATGCGATAAAACATCATAACAAAATTGTATGGTTCATGCACCACATAAGATATCTTTATGAATTATGGGACACAGAATTTAATATATTACGTAGAAACAAAGAAAAATATCTGAAATTAAGAGAAAAGATAATTCAATATGACAATATTTTCCTAAAAGAATGTAAAAAAGTCTTCGCTATATCAAATAATGTAAAAAATAGATTGGAAAAGTTCAATGGCATTAATGCTGAAGTTTTATATCCTCCTTTACCAAATAAAGAAAAATACTTCTCTCAAAGCCAAGAAAACTTCTTCTTTTTACCAAGCAGGTTAGCAACAAATAAAAGGCAAGATTTAGTAATCTCAGCTTTAAAACACACAAAAGAAAATTATAAACTTGTCATAGCAGGACAAAAAGATGAAAAGTATTTTAGAAAAAAAATAGAACCACTGCTGAAAGAAAAGCAAATTGTTGAAAAGTTAGAAATATTGGATTTTGTAGAAGAGGAAAAAAAGATAGAACTTTATTCAAAATGTTTAGCAATTTTATTTACCCCATTTGATGAAGATTACGGATATATTACATTAGAAGCTTTTTATTCATCCAAGCCTGTTATAACTTGTAAAGATAGTGGTGGTCCGTTAGAATTCGTCGAACACAATTTTAATGGATTAGTTGTAGATCCAACACCACAATCAATAGCAGAAGCTATGGATTACTTGTTTAAACATAAAAAAGAAGCAGAAAAAATGGGACAAAACGCTAAAAAAACCATAGAACAAAAAAATATTGGATGGGAAAAAATTATAGAAAAAATGACATCAAATAAATTTTCTATACTTTAACCTTATTTTATTTTTGGTATTCTATACCCCGTTGCCCACTTTTCTATTCTTTCTACTTCTTGCGCCGTAATTGATCGTGTAGTTTGTTCAATAACTTTTATTATATCTTCTTTTGTTATTTTAGCATTTTGAGTTTTCCTTCTCTTAAAAGCGTTATATGCTGCCTCTTCAACAATATGAGCTATATCTGCACCTGAATAACCTTCCAGTTTGTCTGCAATTTCTGCTATATCATCCTTTTTTAACTCATTTTCTCTATTTTGTAAGTGTATTTCTATAATTTTCTCTCTTGCCTTTTTATCTGGCAAGGGAACGTAAAAAATTTTATCAAATCTTCCTGGCCGTAAAAAAGCAGGATCTATCATTTCCGGTCTATTAGTTGCAGCAATGATAACTATGGGCTTCTTTTTTTGCTTGAATATCCTACCTAACTGAACTAAAAGAACAGGTGTTACTCTTTGCATTACTGACGACGTTTGCTCTTCACGCCTGCATAAAATCCATTCTGCTTCATCAAGAAAAACTACAGCACGTGGCTCTTTTTCTAACGACGAAAAGATATTCTCTATTTTCTTCTCAGCTTCACCTGGATAACCTATGATAATAGAAGGACTTATCTCTATGAACTTTGCCTGAATGTGATTGGCAATTGCCATTGCTATAAGTGTTTTTCCTGTACCTGGAGGCCCAAAAAGTAAAACACCCCCACCTATGCGTAGCCCCAATCTATAAGCAATTTCCTCATCTTCAAACGGTGCTATAATTCGCTGATATATAAAATCCTTCACTTCGTCTAAACCAGCGACATCATCCAACCTATACTCAGAAAATACACCAATCTCTACTTCTTGTGAAGCTGCTTTAAAATATTTTTCCAATTCCTCTGACAATTTAAACAAAGATAATACCCTATTAGTAATATCTGGACCATAAGTGTTTTCTGCAGGAACCATATAAGTGATTTTTATTGTCCCATTTTTTATTTTCTTTTTTACTTCTTTAAGCCGAACGATTCTCTCCAATTCCTTCGAAGCATTAGGAATTCTCTGTAATTCTCCAATTAGTTTTACTTTAACCTGAGAAGGAAATTTTCCATTCCAAGCATTTGGGTCAATACTAATCTGTGCTTCACTTTCTGCTACAAAAATTCCAAGAAGTTCGTCTTTAGTAATGTTCAACAGAAAACCGATATCCCCCCTTTTTATGGATTTTAGGTGTGGTAGTCGCCATTTTCTATCGCCAAACAGCTCCTTTTGCAAACATTCTTTTTCTGTTTCATTGGTACAAATCATAAAGAAACAAGGTAAATTTACCTTTGTGTTAATCATATTACCTCCTTACTTTTTCAAATTTATCAAACCATTACCGTTAATACATAATTTTTCTTATTCACCATCATTCAATTTTCTCTGTAAAGAATTGTTTTACCTTATTAGAAAAATCAGTAAAGTTGTCAAACCAGTATTGCTTGTAATTTTCTAAAACACTTGCAATTCCTCGCTTTGGTTTTAGCAATAGCTTTACATTTATAACAAATCCGTTGTATAAAAAATCCCTACTTTGCTTTTTCCCATTTTGCTCAACTTCAAATATTCTTGAATATCCATCGATCTTTCTATATCCCTCTGCATACTCTGTCCCTTTTGGATCAACAAATAAAATCAAGTATCGTTTATCCTTTTGCATCCAAAAAATAAAATCTGGTTTGAACTTGGCAATTTTATTTTTCTTTGGGTTGTAATAAGGAATAAATACCTCATCCATTGTTTGGTCAATCTTTGAAAACATCCACCATTCAAAGTGCTTAAACACATTATTGGGATATTTAAGATATTCTTCTAATTCTTCAATAAATTTCACTTCACTAGAGATATTGATTATGTGATTAATATAATCAATTTTCTCTTGCTCCGAAAGAATAACTGGTAGATAATAATGATTAGCAATATACTTGATTTTTATTCTCTGGTTCTTCATTTCAAAATTTCCTGCATTTGTAAACAAATACATCTGTCTTTCAAATTCTTCTCTTGGTATTTTCCCATATTTCTCATCTAACTCTTTATGTCTCTCAGGGTAGCGTCTAATTTCCTCTATCTTTCTTTTGATTTCCTCATATTTTTCTTCATCATTAAATCGAAATCTAATGTTTCTAAAATGCACAATTTCATCTTTCAATTCTTTAAATTTTTCAAACTCCATACTTTTAACTCCAAGATAGTCAAAAATGCGGCCAAGAATTAACTCTGGCTCAAAAAGAGATTTTTTTTTCACTAAAATCATAATACCGTTCTTTTTCTGCAAAACTTTCTTTTACTTTCTTCAAAACCTTTACTTCACAATTATATTTAGCTACAGCGATTTTATCGCCTATGTATTCATAAAAATTTTTTGTTATATTAAAATCGTCTTTGCTTAAGATGTATTTTTGTGGTTCTCTATCTTCGACCAAAATTTTCTCAGCAGTTTTATAGATAGGCACCAGAAGAAGATGTTTTTGCACCTCAGGATTTAATATAAATTCATCACCCAAATTTTTATCTTGTTTTTCTTCTTTCAATGTTTTAATTATTTCCCTCAAGTTTTCGGCATTAGTTCCAAAAACAAACAAGCTCTCGAGAAACAAAATATGATCTTTAACTTTCTCAAAAATTTCCTCTTTTACAACTTTAGCATTAAACAAATTCTGTAGTCTTTTTCTTTGGTTTTTTAGTGGCTCTATTCTTACCCCTCTACCAATGGATTGCAGCACAAATTTTTTGGCATCACTTCCAACCCCTATATTTATAAATAAAATCACGTTTGGTCTATTAGAATCCCAGCCTTCATAGAAAGATCGAGATCCCATCAAAATGTTTATCTCAGAATCGTCGAGATTAATTTGTCTAAAATAGCTTTCATTATCAAAACTCTCGCTTATCTCGTAACCTTCAAGCTTATCTTTCAGCCAATTAGATATATCACCAATTTTTATCAATGCAAACGGTTTTTCACTCGTGCTTAGCTTAAAAATCAACTCTTGCTTATTCCCAGGGATCCTTAAAACTTCGACCTTCCCCGAAGCTTGTGTATTAAATACATATTTCAAAATATCTTTGTATTCCAATCTTGAAATCAAATGAGCATCTACTTCAAGTTTTTTTTCCTCAAACTCAAACGTTGGATACTCGTTAAATTCCATAAAAAGTTCCTTTTTTGCTTCTTCAAATAAATCTTGTCTAATTTCGTTTTTAGCTACTTTTTCCAATTCCCTAAAAAATAATTCCAAGTCGGATTGTTCTATATCTACAGAATTAACCAAAGTTAAAAGTAGTGGGCGATGGTAAAGTGAATTATCAACCTTTCTAATTTCTTCAAAATGCTTATTTATATAAGCTAAGAGTAAAAGGGTCTTCAAAACAATTTTCTGTTTTTCAATTGGTGAAAAATCATCCTTATCCTTAAAAGCAGATATATTTGATTTTGATACATAAATATGTTTGCCATATCCTTCTATAACAAATCTTGAAAGATTGAAGTTAAAAGCGCAAGTTGCAAAATCCCTTGGATCAGTAAAAGTTGCAGAGAAGTTAAACAGAAACCCGTTCCTTGAAAGTATAGAGTATAAAATCTGTCGTTTACTATCTTCTCTATCTCCTTTGTGAGCTTCGTCTAAAAGGATATACCATTTGCCACCATTATCATAATTCCTAAAATCAACAATCTTTTCTTTATGTTCGTCAGAAATCAAATCAGAGCGATAATAAAAAACAGTTATCTCATTTTTGAGAAATGGCAAAGCATTTTCACGCTTCACTCTCTCATAATCTTTCAAACTTCTAAGATTTATCCTTGCATCAAAGTTGAAACTATTAAATTCCTCAACATGATTTTTGAATTGATCTAAAAGGTCATCTCGATGAGTCAAAAATAGAATATCACCTGTTGGTAATTCCTTCTCAGCAATGAGTTTTCCCAAAATTTCAATTAGTTTAACGATAATTAGTGTCTTGCCCGCACCTGTAGCCATCCAAAAACTCATTCGATTGATAAAATGAGTAAATGAAATTTTGCCTGCCTGCGCAGACAGGTTATTGATAACAGGGTAATCATCAGGATATTCCAGAAGATACTTAACTGTTTTACTGTCTTGTTTTTTCTTTAAGTCATAATCAAAGTTTTCTTCAAGTCCATTGAGTTTGTAATGGTCAAATAAAGCTTTCTTGTCAGCATTTTTGTCTTTGAAATATAGATACAATGCTTTTATAGCATTTTTCAAAGCATTTTGCTGAAAATCAAAAAGATTTTTATCTTTTGAAAATCGTCCTAAATCAAATCTTTGCCACTTTGCCGGCAAATCCTCAAAAGAAATATCATTTAAGATATTTTGAAGATACAACCTACTCATACTAGTTTTCACATCAATAAGAACCATTTTAATGGTAATTTTAAGTATTTCTTATTTTTTTCTATTTCTTTAATACCATTGCTTACTAAAATTCCATACCTACAATCGATATTAGAAAATTGATCACTTGTTGTTTTACTAATACCAACCTCAAGTAATAGTGGCTTTTCCATTGTTTCTATTACAAAATCTGGTTTTTTAATATTTTTTGATGTTAAAATCATAACATTATTGTCTAATATTCTTCTTATATACATAGCGACAATATCTTCGTATAATTTACCTTCCATTTCTTTTGTTATTCTATCACCATAAATGCTTGATAATAAAGATAATCTTATGGAAGGAGACATAAAAAATATCTTTTTATTTTTCCATATCCTGGCTTCCTTACCACCGTAAGGATTGAAAATATTGACAACCTCAGATCCATTAAGTATGTCCAAGAAAAATTCTATTTCGTCTTTTTTAATTCCAGTCTTTTGAGATAAAGTATCCAGATTAATTTCATCTGAAATAGCTAACTGAAGAAGAAGTTTTAGAATTTTTTCATTTTCTCCTACACTTTTCTCCCCTGCATTTTCTTTAATTTTTGGAACATCTTCATTAATTACTCTTTTTAATAGTTCTAATATGGAATCAAATATTGCAGATTTTTCCCTATATTCTAAAAATGAAGGAATATTATGATATTTAATATATTCAGATATCAAATTTCCTTTGTAACCTGAAAACACTTTATTAACCTTATTAAAATAATTTTCTATCTTATTACTAATTTTTTGTATTCCTTCATAAGCATCATTTAGAGTAGGACTGAAAAATAAAGCATTTTTAATTTCATTCGATAAGTTCCTCTCTGGAAAAATTTTTTCTTCTCTTTCATAAAAACTTTTAGCTGTGATAAATTCAATAAATTTGAAGGGATAAACTCTTTCAATTTTCATCCTACGAGCCAAATCAGCAGTTTGTTGTATGAGTAAAGCAGATGATCCAGTGCATACAATAAAAGCAGTTCTTGCTTCATCATAAAGTATCTTTAATGTTTTAGCCCATTCTGCATCCTCATGGACTTCATCAAACAAGAAAACAATTGGTTCTTGTAACTTCCTGAATTCCTTCTTTAAAATTATTTTTTGAAATCCTTGTAAAACTTCAAATAAAGAATAAGAAGCAGTTTTAATAATATCTACATTAAAGAAATAAACAGGAATTTCTTTATTTTTAAAAATATATTCTGCTATTTGCCACATCAGAGTAGTTTTACCAGTTCCACGCAACCCAGCAAGTCCAATCATTCTTGGTTCATATCCATTCGTTAAAAAATCATCAGCGTATTTTTTCAATAGTATATAAAATATTCTCTTAGGATATTTTTTCCCTGTAATTGAATGTCTAATACGAGTTTCAATAACACTCTTCGTTACTTTTGTTGATAACAATATTCCTTCTAAAATTTTATCCACAATTAATCCCACCAAATTAGGGGTTTAATAATTTTATAATCCAAATCTTTGGTATTGATTTTTGTTCCATCCTCAAACTCTACTTCATCCTTGCTTATTTTTTTAATCCACTTGCCAAGAAGGTTTGACAGTGTTTCAGCAATATCTATGTTTTCATAAAGTTTTGATAAATCTACTTTTACTTTGTTGTTCTCATAATCAATCTCTAATGCTTTAAGCATTTTTTCGTCTTTCAAAAATACGTATTCTTGATAAGGACTTTTGGTAGGCACAGTGAATAAATCCCCATCTTCATATTTACATTTAGCCAATGCTTCATCATATTGTTCAAGTTCAAAGTATTTGAAAAATCCGCCAGCAATGCTCTCCCATCTCAATACCTATCCATTTTCTACCAAGTTTATGTGCTACTGCAGTAGTAGTGCCAGAACCAAGGAAGAAATCCATAACTAAATCACCTTCATTAGATGTAGATTCTATAACACGTTTTAAAAGAATTTCGGAGTTTTCGGTTTTAAAGCCCCAATTTCTTGAATATCCTTGATAATCTATCCAAACATCTTTAAGCGGTTCTTGATATGTAATAAGCCACCATTTACCATTTTCATAAACTAACCTTTTTTCATTTATCAATTTTTCAATATCTTCTTGTTTTACTCCCCACTTTCTACCTTTAGGAGAAAATACCTTTTCCCCATTTATTATCCTGAAATCGCTATATAATTTATCATCCACTGGCAAGAAAGGTTCGTATTTAGAAGGTTTATCTTTTTCCTTATATATTAGATTGAAAAGCATATTCTCTGTTTTGGAAAATAAAAACAAACTTTCTGTTTCTTCTGAAAATTTTTTAATATGTGTCATAGTTTTAAAGAATTCTTTAGATTTTGCTATAGTTATCTCATTTCTAAAATTTTCTTCTCCAAAAATCTGATTCATCAAAAGCCTAACATACATATTCCCGTTGTAATCGCATCTAACAAAAATGCTTCCTGTGTCTTTAATAAATTCCTTTGCTAATTGTAATCTATTTTCCAGCATTGTAATCCAGGTAGAATCTTTGTATTTTACAGAATAAAAATAATCGGCATCCTGTTCTTTATTAAATGGAGGGTCAATATAGATTGTCTGCACTTTCTCCTTAAATTTTGGTAAAATTGTATTTAATGCTTGATAATTCTCACTTTTTATCAACCAGCCATCCAATGCATTATCTAAATCATCAAATAAACTTAAAATCTCAAGTTCTAAATCTTTAAAATACTTTGTATCAATAGGTAAATGCTTGTATTTCTTTGATAAATATTTGCCTGTTAAATTAGTTTCAATAACATCACTCGTTTTAAAATTTTCATCTACAATTCCAAGTTCCTTCCATTCTTTGACCTGTTCATCAACATTTTTGTGTTTCAAAATTTTCTCAATTATATTAATATTTGCAATTCTATCCAAAGTAATTACATAGTTTGAATTTTTAACAAACTTGGGCTTGTTCCAAATTTTTACAAGCTCATCCTCAAACTGAGAAATAAAGTCAATTATCTTAAATGCAATATCTTTAAGGATTTGCAGTTGATTAACCCTATCGGCATCCCACTCCTTTGCACCTTCCCAAAAATACTGATAAATCCATAGCTTAAATTGTTCCTGTAAGAATGCTTTTGCGTTTTTATTTATGAAAAAATCAACTTCACTTTGTTTTTCAAAAATTCTAAAAGCACGCTCCAATTGTTCCTCACTAATCCCAATGCCTTTCTTCTTTAATTCCTTTAATATCTCGTCGGTTTTTGTCTTTGTCCCTTTTTCGGAATATTGAACAGCAAAAACAATTGTGCCATCTTCACGAACTTCATTTAACTCAAAAATAAGTGATCTCTTTTCATTAGCTCTTTTGATTTCTGTTTTCGAAGCATCAAAGTAAAATTTTAATCCATCAAACTCAACTGGAAAACTCCTGAAAATCCTGTCGGTTTTGACATAGTAAAGCATATGAGTTTTCCAAAATAGAATAACATCCTTTTCATCGGTATAAACTTTCTCATAGACATTGCTGTGAAATGGAGTAGAATTGAAATAGATTGAACCACTCTGCGTAAAATATCTACTGAAAAAGGAATAAAGCTTGTCAAAAAGTTCATCCCTAAAACTGGGATACTTTTCTAATGCTTTTTCTATATCGGCTTTAAGTAATCTCTCTATCTTGCTATAATAATTTGATTTTATACTCATCAAATTAAGAAATCCACCTTTACCTTCAATATTGGCACCAATAAAAACTTCTTGAAGCACTTTGTAAAATTTTTGTTCCTTACTCATAATTCCTCAAAAAATGAAACTTTAGTTTTGTCATTACTGTTAAAATTGTTAGACAAAACGCAAGTATTATCCTTCAAAAATACTAAACCGCAATACTCTGTGAAAAACTCAAGTTGTAGTTTCTTAGTTAAATTTCTTTTTCTATAAAAATTTCTATTTCTTTCTGTTTCTGATGAACATTAAATTTTGAGCACAGGTAATTCAAAATATGAATAGTTAAACCGCTTTTAGATAAGTTTTCAAGTATCTCTTTCGTTAAATTGGTAGAAATAATCACTTTTAGGACATTTTTGTCATTTTCCTTTAGCAAAGATATTTTCATATTTATCTTACCCTCGCTATTAAAAAGCAAATTTACAGCTTCAGAGATAATTAGTTTAATATTTTCAAGTTCTTCTACTGTTATTTTTTGTTCAGATAACAATCCTGCTACCACCAAGCGAGGTATTATCACTAAATTTTTTTTGGCAGGTATAGTAAGGTCTATTTCATATTCTGTTTTAAGGTTTTCCACAGTCCTTACAAACTCCCTCAAGGTAAATATTTATTTTTTCTACCATAAACTCATCAACTTTTATATCATTTTCCTTTATGTAATTAACAATAGGTAAATCAAAAACTTTTTTACAAATCCTACAATAGAAATTAATGTGTTCATATTGGATAAAATCAAACCTTTGTTCTTCTTTTGTTTTTAAATCCACGATTATCTTTTTTTTAAGAAAAAGGTTTAGATTAAGATATACAGATGTTTTTGACAGTGTTGGTATTTCCTTTTTTAGTTGTTCATATATTTCGTGAGCAGTAGGATGAGTTTTAGTATTCATAAGATACTCCAAAATTTTTATCCTAATAAACGAGGGTTTTATCTTATTTTTTTCAAGTATTTCTATTGCCTTACTCATTTGCTTCACTCATTTTAATTTTTTGTTATTTTTTATTATGGTTAATTTTTTGTTCAATATAAATTCAACATAAACAGCCAAAGTAAAAAGTAAGTCTGATATTCTGTTTATCAATGTCAAAGTTAATGGATTAACTTCAGTGCCCTGTTGTTTATAATAATCTATTGCCTCTAAAATGATTGGTTCTATTTCCCTACATACTGATCTACTTATGTGTAGGGAAGCACTATAAACATCACTACCTGGGATAATGAAGTTTTTCAATTTTGGTAATCTTTCCCAGAATTTATCGATGGTATTTTCTATTTTTTTTAGATCATTTTCATTTATTCTTTCAACGTTATTCATTTTAGTAGCTGCTAAATCAGTCATTGTTTTAAAGCATAGGATTTGTATTTCTTCGACTACATTAATTATTTCTTTAAATTCCTTTTTTTTGCTTTTTAGAAGAAGAGCTTTAGAATAGCCGAGAAAAGAGACAAGAGTATCTACTTTGCCATAGGCTTTTATGAGTGGGTCGTTTTTGGAAACACAATGCCCACTAAAAAGTTTAGTCTGCCCCTTATCGCCCGTTTTTGTATAAATTTTCATTACTTTTTCTTGAATATTTTTTCAAATATATTCTTTTTGTTATTATTATCTTTGTTGTTTTCTAAAAACAATGGTCTTATAGATTCAAGAGCTTTAATTTGTTCATTAGTTAATTTTTGTGGAAACATCACTTTAACTTTAACGATGAAATCTCCTTTTCTGTTAGTGTTTTTAATAGGCATTCCTTGTCCTTTAATAACTATTTCAGAATTAGGTTGAGTAAGCTGATTAACATTTACTTCTATATATCCGTTCATGTGAGGTACTTTTACAGTAGTCCCCAAAATAGCGTCGATAAAATTAATGGGATACTCTATTAAAAGATTGTTTCCAATTCTCTTCAAAAATGGATGTTCAATGATTTTTATTTTAATATAAAGGTCTCCGTTTCTTCCTCCATTTAATCCCTCATTACCCTCCCCTTGAATCATGATTATATCTCCATCTTCAACTCCCTTAGGGACATTCACCTGAATCTCTTTTTCATCAGTCACATATCTGTTACCAGAGCATTTATGACATACTTTTTTAGTTTTAAACCCCCATCCGTTGCAAACATCACAAGTATAAGTGCTAACAATAGTTCCCCACAAAGATTTAGCTCTATAGCTAACTTGTCCAGTTCCACCACATTTCTCACATTTAACTAAGTCTTCTCTTTTAAAACCTAATCCCTGACATTCTGAGCAGACTCTCTTATAAGGTATCCTTATTTTTTGGGTTTTACCAAAATAAGCATCTTCCAAACTTATTTCCAATGTATAAGTTATATCTTTTCCTCTTTGAGGGCGGTACAATTCATCAATAGGGTTTCTTTTACTTCTTGTTTGTTGAAATATGAAATCATCAAAAATTTCTGAGAAAACATCGAATATATCTGAGGTTTGGTAAGATTGGTAATTAGATTGATATACATTTTCTAACGTTCCGTATCGATCGTAGATTTTTCTTTTTTCAGGGTCACTTAAAACTTGGTATGCTTCGTTTATTTCTTTAAATTTTTTTTCTGCTTCTTGTTTGTTTTCAGCTACATCAGGATGATAAATTTTTGCTAATCTTCTATATGCTGCCTTTATTTCTTCATCAGTTGCATTTCTACTAACTCCAAGGATTTCATAATAATCCTTCATAGTTCATCAGCCTTCTTTTTTCTTTTTAAACCATGATAAAATATCATCATCTGTTACTTTTTTAATTTGTTCCAGAATAGAAGATTCTTTAGATTTTTGGGGTTCAGCTTTTGCTTCTTGTGTAGCCACTTTTTCTTTTTGTTCTGCTACCTGCTTTTCCATTACCCTATATAGCTCCGTTCCTAAAGAAAAGTTAATAGATCTCAGTTCTTCTGTTAATTTTTTAATTTCATCGAATTTTTTGGCATCGATTGCTAATTTCAATGCTTCCATAGTTCTTTTTGCTTTTTCTAACATTTTCAGGTCTAATATTTCTGCATGGTTTTTTACAAGATTTTCAGCAGAGTCGAGTTCCACAGTAGCTTGTGCAATAATTTGTTGTTCCTCTCTTACCTTTCTATCAACCTGAGCATATTTAGAAGCCTCTTCCAACATTCTATCAACTTCAGCTCTATCCAAATGTAACACAGAATGTATAACAACTTTTTGTTTATTGCCAGTAGCTAAATCGACAGCACTTACATGTAGAATTCCATCAGCATCTATCTCAAAAGTAACCTCTATTTTAGGAATCCCTTTAGGGGCAGGTGGTATTCCAACTAATTCAAACCTAGCTAACGATTTATTATACTTAGCCAATTCTCTTTCACCTTGCAAGACATGGACTTCGACAACAGATTGTCCATCTTGGACAGTTGTGAATATTTTAGTTTTCTTAACAGGAATCTGTGTATTACGTGGTATTATTTTAGTAAATGCTCCACCTGCAGTTTCAACACCTAAAGAAAGAGAGGTAACATCGAGTAATACCATTTCTTTAACATTACCTTCAATTATACCTGCCTGGACAGCAGCTCCAAGGGCTACAACCTTATCAGGGTCTATATCTTTCCTGGGTTCTTTATTAAATATTTTTCTTGCCATTTCTTGGACCATTGGCATTCTGGTTGATCCACCAACAAGTATAACTTCATTTATTTGATTGTATCTTAAATTAGCAGCTTTGAAAGCTTCTTCAACAGGAATCCTTAATCTTTCCACTAAATCTTTGGTCATTTCTTCGAATTCTTTTCTTGTTAATGTATAGTTTATATGTTTAGGGCCGGTAGCATCAGATGTTATAAAAGGTATTTTTATAACAGTTTCTTCTTTTGAAGAGAGTTCAATTTTAGCTCTCTCAGAAGCTTCTAATATTTTTTGAAGTGCCTCTTTTTGGATCTTTAGATCTATTCCATATTCTTCGTAGAATTTATTCAAGATCCAGTTCATTATTCTTTCATCCCAGTCATCTCCTCCGAGGAAATTATCTCCCGCTGTACCAAGGACCTGATAAACACCTCCACCTATTTCAAGGACACTGACATCAAAAGTTCCCCCACCTAAATCAAAAACAACGATTGTTTGCGTTTCTTGTTGTTTATCAAAACCATAAGCCATAGCGGCTGCGGTTGGTTCGTTCAATATTCTAACCACCTCTAAGCCAGCTATAGTTCCTGCATCTTTAGTAGCTTGTCTTTGAGCATCGTCAAAGTGTGCAGGTACTGTTATTACTGCTTTATCTATTTTTGTTTCTAAATAACTTTCAGCGTCGAGTTTCATTTTTTGTAAAATCATCGCAGATATTTCCTGCGGAGTATATTCTTTATTATCGATTTTAACTTTATAATCGGTCCCCATTTTCCTTTTTATACTCTTTACAGTTCTATCGGGATTAATCACAAGCTGTCTTTTAGCAAGAGCACCAACTATTCTTTCCCCTGTTTTAGTAAAGCTTACTATGGAAGGCGTTAGATAATCACCTTCAGAGTTAGGTATAACAACAGGTTTTCCACCTTCCATAATAGCCATTACACTGTTAGTCGTTCCAAGATCAATACCAATAATTTTAGCCATTATTTTCCACCTCGCTATTCTTTACAACCCTATAAACTTTTACTGATGCTGGACGTAGGATTTTATCGAGTAATCTATAAGCAGGTCTATATTCTTTAATTATAACTGAATCTTTTTCTTCTTCACTTGTTTCTTCTACTTCTATAGCTTCATGTATAGACGGATCAAATTTATCTCCTTGAGTTGATTTAATTATCTCTAAACCTTCATTTTTAAGAACTTCAACTAATTGAGCATATATCAACTCTACTCCTTTAATTATATTTTCTATATCGTTGGAATTTTTCATTGATGAAAGAGATATTTCAAAGCTATCGATAACAGGTATTAGATTAGAGATTATTCTCTCCTTAGATTCTCTTTTCAATTTTTCGAAATTTTTTTCAGTGCGTTGAATATAATTTTCATATTCTGTTTTTATTTCTCTGTAAGCAGCGCTTAGTTTTTGGTATCTATCTAACAAATCTTGATATTTATTTTCATATTCTTTTATTTGATCATTTAGTTGTTTTTCGATTTCCTCTTTTTGTTGTTTAATTTTTTCGTATTCTTCTAAGTTAAATTCTTCTTTTATTGCACTTAGTTTTTCTTCTTGTTCTTTTAATTTCAGACTTAATTCATTTATTTTTTCCTCAAAAATCGAGCATATTATTCTTAGTAAATCATTTATTTTATAAATATCTGGATTCTCTTTTATTTTTTCCAAACTTCTTTCAAAATTTTTAAAGAATTCGTATTTATTAATTAATTCTTCGATAAAATCTATGTTTCTTTTAATCTTGTTTTCCATACTATCCCTCTCTTTCTATCAATTAATTCTGATACTAAGAAAATCATTACCAACATTATTGTTATAGTTGAACTTATTGGTAAATTAAGCAGTAATGAAATATAGTAGCCACTAAAGAAAGAGATCAAACTTATGATAGAACTAATTAACATACATTTCTCTATACTGTTAGATTTTTTATATGCTATAGTTGATGGTATAGTAAAAATCGCAATCAAAAGTATTATCCCAACAGCTTTTATAGTTAAAACAATTGATAAACCTACAATAGTTAACACTAAAATATTAAATAGTGCCGTATTTACTCCTATTATTTTACTATAATCCTCATCAACTATTATATTTTTTATTTCCGTGTTAAAGATTAAGTAAAAAGCAAGGATAAAAACAGCAAATAGAAAAGAGATAATTACGTCATAAAAATCAGTAAATAGAACATTGCCAAATAAATAAAACGAGACAGTTGATGAATAGGTATTAGAAAGGTTAATGAATATTATACCTATAGAAACTCCTAAAACCCACATTATAGATAAAGCGATATCTTCGTTTAGTTTTTTATTTTGCCTAATGAAATGTATTATTAGTGAAATAATAAAAGCAAAAGGTATAGAGGTTACAATTGGATTAACCTTAAGAAAATTAGCGATAGCTACACTTGCAAGTAATGAGTGAGATACACTACCTGCAACACTTGCCATTTTTTTTAGGACAATAATAGTCCCAACCACTCCAGTTATCAAGCTTAAACTCAAAAAAAACATAAATATATTAAATTCCACATTTATTTATTTTGACAAAACTCTCCCAATTACCTCCAATTTTACTTTACAATCTCATTTTATGAAGGTTAATATAAATTTTTATAGAAAACTAAAAATATGTGGAGTGAAGTTTTGTATTTAGTATTGCTAATTGGTGTCTTAATTTTGAGCTTAGTAGCGATTTTCAATAGAGAAGTTTTTAATGCTGCGGTCAGTTTAGTTTTTGCTTTTATACTATTAAGTGGAATATATCTTCTTTTAGGGTCAGAGTTTTTAGCAGTTATTCAGCTTATAATATATGCGGGAGCTATTGCAATATTAATATTATTTGCAATAATGCATACTCCAGCAAAGATAGAAAGTTTAGGCCAAGCAAAAATATTCGATTACAAACCCCACTACTTACCTGCTTTTCTCTTAGGAATAGTCGTATTCTCAACATTGTTAGGTATAGGTTTTTTAATCATTAAAGAAATAGGAATTAATGTTAATAATTTTAAGATAACTTTGAAGGATTTTGCAAATGCTTTATTTAATTTGAAAGATATAGGAAATTATGGGGGACGGTTTGTTTTAGTATTCGAATTAGCAGGTATATTAATATTAGCCTCTGTTATTGCAGCCATTACAGTCGCTAAAAAGGAGTAAAAATATGGACAACATCTTAGTAATATCAACTTTTATCGTTAGTTTAATCATGATCAGTGCCGGAATAGTTGGAATAGTATATAGAAGAAACTTAGTAGCAATCCTTATATCAATCGAGGTAATCTTAAATGCTATAAACTTAGATTTTATAATGTTTTCAAGATTAAAGAACGAAATGGGACAAATGGTAGATGGACAAATCTTTGCACTCTTTAATATACTAATAGCAGCAGTAGAAATAACAGTTGGTTTAGCAATAATATTTGCAATAAGAAATACAATCCAAACAAGTGATATAGATAAACTAAACAAACTACAAGAAAGAGTCGATGAGTAGATGCAGATCGTCCTGTTTTCCTCAGGAAGCTTGTCGCTGAAACTAATCCCCTATCTCTTTCAAAACTCCTCAAAACTAATCTTAGTAACAAAACCTGACAAACCGCAAGACAGACACTTAAAAGTTAAGCCAAACATAGTAAAACAAACATTTTTAGAAAATTCGACAAAGTTTTCAAAAGATACAACAATCTTTGAATTCGAAAGTCTAAAAAAAATAGAACAAAAAGAAAAATTAGACGAACTAAAAAGGATACTAAAAGAAACAGATATAGCAATATGTTGTGATGTGGGGTTAATAATACCCGAATCTTTTATAGATTTACCCAAAATATTTATTAATATCCATCCTTCACTTCTACCATTATATCGAGGACCATCCCCTATTCAATATACTTTACTAAATGATGAAAAAATCACTGGTATAACAATATGCTTATTATCAAAAGAAGTGGATAAAGGTGATATCATTTTGCAAAAGATTATAAAAATAGAAGAAGATGATAATTTTGTGACACTCAAGGAAAAACTATCTCAACTTGCTTTAACAAGCTTTACTACATTTCTTGATTTATACAAAAATAATTCGATTAATTTTTATAAGCAGGATGATGAAAAAGCAACGTTTACATTGAAGATAAAAGACACATCAATAGATTTATCAAAAGGTCCAATTTTCATACATAATCAAGTAAGGGCATATTTCCCCGATGCATACATAACTTTCAAGAATAAGAGGATAAAAATCCTTAAAACCAAAATAGTAGAAAGATCAGAACTTAATTTAGACCTTAAAGAAAATGATTTATTCTTATTTTCTAAAAATAGGTTGTTTTTCAGAGGTTTTACAAATAAATTAGCTGAAATTTTAGAATTACAAGTAGAGGGCAAAAAACCTATAAACTCAATATCATTTATAAATGGATATCTTAAGAATGTTTGATTTATATGAAAAAAGGTGTTTTAACAGAGTTAAGAAAAATAGAAGAGGAAGTAAAGGGATGTCAAAAATGTAGGTTATACAAAGAGAGGAAAAACGCGGTTCCAGGAAACGGAGTTTATGACACAAAAATAATGCTTATTGGTGAAGCTCCAGGAAGGAATGAAGATCTGGAAGGACTACCCTTTGTTGGACAAGCAGGAAAATTATTAGAACAAATGCTTAATAACATAGGTTTATCAAGGAATGATATTTTTATAACTAATGTTGTAAAATGCAGGCCACCAGAAAATAGAGACCCAATAACAGATGAAATCGAAGCATGCAAACCTTACTTATTCAGGCAAATAGAATTAGTTGATCCAAAATTAATAATATTAGTAGGAAAGTATTCGGTTAGCACAGTATTAGGAATAAATTTAAAGATTTCACACTTAAAAGGTAGAGTTTTCATAAAAGAAGGAAGGTACATATTCTGTACATATCATCCCGCATTTGTATTGAGAAACTATTCCTCCTACATAGACGAATACACTTACCATTTTGAAAAGATAAAAAAAATAATTGAAAAAATTCAGTAGGAACATTACTTTTGTATGATCTATGTTTATCTTTACCTTGAAGTCATTATTAATCTTATTACAACAAAACTAATTTTTTTGATTTGTATTTTGCTTAATAACTTTTCGTTGAACAGTGTTAAAAATAGGTATGTTTTATTTCGATTATTTTCTTGAGATTTTTTAGGAAAGCATTGACTACTTCTGGGCAGAAGTGTTCTTTTGATTCTTTTTTTATTTCTCTAACTGCATCTTCTATAGGCCATGGTTCTTTGTATGGCCTTCTACTTGTTAGAGCATCAAATACGTCAGCAATAGCAACAATTCTTCCTTCTATCGGAATATTTTCCCCTTTCAGCCCTAATGGATATCCTTTTCCGTTATATTTTTCATGATGTGTTAGTGCTATGTTTTCTGCCATTTTTATAACTTCATGTTTTGAATTAGCCAATATTTGAGCTCCTATTAATGTATGTTTCTTTATTATTTCGAATTCTTCAGGTGTTAACTTTGCAGGTTTTAATAATATATTATCAGGAATGCCTATTTTTCCAACATCATGTAATGGGCTTGCTAAGTAAATTCTTTCAATAAATTCTTTTTCTAAACCTAAATACTCTGCTATAATTTTGCAATAGTTTGCTACTCTTTTTACATGGTCTCCTGTAAAGTGGTCTCTTGCTTCAACAGCCAACGATAGTCTTATTATCATTTCCTCTAAAGCTTCTTCTACTTGTTTTGAGGTAATAATAAGTTTTGTATCAAGTTCTTTAATTTTTTCGGAAAGTTCAGATATGTTTCCATACTTTCTTTGTCTAATAATATTACAACAAAGTTTTAGCATGTTTTTTAAATCAAAGATTGTTTGTTGTATTCTTTTATCATCGATAAAAATGATTGGCAACGCAGAGTCGTATGGCAAATTTTCCTCATATTCACTTATCTTAATAATTATAGTTGACTTATTTAGAGTAAATTGAGGAAAAGAAACTATAAAATTATTACCGTTTATCATTGTATATTTTTGTTCGTTATCTGTAAGGATTAAATGGCAGTTATAAAAATTTTGGTCGATTTCCACTTCCGGAATATATTTTTTAAATATTTCATTTATTTGGTTGTTTAATTTTTTATTTTCAATATCCAACCCCACCTTTATTTTTTCCTGCATAACATTCCCCCTTTTATATCTAAACATTACCCCTCTTCTTATATTTATAAAATATTTTTCTATTTTGTCAAGTATTTTTCAAAATTTTTTACAAAAATTTAACAACATTCTTTTAAACAGCTACCGGCTAAGACACAGTAAAAACAAGAAGGTAAAACTAATTTGAAAAAAAATACTATAATTAATGGAGGAAATAAAAGCTGTTTATAACGAGATAATATTAGAACATAATCAGTATCCTTTCAATAAAAAAGAATTAAGTAAATATACCATTGTAGAAGAAGGAGTTAATCCTTCATGCGGTGATCAGATTAAACTTTTTGTTTTAATTGAAAACGAAAAAATAGAGGATATTTCCTTTATAGGTCAAGGATGTTCAATATCAACAGCCTCATCATCCATACTTACTTCCACAGTTAAAGGAATGAAAATTAAAGAAGTAGAAGAATTAATAAAATCCACAATAGAATATATAAAAACAGGGAAAACTGAAGGGATGGAAAAAATAGAAAATACCGATATAGTAGCATTTGAAAATATTCATAAGTTTCCTGTAAGAATAAAATGTGCTCTTTTACCATGGATAACTTTAAATGAAGCTCTGAAAAATCCAAAATAAACAGCAGGAGTTAAAAATGGAAACAAAAACTGAAATTAAAGAACAAATTAATAAAATTAAAGAAAATACAGAGGAAGTTATTAATTTAGAAGAATTAGAAATAAAACTAAAAAAGAAACAGAGATTGAAAGTCAAATTGGGTATAGACCCTACAGCAAGTAGCATTCACTTAGGTTTCGCAGTAGTTCTAAGAAAGTTTAGATTATTCCAAGAATTAGGGCATGAGACATTTTTAATACTTGGTGACTTTACAGCAATGATTGGAGACCCATCAGGAAAAAGCAAAACCAGACCCATGCTTACTAAACAAGAAATAGAAGAAAATTTAAAAACTTATATACCGCAATTAGGGAAAATTATAGATTTATCAAAAACAAAAATAGTTTATAACTCGCAATGGTTGTCAGAATTAAAACCAGAAGATATTATTAAATTATCTTCAAAATACACATTAGCCCAAATGTTAGAAAGAGAAGATTTTAAAAACAGGTATAAATCTAACGAACCAATTTCACTGCATGAATTGCTTTATCCTTTATTCCAAGCTTATGATAGTGTATATCTACAAGCAGATGTCGAATTGGGTGGAATAGATCAAAAGTTTAACTTTTTAGTCGCAAGGTATATACAAGAAAAGTACGAACAAGATCCAGAAGTAGCAGTAATGATGCCAATATTAGAGGGAATAGATGGAAAAAATAAAATGAGTAAGTCGTTGGGAAACTACATAGGAATAGATGAAAAACCTATAGATATGTTCGTTAAAACAATGTCGATACCCGATAATTTAATAAGAAGATATTTTAGTTTATGTACAAACGTTCCTCAAGAAAACGTAGAGAAACTATTTTCAATTCATTCAAATCCAAGAGACGTAAAATTAATCCTTGCAAAAGAAATAGTAAGTATATATCACGGAGAAGAAGAAGCAAATAAAGCTTATGAAGAATTTATAAATGTTTATTCAAAGAAAGAGCTACCTGCGAACATACCAACATTTAAACTACCACCCTACTTAATTGATAATCAAGGAAATTTAAATATAGTTGAAACACTATACACTTTGGGAATATTAGAAAGTAAAGCAGAAGCTAAAAGATTACTTTCACAAGGTGGAATTTACTTAAATGGTAAAAAATTAACTTCAAAAATAGTTAAATATGAAAAACCATTTATCATAAGAATAGGAAAATTCGATTATTACAATATCGAAAATGAATAGGAATGAGGAAAGAAAAAATAGAAATGAATCTTTTTAGGAAAAATAAAATATTTTCCTCAATCGAAAGTTTTAGTTTGGAAGAGTATATTTATCTTTTAAATTATACAAATGAGTTGATCAAGAAAGACGAACAAAAATTGTTGAGTAAAGTTATAGAAAGTGTATTGGTAATTTACAATGAAGATTCATTTTCAAAATTCATTATTAATCTGCTTTACAATTTGAATAATTATTGCCTCAATACGCTTTTTGTAAGTAGCCACAATTTTTTAAGTAGTTTCTATCCAGTATCCATATTGGTTAATGTAGAAAATATTAATACGTATTCTGAAAATGTGATATTGATAAACAGTCACACATTTTCTGTATATTTAGGTTTGGCAAATGTTCTAAAAAACAGAAAATATAATGAAAGTGATTATAATATTGGTAAAAATGAATTCTTAGAGTATATTGATGAGAAAATAGTAAAATACATTACCGATAAAGTGTTAGAAAAAAAGGAGTTCTTAGCATTTTTGGAAAATAATGAAATTGGAAATAACAATTACTTACCTTTATATGAAGTTTTTTTTCTTATAATAGGGACAATTATAATGTTAGTAAGAAGGGTTTAGCTATATGGATGAAATCCTTAAGAGCGTTTTTGAAACTAAAAAAGAAAGATTGAAAAAAATAGAAGAAGAATTAAATAAAATAGATGATTTTTCAAGTAAAGAGTATATCAATTTATTGAAAGAAAAAAACATAGTTGAAGAATACTTAAAAACATTTGATGAATATTCTAAAACTATCAAAGATATTGAAGATGCAAAGGATTTAATACAGTTAGAAAAAGATGAAGAAACGAGAATCTTTCTTGAAGAGGAGATAGAAAATCTTTCAAAAAAAGCAAAAGAGTTAGAACAGGATTTATGGAGATTAATAATAGGAACCAATGAGGAAGATAGTAAGAATGTTATAGTAGAGATAAGAGCAGGAACAGGTGGGGAAGAAGCTGCCCTATTTGCCGCTGACCTTTTTAGAATGTATTCCAAATTCGCTGATAAAATGAAATTCAAAATAGAAATACTCAATACCCATTATACTGATTTAGGTGGTATTAAAGAAATTGTTTTCTTAGTTAGTGGAAAAAACGCTTATAAATATTTCAAATATGAAAGTGGGACACATAGGGTTCAAAGAGTGCCAATAACCGAAGCAAGTGGAAGAATACATACCTCCACAGCAACTGTTATTGTTTTACCAGAAATGGAAGAAAAAGAAATAATAATAAAAGAAGATGAAGTAGAGATGGAAACATTTAAAGCAGGGGGACCCGGAGGACAAAATGTAAATAAAAATGAATGCGCAGTTAGAGTAAGACATATACCAACTGGAATAGTCGTAACGTGTGCAGATGAAAGAAGCTTACATCAAAATAAAATAAAAGCTCTCAAAATACTAAGAGCAAAAATAGCACAAATCGAAAGAGAAAAACAAGAGGAAGAATTACGAAAACAAAGAAAACAACAAGTAAGAACAGGAGATAGAAGCGAAAAAATTAGAACTTACAATTTCCCCCAAAACAGGGTAACAGATCACAGAATCAATTTAACAATACAAAATTTAGAACATATTTTGGAAGGAAACATTGATGAAATAATACAAGAACTTGAAAAAAATGAAATATTAGAAAAAATTGAAGAAATTAAACAAACAGTGAAATGAATACAAAATTAGATTCTCAAAATTATCTGTCATTTTTTAAAAAATTTGCTGAAAAGTTTCCAGAATATTACAAAATAAAAGACCCAAACTTTATACTAATGACAAAATATTACATAAGGAAACCAACTTTTAAATATCTTTGGTTTTTATTCTTCAAAAATCCCTTGAGAATAATTTTTAATTTTTTAATGAATGTATTACCCTTGGTTATAATTGAGTTCATAAAACATGTTTTAATTAAAAGAGGTAGAATAGGTTTATATTCTGATATAAGTAAAGAGAAATTAATAGAATATTTTAGCAAAGGGCAGGGTTTCATAACGATAAGCTATTGTCAAAAACCTTTCAATTGTCCAGATGGTAGGTTTTCATCAAAATGTTCCGCAAAACATGAAATTTGTAGAAGCTGTTATCTTTCTCAGATAAAGCAAAGAACAGAATTGTTAGGTTTAGATTACTATATAGTATTAGGAGATTACGACAGTGTATGGAACATACTTAAAAACCAGTTTTTTAAGCATAAAAAAGGAGCTTATGTTCTAACTGTTTGCAATATGGTTTTAAATGTAATAAAATATCTTTCTCCACTGTTTGGTTTTAAAGGCTATATTATACCTTTTATTAAAGGAGAGTGCAAAACCTTAGCAGCTTATGAGTTATCAGAATTCGGATATAAAAATGTGCAAACAGATATCTCAGAAAAAAATAAATTACTGCTCTTAGAAGTACTAGATAAAGCAATAGATAAAAAAATAAAAGTTGGACAAATGAGGAGGAATTAATAATGAAAAGAATAATTTTACTTATATTGTTATTATCAACTGTCCTTATTTTTGTATATTCAAATACTCAATGGAAGTTAAGAGCAAAGGGAATAAGTAAAGAAGTAAATACCAATCCAATAATTAAAGGGACTTCCGTATTTGTTGATATATACGATATAAGTAATTTATTTAATATCGATTATGAGGTAAATTTAACAAGAAAATATATTTTATTTCACAAAATACCTGTTATTACTAATTCTAATCAATCCTCAAGTATACAAACAAAACAAACAACTCAACTAACTCAAACACAGAAAACTCAAACACAAACAACTCAGAATAAAGAAAATTCTGAAAATATTCAAATAGCACAAAATCCATACAATTCAAATGGTATTCTTTTAAATTCGATAATATACAAAAAACTGGAATCCATCAAAACAATAGTAATATCAAATCCAGTAAACCAGGTCAAAAAGCTTGACGATAATAATTATAAAACTTATACAGAAGACATAGATAATTTAGAAAATACTATAAAATCAGCATTTTCAGAAAAGAATTTTAAAACTATAGTCTTGGCTAAAGATTTTAAATTAAATGATTTTGATATTAAATATATTATTCAATACTTGCAAGAAAAAAATATAGATGGAGCGATAATACCGATACTCAAAAAATATTATTATTTTGAAAAAGATGGTAATAGTTTAGTTCCAACAGTAGAATTACAAATAAATTATCTATTATTAAATAAAAACGGAGAAATAGTATTCTTCAATGTTCAAAATATAAGCAGGACAATTGCTGTCATCTCAAGCGGTTCAGTAAAATACAGAAAATCAAAACTATTGGATTTGTCAAGAATGTCTGTCGATTTCTTTATAAGAGATTATAATGAGTACATTGAAATTCTATCTAAATCTCAATAGGAGGGTAAAGATGGAAGAAAAAAAAGAAAAAGAAAACGGAAATGAAAATCAAGAAACTCAAGAAGAATTGGTAGAACAAGAAGAAAATGATAAACCTTCATTAATAGATTTGAAATTTGTTGAAAGAAGAAAAGAAGAGAGAAAAATTTTAAGTCCTGCAAGATTAGTTAAGGTTGTTATACACTACGATCCTGATCTAATCATCGAGAAATGGGTAAGCGTAGTTGATGTTTCTCGACACGGTATGAAGATAATATTAGATATACCTTTGAAATTAGCAGAAAAAGTTAATATAGAATTTTATACCTCTAAAGATCCTGTTAAGACAGAAGCAAGAATAGCTTGGTGTAAAGAGTTGATTAAAGGGTCTGGTTTATATGCAGCTGGACTTGATTTAGCTAAATTAAGTCAAGAAAACTTTGAAGTAATCAATAGTTTTCTTTTAAACTTTGCACCTTTTGAAGAAAGAAAGGCTGTAAGGGTAAAAAAACCATTCTTAGTAGAATTAAAAACACAAAGCGAAGTAAAAAAGTTTTATACTTATGCGGTTGATCTATCCATAACTGGGATGAGAATAATAAATGATTTTGAACTACCTTCAGATGAATTGATATTGATTAAAGCCATACTTGGAGGAATAGAAACTAATTACATTAAGGCCAAAGTAGTTTGGCAAGAAACCAAAACTTTTGGAGTAATGATTGGCATAAACTTTATTGAAGCTGATAACGAAGATATAGAAAAAATAAAAAATTTCATTTATTCAACATAGAAAGGGGAAATAGATAATGAGGGCTATTTACATAACTACGCCGATTTATTATCCCAATTCTGACCCTCACATTGGAACAGCATATACGACTTGTATTGCAGATTTTTTAAGCAGGTATTATAAAATGAAAAACTATGATGTTTTTTTCTTAACAGGTAATGATGAAAATAGTGTGAAAGTAGAAGAAGCTGCAAGAAAAGCTAATAAAGAAACGAAAGAATATGTTGATCAAATGGCAATCCTTTTTAAGGATATCTGGAATAAATTACACATAGAGTATGATAAATTTATAAGAACAACAGATGAAGAACACGTAAGGACAGCAACATATGTTTTTCAAAAATTATTTGAAGAAGGGTATATTTATAAAAGTTTTTATGAAGGTTGGTATTGTAAAAATTGCGAAACATTTTGGCCCAAATCTAAAGTTGGAGAAGATAAAAAATGTCCTAATGTAGAATGTCAAAGAGAATTAGAGTGGCTAAAAGAAGATAATTATTTCTTTAAATTATCAGCTTTTCAAGATAGATTAATAGAATTTTATGAAAATAATCCCGATGTTATTTTTCCAAAATCAAGGTATAATGAAGTGTTATCTTTTATAAAAATGGGATTACAAGATATTTCAGTTAGTAGGAAAAATGTAGAATGGGGTATAAAAGTTCCATTTGATAAAGAATATACAATCTACGTTTGGATAGATGCTTTAACAAATTACATAACAGGAATAGGATATCCCGATAATTTTAAAGCACATTATTGGGAAAATGTGCATCATATAATGGGGAAAGATATAATTCGTTTTCATGCTGTTATTTGGCCTTCAATATTGATGGCACTAAAACTACCTTTACCAAAGAAAATAATAGCTCATGGTTGGCTAATAACCGCTGGCAAAGAAAAAATATCAAAATCTAAAGGGGGAGACATTTTTAATTTGAAAGATTTTGTTTTTAATAATCCCCCTCATTTAATAATGGCTCTCAGGTATTACTTATTAAGAGAAGGTTCTTTTGGAGAAGATATACCTGTAAGTTTAGAAAGATTTACACAAATATACAATTCCGAATTAGCTAACAATTTTGGTAATTTAGTATCCAGAGTATTAGCAATAATACAAAAAAACTTAGATGGGCAAGTATATAAGCAAACAGACATAAGTTCATTAGCAAACATTATTGATTCATTTACATCAAAATATTACAATTATGTTGAAAATTATGAATTTTCAAAAGCTTTAGAAATGGTAGTAGAAATTGCAAACATTCTAAATAAAAAAATCGAGGAAAATAAACCATGGGAGATAAATGATAGAGAAAAACTTAACAACTTGATGTTTGAATTAATTTTCGGAATAGTAAATATTGCTAAATTACTTTATCCAGCTCTTCCTTATACATCTAAAAAAATCTTAGAACAAATAGGTCTATCTTCCTTTGATACGAATATCGAAAAAGTTGAAATAAAATATAGAGAAGCTTTATTTCCAACAATAAAAAATATTGTTAAAACATAGTGAAAGTATTATTTCTTGCAAACGCCAATTCTGTTCATACCTATAAATGGGTTAATGGCTTATTAAATAAAGGAATAGAAGTTCTACTTTTTAGTTTATCAAACCCAACAAAGTTTTCATATAATGTAGAAATCCAAACACTTGGATTAGAAGAAAAAGCAGTGAAAGATTCAGAAGGTAGTCCTAAAAAGTTGAAGTATATTTTTTCATTACCAAAAATTATTAAATTAACAAAAAATGTAGATATAGTTCATTGTCATTATGCAAGTAGTTATGGATTATTGGGAAAAATTTCAAAAGCTTTTAGTAAGAACTTTAAATTATTTATATCAGTTTGGGGATCTGATGTTTTTTCTTTCCCTAAAAAGAGTTTTTTACATAATATATTAATAAGATGGGTTTTCTCTTCTGCTGATTGTATAACTTCAACCTCTTCTACAATGGCTAAAGAAACACAAAAATACACTTCTAAAAAAATCGAAGTTATACCTTTCGGGGTTGATACTAAAATCTTTAGACCAAGTGAAAAAGACAGAAAAATTATGGAAAAATATGGAATTAAAGAAAATGATTTAGTTGTGGGAACAGTAAGGAATTTAGAACCCAAATATGGAATAGAATATCTAATAAAAGCATTTAAAATTTTAATTACAAAGAACGTAGAAGCAAAACTGGTAATAGTAGGAGAAGGATCATTAAAAACAAAACTTCTTAATTTAGTAAAAAACTTGAATTTAGAAGACAAAGTAGTATTCACAGGATTCATTGATAACCAAGATTTATGGAAAATATACAACATACTTGATGTATTTGTAATGCCGAGTGTGGAAGAAAGTTTTGGAGTTTCTTTAGTAGAAGCAATGGCCTGTTCTAAAGCCTGCATAGCTACGAAAGTTGGTGGATTGCCCGAAGTCCTTGAAAGCTATGGTATCCTTGTTGAAAAACAAAATGAAAATCAATTGGCAGAAGCAATAGAGAAACTGCTGCTTAATCCTCAATTAAGATTAGAATTAGGACAAAAAGCAAGAGAAAAAGCATTAAGAGAATATGATTTCAATAAAAATTTAGACTCATTAATAAAACTGTATAAAAATTGTGTAGGAAAATAAATAGAAAAAGTAGAATTAAATAAAAGGATGAGTAGAAAATTAAAAAAAGCGACATTAGTTATTCATGATACATTCGTAGATACTATCCTAAACAATCAGAATAACCAAAACAAAACAAATCCAACTTTTTCATTAAGATATTTACTTAATGATTATAAATATGAAGCCGATATTAATGAAAAACAAAAAATAGCTGAAAAAATTATAAAAAATTTTGAAGGATTTATCTTTAAACTAATAAAAAAATATAACACTTTTGATAAAGAAGATTTAAAGCAAGTTGCTTATTTGGCAATTATAAAAGCAATAAATAACTATCAAGATATTAACCAAGACCCAACTCCATACTTCATGTGTTATATAGAAAAAGAGATAAAAAATTTTGTTCTTAATCAAGATATCATAAAAATCCCCAAAACAGTTAGAAAACTTTATTTTCAAATAAACAAATATTTAACATTAAACCCATCTTCAACAGTAGAAGAGATAGCAGAAAAATTTAATCTAACATGCGATGCTGTCAAAGAAATTTTGTCTATCCCCCAGAAAAATAACGCTGATCTTTCATTGATAAAATCTCAAAAAATAAGAGATCTGGAGTTGCCTCTAGAAGACAAAATATTTATTGAACAAATAATTAGTCAATTATCGGCTCTGGAAAGAAAAATAATTAAGCTACTGTTTGAAGAAGATATCACAAAAAGTTTAATAGCACAAAAATTAAACATTTCAAGAAAGCATTTATATACACTACTTAATAACATAAAAGAAAAAATAATGAAGAAATTATAATCAATGCTTGAACAAAATAATGTACTTTTCTTGTTCATATTTTTATTTTTAATCGGTATTTTTTTTATAGTTTTCATAAAAAATAATTCAAAATCAAAAAATAAACAAACAAATAATAAACAATTTGAAAATACGGACAAGGAAGTACAAAATCAAGAAAATATTCAGAAAATAGGACCGTACACCATAATAAGAGAACTAGGTAAAGGAGCAACAAGTAAAGTATATTTAGTATCCAAGGATAAAAATTTCTATGCTGCAAAAGTATTCCAACACAGCGACAAGGAACTATTAGAAAGATTTAAAAGAGAAACTGAAATACTTAAACAGATTAAACATATAAATATTGTTCAAATAGTAGATCATGGGGAAGATAATAATAAAGCTTACCTTATATTGGAATATGTTAACGGTAAAACTCTTGATGAAATATATCCTAATTTAACAATCATTCAAAAAATAGATATTATTTTAGCAGTATGTAATGCTTTGAATTATTTACATAATAAAGGGATTATTCATAGAGATGTTAAGCCCGAAAACATTTTGGTAGATAAAGATTTAAAGACAATAAAACTAACAGATTTGGGTATATCAAGGATAGTTTATGCAAAACCTATAACCCATGATGGACAAATATTGGGAACTCCAGCATATATGGCACCCGAATTATTTGAAGGTGTTTATACTGACCCAAGGATAGATATATACTCTTTAGGAATAACAATGTATGAGATATTCACAGGAAAAATTCCGTTCGATGGTAGTCCAAGTGAAATAGTAATAAAACATTTAAAGGAAACTCCTTTATTACCATCACTAATAAATCCTAATATACCAACAAATTTAGAGAAAGTAATAATGAAATCTATTGAAAAGAATCCAGAAAGAAGATACAAAAATGTATTGAAATTAATAGAAGATCTAACAACAATCAGAGAAAGTTTAAAAAAGCAGGGGGAAAAATAAAGATGGATTTTCAGACGATAATAATTAAGCTTAATGAGTACTGGATTGAGCAAGGTTGTGTTATAGGAACTCCTTACCATACAGAGGTTGGTGCAGGCACGATGAATCCCTTAACATTCTTTAGAAGTTTAGATAACAAAGATTGGAAAGTTGCATACTTTGAACCATCAATAAGGCCCACAGATGGTAGGTACGCACAAAATCCAAACAGATTACAACATTACTTCCAATACCAAGTTATTATAAAACCTACTCCAGATGATATACAAGATATATACATTCAAAGTCTTAATCATTTGGGAATAGATTTACAAAAGCATGATCTTAGGTTCATAGAGGATAACTGGGAATCACCATCATTAGGTGCGTGGGGAACAGGATGGGAAGTATGGTTAGACGGCATGGAAATAACTCAGTTTACATATTTTCAGTTAATGGGTGGGATAGAATTAAAAAAAGTCCCCGTTGAAATAACATATGGCGTTGAGAGAATAGCAATGTTTGTCCAAAATAAAAACAAAATCTGGGAAATAAAATGGAACTACAATACAACTTACAAGGATATTTATTACATTCCTGAAGTTCAATTTTCACATTATAACCTCGACAAAGCAAACATAGAAAATCTTAGAAAACTCTATGAAATATATTTTGATGAAGCACAGCGATTACTATCAGAAAATGTATATTATCCTGCTTATGACTATGTTTTAAAATTATCCCATGTTTTTAATCTACTGGATTCAAGGAATGCAATAGGGCCGATAGAAAGAGCTAAAAAATTATCTGAGATAAGAAATTTAGCAAAAAAATGCGCTCAACTTTATATTCAAGATTCAGAAAATATGGAAATAACAAACAAAATTTTAGAAAAAGTTAATTTAGTAAAAACTTGAAGATATTTGTTAATTTAGTTTACCATCCAGTCTATACTTTAGGGCCAGGGATAAGGGCAGGTTTATGGCTACAGGGTTGCTCTATTCGATGTAAAAACTGTATCTCGAAACATACCTGGGAAAAATCTCCTAAGTACCAAGTAAATATCAATGATATAGCAAATATTATCAATTCATTTCCAACTGATAAATTAACTATATCAGGAGGAGAGCCATTGGATCAAGCTCAACAGCTTATAGAGTTGCTGAAAAGAGTAAGACCAACTAAGTCTGATATACTGTTATACACAGGGTATGTATTAGAAAATTTTATAGAAAGCAATGAAAAAATATGGGAAGATTTGAAATGTTTAGTTGATGTAATCATAGATGGTCCTTTCATATGGGGGAAAGAAACAGACAGTATATGGAAAGGCTCAGAAAATCAAAGAATGATAATAATTAATCCAAAACTAAAAAATATTTATGAAGAATACATGGAAAAGAGAAAAGAAAAAAAACTACAATTCATCGAAAAAGATGGAGAATTATTTTTGGCAGGTATACCCTATCAAAAAGATTTCGAGGAAATAATAAAATTATCTAAAAAATTACCTAAAAATACTTTTTAAATGATTTTAGTTTTAGTCTAAATATTTTTTTGCGGATATTATGTATGTTGTATGAGCTGTCATTATATCGTTTGGTCTCAATCTTTCATAATTGGGTTTATACTTTCTTAACATTATTTCTTCTACATCAATATCAATGTAATTATTGGAAATAGTTTTTAAAAATTCACATACTTGGTTTGTGGTGGGTAATACACAAACTAAGAATCCCGAAGCTCTTAATAATTTGTGTGCCTGTTTTATTACTTCAATAGGGTTTGGAATATCTAAGAAAATAGCGTCAAAGCTGCCTTTTAGAAAATTAATGTTATTAGAAATAAAGAAGTTTATGATTCCTATATAGTTTGTTTCGAAGGTTTGGTCAAAATCTTCTAAATTTTTTATTGCGTTTTTAAGGAAGTCATAATTTTTTTCGACAGATACTATCTTTCCGTTTGGGAACACTGTTTTTGCTAAGAAGAGTGTCATAACTCCGCTTCCTGTAGCTATTTCCAAGATTTTACTTTCATAATTTAGTCCTAATTTTGTTATTATATATGAAGCATCTTTGGGATAAACAATTTGGGTTTTTCTCTTCCAGTAATATAAAACAAAATCATCGATCGATGGTTTAACAATGATGTAACTACTCAAATTTATTCCGTATTCTTTGTTAATGATATCTTCTTTTTTTATGGAATTTCCCAAGTGATCTTCAAAGACTTTAGGATTGTTAGTTATTTTTCTGAGATAAGATTTTTTGTTTTGAAGGTTAATAATTTTTATTACTTTATTAAGTTTTATCATTCTATTTTTTTTCGATTATTTATGGCATTTGTTAGAGTTATTTTGTCGATATTTTCTAATTCGCTTCCAGCAGGTATTCCCACAGCTATTCTTGATAAAATAATACCATCCATTGATTTTTTTATTTTTTCCGAAATGTATTCTACAGTTATATCTCCATCAATTGAAGAGGGTATAGCAAAAACTATTTCTTTTATATTTTCTCTTTTTATTCTTTCGATTAGTTCTTTTATTTTTAGTTTGTCAGGTGTTTTTCCTTCAATAGGGTTTATGAGTCCTTCAAGTGCATGGTATTTACCGGAGAAATTGATAGATTCCTCAATTAAAAGTTGATCTTTAAATTCTTGAACAACGCAAATAATAGGTTCTCTATTTTTATCTATACATATAGAACAAGGATTAACATTTTGGGTTGTTAAACAGAAACAGTTAATACATTTAGTTAAGTTGTTTTTTACATCTTTTATGGATTCTATTATTTCGTTTATTGTTTTGTCATCGGTTTGAATGATGAAGTAAGCTATTTTTTCAGCAGTTTTGGGGCCTACCAATGGAAGTTTTTGGAATACTTCGATAAGTTTTGATATCTCTGGGTATTTTGTAATCATATTTTATTATGAATGTATTTTAATTTTGAATTCATCGGGGAAATATTTCATTGCGGTTATCAGAGGAACAGGTGCTGCTTGTCCTAAACCACATAAACTAACATTCATTATAAAATCGTTTATTTCATCCAAATTATTAGGTAATTCTTTGCCATTGAGAAAGTTTTGAAGTATTTCAGTTAGTTTTTTTGTTCCTACTCTGCAGGGTATACATTGTCCGCAGCTTTCGTCAGCAAAGAATTTCATTAGGTATTTAACAAATTCGACGATATTCATATTTTCAGGGATTACGTAAATTCCTCCAGATCCTACCATAGCTCCAGTTTTTGCTACTTCATCGTAGTTATATTTCAATGTTTCGAATTGTTGGGATAGAATTCCACCAGAAGGTCCCCCCACAAGAAAACCCTTATTACTATCTCTGTATCCCATTCCAATTTTTTCGATTATTTCTTTTATTGTCATATTGAATGGTACTTCATTAACACAGGGGTTATTAACATTACCAGTAAGTGATATCATTTTTGTGCCATAAGATCCTTGGCTACCGAATGATGTGTAGTATTGATGTCCATGGAGTATGATGTATGGTATTGCAGCGAGAGTCTCGACGTTGTTAATGAGTGTTGGTTTTTTAAAGAGTCCAACAGATACGGGGAATGGTGGTTTATTTCGAGGGTAAGCTTTTTTACCTTCGATCACTTCAAGCATTGCTGTTTCCTCACCTGCGATGTATGCACTGGGTGACCTTCTTATTTCGATATCGAATTCTAAATTTTGATTTACTTTCTTAAAGTATCCTTTATTTCTTGCTTGGTTTATGGCATTTTGTAGTCTTTTTATAGCCAATTTTGCTTTATGATTAACAAAGATATAGCCTTTAGTAGCTTCGACAGTATAAGCTGCAATAAGCATTCCTTCGATTATGGAGAAAGGGTTGGATTCTGCAAGTATAGTGTTGTTGAAAGATGCAACTTCTCCCTCTTCAAGGTTAGCGACGATATACTTAGGTGTATTTGTTTCCTGTTTTACCATTTGTAGTTTTTTGTATGTAGGGAATGCTGCCCCTCCTCTTCCTCTTAGACCACTTAGTTCTATTTCTTTTATAATCTCATCAGGATTCATTGATATTGCTTTATTAAAAGCTTTAAATCCTCCTGCATTTATGTAGGTTTCAATATTCTCAGGATCTATTATATCATTATCTTTCATTAATATTTTAGTATTCTTGTCAAAATTTAGTGATTGTAATTGATCAACATAGTTTGGATCGTTCTTTATTTTATTTAGGATTTTATCATTGATAGGAATTATTTTTGAATTGATAATACCAATAGGTCCAAAACCGCATAGCCCTAAACAACCACATTTTTCAACTTCAAAACCTGTAAAATCGAAATCGTTCGAGCAATTACTGCAGCTACAAACCTTTATTTTCATAATTTTCACTCCCTACCCTATTTTCCTATATTAAAAAATTAAACATAAAAAACCACTTACCTTTTCTTTTCAATCTTTGTTGAAAACACAGAGAAAGAAACTACCAGAACAGGAAATTTTCAATCCCTTCCAGTTAGGCTGTAATTTTTAATAAAGGTAATAATAGATTTGATTTGTAAATATAAAATGTAGGGAAGTCATTATTTAGAAATTTGTGGGAGTGTAGAAAATAATGAAGAAACTACCAATTGGTATAAGCAGTTTTGAAGAAATAAGAACTGAAGGTTACTACTACGTTGATAAAACACATTTTGTTAAAAAATTAGTTGATGAAGGGAAATACTATTTTTTATCTCGTCCCCGACGCTTCGGTAAAAGCCTTTTTGTTGATACTTTAAAATCTGCTTTCGAAGGAAAAAAAGAATTATTTACAGGGTTGTATCTCGAAAACAACTGGAATTGGAACCAAAATTATCCTGTTGTAAGAATATCTTTTGATCAAGGTAAAATAAGAAGTAGTAATGAATTAGAAGAATATATTAAAGCAGATATAAAGTTTTGGAGTAAAATATATGAAATAGATATAACTGAAAAGATCTACTATAAGAGTTTTTTTGAACTAGTATATAAAATATATCAAAAAACAAGAAAAAAAGTAGTATTATTAGTAGACGAATATGATAAACCTATACTAGACAATATAGAGAAAAAAGAAACAGCGGCGGAAATAAGAGAAGTGTTGAAAGGATTTTATCAAACAATAAAAGGAATTGATCAATATTTAAAGTTTGTCTTTATTACAGGAATAAGCAAGTTCGCCAAAATCTCTCTTTTTAGTGGGTTAAACCAATTAGAAGATATTAGCCTAAATCAAGAATATGGTGATTTATGCGGATACACTGAAAAAGAGTTATTGCTTACATTTGGAGAAAGAATAAAGGAACAAGAGATAGAAGGCATACGAAACTGGTATAACGGCTACTGGTGGCTAAGTAGCAAAATTTACAACCCTTTCGATGTCTTGCTTTATTTAAAAAATAAATCTTATAGCAGCTATTGGTATGAAACTGGAAATCCTGAAGTATTGATAAAACTCATACAACATAATAAGTACGAAATTCCTAATTTGGAATTGATGTTGTCTGAAGAAGACCTAAACAGAGTTGATGTAGACAAAATAAGCATAGAAGCACTAATGTTCCAAACAGGATATTTAACAATACACAAAGTAAAAGAAGAATACAGTAGAAAGTTTTATAAATTAAAATTTCCCAATAAAGAAGTACAAATTAGCTTTAATGAAAACTTGTTAAGAGAGTTCTTAAAAGATTGGAAAGGTGAAGACAGTGAAATCAATCCCTTACGAAAAGCTTTGGAAAATTTTGATACACAAGAAATAGAATTTAGAATTAATAAACTCCTTGAGAACATACCCTATGATTTATATGGAAACGATGAAAAAAGTATAAAATCATTCCTGTATGTTTACTTGTATTCTACAGGATTCGATTGTAATGCAGAATTGCATACCAAATTGGGAAGAATTGATATTATCCTTAAAACTCCCAACAAAAAAATCTACATTTTCGAAATTAAGGTAGATAAACATTTAGAAAAAGCTTTAGAACAAATAAAAAATAAAGAATATTATGCTAAGTATACTTTAGAAGAAAATGTAATAATATGTGGAATGAATTTTAATACTAAAAAAAGAAAAATGTATTATATGTGGGAAACTATATACAGGTAATATATAACCAAAGTTTTAATTCCTTTATAGGTAGGATTCAATTGCGTAGCAATATATTCAACAAAGTTGGATAAAAAACTATTCTATTCTCATTCTTAATGTTTTAATACCTTATGAGTAAGCTGGAATTGAATAGCAATCTATCCAACAACCTCGGATAAAACAAATTTTTCTATTTTAATTAACACAGTTTCAATCTCTCATAGATAGACTAAGATTGTGAAGCAATCTATCGGACAACATCGGATAAAAAGAACTATTCTATTTTAATTAAAAATATTTCAATTCCTCATAGGTAGACGGGGATTGCAAAACGATCTATCCAACGAAGTTGGATAAAACGAATTTTTCTGTTTCCATTAACACAGTTTCAATACCTCATAGGTAAGCTGCGATTTGCAATAGGGTCCCATCCAAATGAGATATAATCGTAAGTTTCAATTCATCATAGGTAGGATGTGATTGCATAGAAATATATCCAACTAAATTGGATAAAACTAATTCTTCTATTTTAATTAAAAAGGTTTCTATTCCTTATAGGTAGTATGGGATTGTGATCAATCTATCCAATACAATCAGAAAGCATTTTCTTCTATTTTAATTAATACTATTTTAATTCCTTATAGGTAGCTGTAATTGCATAGCAATCTATCCGACACAGTCAGATAAAATGAATTTTCCTATTCTCATTAATACCGTTTCAATCCCTTATGGACAGACTGCGATTGCGAAGCAATCTATCCAACGAAGTTGGATAAAATGAACTATTCTATTTTAATTAAAACTGTTTTCAATTCCTTATAGGTGGAGTGTGATTGCGAAGCAATCTATCCAACGAAGTTGGATAAAA
>JAUQQQ010000018.1 GCA_030549815.1 bacterium | reverse complement strand
ATTATTTACGTTATCAAATAAGTATAAATTTCCATTTTCATCTATTAGGGGATTTTGAAAGATACTAGTATCATACGCTTTAACCAGGCTTAAATCGGATGAATTTAAAACTACTACTCTATTGGTTATGTAATCATGCAACGCTATATAATCAGGATTAATTTTTGCTTGTAGTGTTATATTTTTAAAATCAAAATCGAAATTACCACTTTGAACTACTTGCTTAGTTGATACGATTGAAAAATCATTTTTATTTAATTTTAATACGTACCCACCTATACCATCTGAATTATTATTATTATCCACAGAGGCTAAATAAATAAAATTATTATCACAAATTGAAAATAACCTAGGTATATTAAAAACTTTTTTTATTACTAAGGTATTTGTATTTTTGTTATAATTTCCTACGAATCCGTTGTCATCAAGCCGGCCACTAACTAATAGATTATCATTGTCAAAAATAAAAATATCAATTAAGCTAACGTTAGTATATCCATTAACAGTCCAGTATTTAGCTAAATTTAGGTTACCATCAAGATTTAAGCTTATTAATGCTAATTTTCTTGTTGAATCTCGTTGCCATCCAGCGATGTAGTAATTATTACCATCAAATATTGCTCCATTATACCAATCGGTAGCGTAGTTAGTATCAATTAATCTTGCCCAGTAAGGGTTGGATGGTTGGTTATTTCCACCAGAAGATTGACTAAAGAAAGATTGAAAACTTATTCCGTTATTATTACAACTTGTTAGGAAGATGCCGATAGAACTGAGGATAAAGGTAGTAATAATTAGGGTTAGTATTTTGATATTTTTCATCCATACTCACCTCCTTTTATACTTTTTACTAAAATATTTATTCAAAAAAAAAAAAAAATCCTGCAAGGTTAGTTGATTTATTTTTGCTAAAATACGGTTTTAGCAAAAAGTTGTGTCGAGATTTTGTTAAAGTAAAATCAAATATTAATGTGAATTGGAGGATGAAATTTTGGTTTTTGCGAATTTTTATACTAATGAAAATATTGAATTAAAAATTATGAGAGCTGTTATACAAAGAGTTAAGGAATCTTATGTAAAAGTTGATGGCGATATTATTTCTCAGATAAGTAATGGTTTTAACATATTGGTTGGTTTTTGTAAAGAAGATTATCCTTCTATAGTGAAAGTATTTGGGAAATTTGTTGATAAAATTTTGAGTTTGCGGGTTTTTGAAGATGAAAATGGAAAGATGAATTTAAATTTAGTTGATATCGATGGTGAAATTCTATTGGTTTCACAATTTACTCTTTATGCTGATTTATCACGAGGAAGGAGACCTTCGTTTGATAGGACATTGGAATTCGAGAAAGCATATGAATTGTTTTTAAAGTTGCAAGAGGAGTTTTTGAAGAGATGGAGTAAAGTAAAAATAGGGGCGTTTGGTAAATCAATGGAAGTTCAAATTATAAACATGGGACCTGCTACTTTCATTTTCGATTGGGAGGTGAAGGATTTATGAAAAACATAGAGTGGCAGGGTAGCGCTCTTATCGTCGTCGATATGCAAAATGATTTCCTACCAGGAGGAAAGCTCGAAGTCCCAAATTCGGATACAATAATCCCCATTATTAACGAATACATAAAAATATTTGAAAAAAAAGGATTACCTGTTGTTTTTACAAGAGATTGGCATCCTGAAAATCATATATCTTTTAAAGAAAATGGTGGAATTTGGCCAAAACATTGTGTCCAAAATACAGAGGGTGCTCAAATTCATAAAGATATTTATATTCCAAATAACAGTATAATTATAAACAAGGCTTTCCAAAGTGATATGGAGGCTTACTCGGGATTCCAAAATACAGATTTGGACCAAAAACTTAAAGAAATGAATGTTAAGAACTTATTTGTTTGTGGTGTAGCTACCGACTATTGTGTTTTAAATACCGTGCTTGATGCTTTAAAACTCAATTACAAAGTGTATTTATTAATTGATGCTATCAAGGGTGTCGATGTGAATCCAAATGATAGTGAAGAAGCAATAAAGAAAATGATTAGTAACGGAGCAGAATTATTGGTTTTTGATGAAATAGTTCAATTTGTATGAGAATATATAACACCTTAACTTCGAAAGTGGAGGATTTTGAGCCTATAAATCCTCCCGTGGTTGGTATATATGCATGTGGACCAACGGTTTATGACTACCCTCATATAGGTAATTTGAGGACTTTTTGTTGTGTGGATTTTCTAAGAAGAACACTGGAATATTTTTCTTTCCAAGTTAAACTCGTTATTAATATAACCGATGTGGATGATAAAATAATTAATGCCATAAATCAGAAGAAAGTTAGTTTAAGAGAATATACTTCAATTTACGAAAAATATTTTTTTGAAAGTATAGAGAGATTGAACATAAAGGGTGCTTCTTTTTATCCGCGGGCAACGGAACATATAAAAGAAATGGTCGACATTATAAAAGAGTTATTAAAGAAAGGATTGGCTTATAAAACTGAAGATGGAAGTATTTATTTTTCTGTTTCCTCTTTTAAAGATTATGGGAAATTAAGTAAAATAAATAAAGATAATTTAATGGTGGGTGCAAGAGTTAATGTAGATCAGTATGATAAGGAAAATCCCGTGGATTTCGCTCTTTGGAAATCTTATACTCCTGAGGATGGAGAAGTTTATTGGGATGTGGAGATAGGTAAAGGTAGGCCGGGATGGCATATCGAATGTAGCGCTATGAACAGAAAATACTTAGGGCAACCTTTTGATATACACGCAGGTGGAATAGATTTAATCTTCCCACATCATGAAAATGAAATAGCTCAGTCTGAAGGGGCTTTCGATATAATGTTAGCTAAATACTGGTTTCATGTTAATCATCTTATTGTCGAAGGTCAGAAAATGAGTAAATCACTTAATAATATTTTAACGATAAACGATATAGATGATCCTATTGCCCTGAGGTTTTTGTATTTGCAAACACATTACAGGAATAAACTGAATTTTACTTTTGATAATCTTAAGGGAGCAAAAAGTGCTTTGAATTCTTTAACTGCATTCACGTCCACACTTGTTGATATAGAAAGATTTTTTGAGGAAGAAAAGGAAGAAGAATTAAACGAGGAAATAGAAAAAATAGGGAAAAAATTTAAAGATAATTTTGATGAGGCTTTAAAGGATGATTTAAATACTCCCAAAGCTCTGTCTTCCTTGTTTGACCTTATGCACGATGTTTATACCTTTATTAATAAATATCCTAAGCAATTTAAGAAAAGAGAAGCAAAGTTTATCATTGATTTGGTTAATAATGCGGATAGTGTTTTAGGTTTAGATTTATTCAAAGTTGAACCTTTACCTGATGAAATAAGAGAATTGATGCTAATGAGAAAGAAGGCAAAAGATGAGAAAAACTGGAGCTTGGCAGATGAAATAAGGAATAAAATAAGAGAAAAAGGTTATATCGTTGAGGATACACCTTGGGGAACAAGATGCAGGAAAGCTTAGCACATCTAAAACCAAAATCCATCATTATCCGTTATCAAGAACTCTTGGACGTTATAGATAAATTTATTAAAGAGAAAAGAAAAGAACTCGTTATTACACTTAATACTGAAATGTTTGTAGATTCAATGAATGACAAAGAGTTTAATCAAATAATAAATCAGTCAGTTGTTTTTCTTGAATCAATAGGTATATGTCATTTGTTTTACAAGAAAACGGGTACAAAAGTGGAGCCTATTAACGGCATAGACTTAGCGGAAAAATTGATTGAAAAAGGGTATAGAACTTTTATCCTTGGAACTAAAGATGATATAGTGTGTAGAGCTGTTGATAATTTAAGAAAAAAATATAGGGATGCTAATATCGTGGGGTTTTATCATGGGTATTTTGAAGATGAGGATAAGGTTATAGATTATGTTAATAATTTGGGTGTGGAGCTTTTGCTTGTTGGTATGGGTAGTCCAAAACAAGAAAAATGGGTTTATAGAAATAAGGAAAGGTTAAATTTTGGTGTGGCTATGGGGATAGGAGGCAGTATTGATGTTTGGGCAGGGGTTGTCAAAAGAGCTCCCGTTTTTATTAGAAAAATTAAAATGGAATGGCTTTATAGATTATTAACTGATTTTAGAAGAATAAAAAGAGCTGGAAAACTTTTAAAATTTATAATGATGAATATTTCGGGGAGGTTTAGTAATGGTTAGAATAAAGAAGGATACTGTCGGAGTTCTGGGATTATCTAAAAGTGGATTAGCCGTAGCAAAATTATACAATAAATTAGGGTTTAAAGTGAAAGGATTTGACGATAATTATAATTTGGTAGTTAATGAAAATTACAAGAATTATTTTTCTGAGATTTTTTTAGGTAAGCAGCCACAGTATGTTATAAATGAGATAAAGAATTATAAATATTTGGTAGTTAGCCCGGGCGTTCCATTTGATCATCCAATAATCCAATTTGCGCGTAGTCAAAAGGTCCCTGTTATATCTGAAATTGAGGCAGCTTATAAAACGATGAGCCAAAGAAAAACAATAATCGGAATTACTGGAACTAACGGAAAAAGCACAGTATCTACACTGATTTATCAATTCATTAAATCTTTAAATGATGATGTTTATTTAGCTGGAAATATTGGATATCCCTTTTCTGAAGTTGCTTATGAGTGTATGGATAAGGAAAACATAACTGTTGTTTTGGAATTGAGTTCTTTCCAACTTAAAATGACCAATAATTTTAGATCACAGATTTCTGTTATTACAAATATTACTTCGGATCATTTGGATAGACATGAGTCTTTTGAAGATTATGTAAATTCTAAGCTAAAACTTTTATATTTTCAATTGAAAAAGGACTATGCTATAATAAATGAGGAAGATGGAACGATTTCTAAATTTCTTCAATCTGATAAACTAAAGTCTTCATTGGGTTATTTTAGGAGTTTTAATTATTCGAATTTTTCGAATACTTCATTTAAAGATAAATCGTTGTATGCTTGTTTTGATGGTAAAAAAATTATGATTTTATGCAAGGGGCAGAGTGTCTTTGAATTGCCTATCAGTAGTTTGAATAATCCTCTTTTTAAGCAGGAAGGTATATATCTTGAAAATTTGTTGCCTTCATTGCTTGCTTTTTATATTTACTCTAAGTATTTAAAGAAGGTGGATTTTGATAGGAAGAGTATAGTGGACGTGATTGATGATTTTGTGCCGTTAGCGTATAGATTGAAGAGTGAGAAAAAATGGGGAAAATTTGAGTTTTTTAATGATAGTAAAGCTACTAATTTAGCTGCTACGAAATCAAGCATTGATACAGTTAAAAATTATTTCTTAAAAAATGGGGTACGAAGGTATGGGATAATACTATTGGTCGGTGGTGTACCTAAATATTCTAATAAGGAGGATTGTTTCAAGGAAATAGAAAAATTATTTTCTGGTTATGAAAAGGATTTGATTGGGGTTTTGGGTTTTGGGAAATATGCTGATGTTTTTATTAATCCTTTTGCTAAGTTTTCTCTCAAATATTTGTATGCTTTTAACTCAATGGAGTTAGCATTTAGTAAGGCTGTTAATTTGGCTTTTATGGAACAGGAAAATTATGATAGTATTGCTATATTATTGGCTCCTGGTGGGGCAAGCTTTGATGAGTTTAAATCTGCCGAAGAGAGAGGGAAATTTTTCGAAAATTTAGTGGATTCTTTTTTGAAGCTTAAAACATGATTTCCGCTCAGTGGGGAAAAGCGGTATACAAATCCCACAAATAAAGGAAAAATGTATAACAAGATATTTCTGATAGGGCGTGTTGTTAATGATCCAACTCTTAAATATAGTCAGCAAGGAAAAGCAGTAGCCACCTTTACAATTGCTGTCGATCGACAAGATGAAACTGATTTCTTCGATCTTGTATCATTTGATAAGCAAGCCGAAATAGCATCCAAGTATTTAACAAAAGGAAGATTAATAATGGTCGAAGGAAGACTACAAACAAGAACTTTTGAAACTCAGGACGGAACAAAACGAAAAATCTATGAAATAATCATTGATTCATTTAGAATGTTAGATAAAAGACAAGAAGTAGAAAAAAAAGAAGTAGAGAAAAAAATAGAAACAGATAAAAAGTTTGATACTGATAAAAAATATGAATTTGAAAAAGAAAGAAGATACGAAAAATATGAAAGAAAACCTTATAAAGTAGAGGAAGATTTTGAGGATTTTGAAGAAGATGAGATTATTGAGGAAAAGCCAAGGTGGGGACAAAAAAAATCAGAGCAACCTTATAAATCTAAAAGTAGAAAAGTGGAAGAAGAAGATTTTGATGACTTTTTCTTTGATGAAAATTAAAGGAGGGCTATATGAGTTCTGTTTATCCTGAGGGTAGTAAGGAAGCCATAAATTTAAGGAAAAGCCTTATTCCACAAAATTTTGAGAAATTTAAGGAGTTTTCTAAAAGTGTTTTTGCTGATGGTTATTTGGATGAAAAAACAAAGCATCTTATTGCTATTGCTGTTGCTCATGTAACTAAGTGTCCTTATTGTATAAAAAGTCACACGAGGATGGCAAAGAGATTGGGTGCAAGTAATGAGGAGATAATGGAAGCTATTTGGGTTGCTGTTGAGATGTCCGCTGGTGCAGCATATGCTCATTCCATAATCGCCCTTGAAGAAATTGTAAAAGAAGGTATAGGGGGAGAAAAATGATAAAAAAAATAGCTTTTATATGTGTTGGAAATTCTGCAAGAAGTCAAATGGCTGAGGCGATTGCAAAGAAAATGATAAAAGAAAGAAACCTTGATGTAGAGGTTTTTTCTGCTGGAATTGAACCTGCAGGTTTTATAAACGCTATGGCTATTAGGGTTTTGGAAGAAGATGGAATACCGATCGAAAACCAGTATTCAAAAGGGCTTCAAGATATACCGATTGATGATATTGATTTGTTTGTTATGGTTTGTGAGGAAAGCAATTGTGTTTTTTTACCTGGAAAAAAGACTATCTCTTGGAATTTACCTGATCCATTTTCTTATGAACAGTTTTACTTAATAAGGGAAAGTTTAAAATCGAAGATAGGAGAATTGTTGGATAATTCTCAAACTTTGCGGTAAAAAGGCTTATTTTATAGGGGAAAACTAAGGTAATGGAAGCGATTGATAAGAAAAAGAGGGATTTAATTAATTTCACTATTTTTGTGGCTGCTTTTGGGTATTTTGTTGATATTTTTGATTTATCATTATTTGGTATTGTAAGGGTTCAGAGTTTGGAAGAGTTGGGTTATAAAAATCAAGAAAAGATAAATGAATTCCTAAATAGTTTAGGGTTTTTAGGGGAATTTTTAAAGGGTTTAAAGTTCAATGATTTTATGTCGATTGGTGCTTTGTTGTTGAATTTACAGATGTTGGGGATGTTGGTTGGGGGAATTTTTTGGGGTATTTTGGGTGATAAGGTTGGAAGGAAGTTTATTCTATTTGCTTCGATTTTGATGTTTTCTATAGGTAATTTATTGAACGCATTTGTTAATGATGCTTTTTGGTATGGGGTATTGAGGTTTGTGGTTGGTGTGGGTTTAGCGGGTGAGCTTGGTGCTGCTGTTACTTTAATTTCTGAAGTAATTGACAAAGAGAAACGGGGATTTGCTAATGCTTTGATGGCCTCGTTTGGATTACTTGGTGCGGTCGTGGCATCTATTATATCACATTTCTTACATTGGAGAAATATGTACATTATCGGCGGTTTATTAGGATTATTTTTACTCTTTTTTATTTCGAAAACTGTGGAAAGTGAGATATTTAGTAAACAAGAAAAGGATGTGTCAAAGGGAAATTTTTTAATATTATTTTCAAATTTAGAAAGGTTTGTTAGATATTTAAAGGTATTTTTTTTAGGTTTGCCTATATGGTTTGTTTTTTCTATACTTATTACTTTTTCTCCTGAGGTTGGGCAAGCTGTGGGGATTGAAAAAGGTATTGTTGCTGCAAATAGTATAATGTTAGCTTACTTTGGTGTTTCGTTAGGTGATATGTTTGCAGGGATTTTAACTCAGAAACTAAGGAGCCGAAAAAAAGCTATCCTTTTCTTTTACGTTTTATCTATTATTACTATTTTACTTTACTTTTTTGTGAATTTTAATGTTTATACTTTTTATTTTTATAATTTTGTGTTAGGTTTTGCGTCGGGGTATTGGATTTTATTTTTGCTGGTAGGGGCTGAGAGTTTTGGAACAAATATTAGATCCACTGTTGTTAATACTTTACCCAATTTTGTAAGAGGCTCAGTTTTTATTATCACTTCGGCTTTTATATACCTAAAAGGGATTGTGGGGTTTGTTTTCTCTTCTATTTTATTAACTTTTGTATTTTTTGGCTTATCGATTGTTTCTTTGATGTTTATTAAAGAGACTTTTGCAAGGGATCTTAATTTTGTAGAAAAATAGTTTTTTACATTTTTTTTACAAGGTAGAAAATACTTATTAAAAGATATTTATTAAGGATAAAGATATAGGTTTTAAATAATGAATAAATTAGGAGGGTGGAGTGTATGGAGATGAAGGAAATTAGAAACACAAATTTTTCTTATCAAGAAAATATTAATGTTGGCTTAAAGAAAAGTGAGGCTCAAGAAGGAGTGGGAAAAGTCGAAGACAAGTATTTGAAAGGGAAATACATCTTACCTGAAAATAGTGGGGAAATAAAAAAGCTGATAATGACTTTCAGCACATTAGGGGGAAAACGAGAAGAGGAATACTACAATGCTATAAAAAGTTTTGTTAAAAACATTCCTGGCAAGGTTTATATCGTGGTTAATAAACTTGATTATGATAAATTGAAAGAGGATTTGAAGAAGCAGATTGATGAAAATTTATTGAATAAAATAGTTTTAATTCAAAGCGATATTGATCCTTCTATATGGGCCAGAGATTCTATACAAGTGTTTGTAAATTACAACAAGAAAAATGAAGAAATAACTATATCTAAACCTGATAGAAAATGGTATCCTTCTTTTTACGATAGGTATGTTTATAAGGAAATTCAAAAATACATTTCGAATGAGGAAGAAGCTAATAAGGAAAATGTGCGTGCGGAGGAATTGGAAAAGTTAGCATTGGACGGGGGAAATACTATTGCTACCAAAAATTATATTTTTGTTGGTGTTGATGCAGTAAAGTATTCTGAAAAAAAGGGGTTACCAAGAGAAAAGTTTATTGAATTTTTTACTAATAATTTTCCTAACCAAAAGCTTGTTATAATAGGTGAAAATAAGCAACCGGTTTTTCATATAGATATGTTTCTTAGTATTTTGAACGATGAAGGTGAGAAGGTTGCTCTTTTAGGGGATCCTATGATGACAGTTAGATTTCTTAGCGATCCTAATCTTAAATACGATACAAATAAATATACAGAAGATCATATAAAAGCAATGATTGATGAGGCAATGATGTTGGCAGAAGAAAATAAGGAAGAGTTAGAAAAGATAGAACAGAAATTAAAGGAAGAAGGTTTTAGGGTTGTTAAAGTCCCTATTATGATACCTTCTCGACGTAATCCTTACATAACTTATAACAATATGTTGTTAAGTGGGAATAAAGCTTTTGTTACTCAATTTGGGATAGAAAATATGGATAATTACATTATCGATGTGATGAAAAAAGAAGGATTTGAACCGATACCTCTGGATTTTACAAATATATCAAAATTAGCTGGAGCTATTCACTGTATAACTAATGTTATAGACAGGTACGATAACGAGTTGGTGAATTCGTAAGTATTATGAATGAATTAGGTAAGATAGGAAATTTATTTAAGAAAGTAGATAAGGATTTTGCGGATAAGATAAAGAGTAGGTTGACATTAACGGATTTATTAGATCCTTTATCAAGGGCTGTTGCTGTTTTGCAAGATAAACATCTTTTGTTAGATGTGGTTTCAAAGGTAAAAAAACTTGATTTAGATCAAGATTTTATAAACAACTTGATAAGTCGGACTAATTTTCCAGGTGGTGTTGCTGGAGTAATAAAAGCTGCTGGCATATTTTTTGGTTCTACGAAGGGGATAATAAATGGTTTAGCTGAGGTGAATGCAGGAATTAATGAAAAAAGCAGGTTCTATAAATTATTAGGTTTTTTGGATATCGTAGGTGCTGTTGCAGCATTTTCAATGATTATGGGATTTCCACAAATTTCTTTTGCTGTCTCAAGTTTGATTGTCCCATTAAAACTTGCACTTATACTTTCTAATTCTAAGGAATATTCGAGTATTCAAAAGTTTGATGCTGTCTTATCTGCAATAGGGCATTTTTCATGGATGATGGTATATTTTTCTATGTTTATGCCATTTCCTATGATTATTTCTATTGCTAATAATTTATTCCAATTGATTGTAATGAACAATGAAAAAGTCAGATCAAAATTGAGTAAATTTTTTGAAAACATAAAAAAATAAAATCTATTTTTTACAATTTTTTTACAATATTATTTCCTTTTTGGAAATTTAAATTTAATAGAGTAATTAAGAACAATAATAAAGGAGGGATGAGGGATGAAGAAAATGGTAGTATTGTTAATAGCATTAATGATAGTTTTTCAAGTGAGTTTAGCTAATGTTAGTATTTCTCCTGTTAATGTAGGAAGAGTAAATGTGTCGCCTATTTATGTATCTCCTATTAGTATAAGTCCTATTAATATCTCCAGAATTAGTATTAGTGTTAATATTTCGTATAATCCTTCATTATTTATAAACAGGGTTAGTTTTAGAACTACAAGCATTTCTCCTGTAAATATCAATAAAAATATTAACGTTAATAGAATTTATGTCAATTATTATGACCCTTATAAGGTTTTAAAAAAATCTTTTCAAAATATAAGAGTTAGTTATTACGATAGTAAAACAAATGAATTTAATCAATTTTAGAGGTTGACACACGAAGCTGTTGTTTAATAAATTATGAGGTATTTTTAAATTTGCTAATATTGATTAACTAACTACTTTATTTTTAATTGGATTTTATTTTTATAACAATATAAAAGAAACATTACATTTGAAGTGGTTTAGTACATAAAAAATAAAGGGAGAGGTTTTCCTCTCCCTTCTGTTTTTGTCTTTATTTATTTTTACCACCAGTTATATCCAAATCCACCGAATCCGCCATATCCGAATCCACCAAACCCAAATCCACCAAACCCAAATCCACCAAATCCGTAGTTAAAGCTATTGTATTGGTATCCTGCTAATTCTTGTTTATAGTTTACTTGTTCTCCTATTTTTCTTGTATAGCTTTCTT
>JAUQQQ010000007.1 GCA_030549815.1 bacterium | reverse complement strand
TAACTGATGATAGAGTATTGTTATTTTTAATCCTTGCTACTGTTATTGAAATATTGTCTGATAAGATTCCTGCTGTTGATAATTTTTTAGATGGTGTATATACTGTAATAAAACCTGTTATTGCTTTCTTGTCTTCATATGCGGTTATCTCTGCAAATTTGGAGCCTTGGCAGAATGCGATAATATCAATAACTCTTGCTCTTTCTACAACTTCAGTTTCCATGGGAACGAAGGGAGTAGTTAGATTAGCTTCTACCACTACTACGGCAGGAACTGCAAACCCCATAATAAGTTTTATCGAGGATATTCTTGTAAGTATAAAAATTTTATTAAGCACTCTTATCCTTTGGATTTTACCTATCATGGCTTTTATGAGTATTTTGTTAACTTTTGTTTTTGTTATAATATTGTTTATGATTTTTAAAAAGAGAAATAAGAAAGAAATGGAATTTGCTAAAAATTGATTCTTACGAAGTTACTTTTCATCTTCTCGTCTATTTTTTAGATTGATCCCCTTACTACAAGAACCTTTTCAATGCAAGAATCTTTTCTAAATGTGGTAGATACAATGGGATAGGGTTGGCACATTTTATTATATAGCAGGATTTTTTTGGGAAATATAAAAATCTTTATTAAAAAAGATTTTAAGATCAGAGAACTAAAAAAGGAGATTTTTAAAATGCCTTACTCACAAAATCAAATAAATGAAATAGTTGAAAACCTGAATTTTAGTTTAGAGAACCTTGAAAAATTTTTGTTTTTTAAATTTAGCGGTTTTAACTTTGAAAAACAAAAATTTCTCTTTGATAAAGAAAAAATCTTCGAGAATGTTAAAGAAATTACTAAATTGGGAGATGTAAAGATTGATGTAACTAATAATTTTTGTGTTTTTGCTATTGAATACGAAAGAGAACTAAATGAAAGGGCGAGCAAAAAAAAGCAGTTTGAAATTGCTAAAAGGTTATTGAAGAATGGATTCTATGATGCTGGATTTTTTGTCTTTTTTGACCAAAACGGCAATTTCCGGTTTTCTCTCGTTTATTCTATTCCTAAGGGAACAAAAAAAGAATACAGTTTTTACAAGAGATATACCTATTATGTTGAGAAAGGTAAGCCTTATAGAACGGTCAAGAAAGCTCTTACTGAGATGAAAACAGAGACACTTGAGGATATAATCTCGGCTTTTTCTGTTGTCCCATTGACTGAAGAGTTTTATCAGGAAATCCAAAATTGGTATGCGTGGGCTATTAAGGAATCAATGAATAACAGGGTTTGGTTTCCCGGAGGTAAAATAGAAGATAATCTAATCCGTTTGCTTACAAGGTTAATCTTTGTTTGGTTCTTAAAACAAATGGATTTAGTTCCTCACGAAATATTCAATGAAAGCGATTTAAGAAGAATCATTAAGGATTTCGGTAGTTCAAATTATTACTACAATTGTATGTTACAAAATTTATTTTTTGCTACATTAAATAGATATCCTAATGATAGGGCATTTGCAGAAGATGAAGGGTTTGTTTATAATAGAAATAATTTTGGTATTAAAACTTTGTATCGGTATGAGAAATTTTTGCTTATTACTAAGGATGAGTTTATTAGGATTTTTGAGAGAGTGCCTTTTATTAATGGTGGTTTATTTGAATGTTTGGATGATGATAATGATTATATCGATGGTTTTTCACGGAATGAAAATAAAAGAGCAAAGATTGATGATTCATTGTTTTTTTCTGCTGAAAGAAAAGAGGATTTATCCGAGTTTTATGGGGAAAAGAGGGTAGAAAAAGTTAGGGGATTGATTAACATTCTTAAGGATTATAGTTGGACGGTTGATGAGAGCAGTCCGATAGATGTTGAGGTATCGCTGGATCCGGAATTGTTAGGGAATATTTTTGAAAATTTGCTTGCTGTTTATAATCCTGAGACGAATACAACTGCTCGTAAGGTAACGGGATCGTATTACACTCCTAAAGAAATTGTTGATTTTATGGTTAGAGAAGTGGTATGCCAATATTTAAGTTATAGAACGAATATTTCGCAGGATTTGCTTCATAAGGTTTTGTCTTATGATGAGGATGAAATTGTTTTAAGCAAAGAGGATAGGTTAGAAATTGTCAAAGCGGTTGATGAGTTGAAAGTATTGGATCCTGCTGTTGGTTCTGGTGCTTTTCCGATGGGGATTGTTCGTGCTTTGGTTCATTTGTTGAACAGAGTTGATCCTGACAAGGAAATGTGGTATGATTTGCAACTTAATAGGGCGTTGGAAGAAATTGAGAAATTAAAAGAGGAAAATGAGGAAGTAGATAAGGATGAATTAATTACAGAAATAAATAGAAGTTTCGATGATTCTGTTGCTTATCCGGATTATGCAAGGAAGCTTTATGTTATTGAAAACTGTATTTATGGTGTGGATATACAACCTATAGCGATACAGATATGTAAGTTGAGATTCTTTTTGAGCTTGTTGGTTGAGAGTAAGGTGAATTTTTTGGATAGTAATTTTGGTATAAAGCCATTGCCTCATCTTGAGACTAAATTTGTTACTGCTAATACCCTTGTTGGGATTGACAAGGGTAAGTTAATTCCTGTTGAGGCGAAAAAGTTGATTGATAAGTTGAAGGATATATACAAGAGGTTTTTTAGAATTAGGACGAGGACGGAGAAGAAAAGATTAGAAGATGCAGTGAATTTGTTAAGGCAGCAGATAAAGGATATTCTTGTAAAATACAAGTGGAATTATTTTGTGGCAGAGAAGATAGCGAATTTTGATATATTTTCTCAGACTGCTTCTGCGGACTGGTTTGACAGTGAATGGATGTTTGGGATTAGTGATGGTTTTGATATTGTCATAGGAAATCCACCTTATGGCGATATTGCGGGAAAACACTTAAACGCTTTACAAAAAACAAAGGAATATATTAAAAATAACTACAATTATTCAACAGATTCAGAGATAGCAAGTCCTTTTATAGAAAGAGGAATTGATCTATTGAGAAAGGGAGGTTTTCTTTATTATATAATTACTTTTGCAATAACTTTCAGGAAGGATTTTTCAGGGAACAGGTGCCAGTTAAATAAAAATTTCGAGAAAGTAAAAATATTTGTTTTTGATAGAGATAAATGTAGAATTTTTCAGAATATGTCTCAATCTGTTGCTTTATTATTTGCAATAAATAAATGCTCTGATAGAAAAGATGGTATATACACGAGTAGGATGTTTAGAAAAATGCCAGATTTGTATTCAATTGAAGTTAGTAAATGTGATAAAAAATACTTAATACCCACAGGTGTGGATTTTTGTTCTTATCAAAAATATCCTCATAGATTACCTAAACTTGGTGAAAAAATTAATGTCCAAATACTTGAAAAACTACTAAATTATCCTGATAAAGTTAGGAGCATTCTTAACCCTAAGGATAGTAATAAAGAAAAAGTATGGATAAGAACAAGTGGTAACTATTGGTATAATGCATGGGATAGAAAACCTTACACAGGTTTTGATATAAGAGATGTATTGATCAAGAAGGATTATAAATATTTTTTTATTTTACTTATGAACTCTTCTTTATTTTATTGGTGGTTTAGGATATACGGGGATGGAAGACATATGAATATTGATATATTAGAAGAATTCCCTTTACCTATGTATGAAAAAATTCAGAGTAATCAGATTTTGTTGGAAAAGGTTTCTAATTGGTTTATGGAAAAGTTATTTTCTGTTTTTGACGAACAGAAACATAGGTTTAACACAAGTGAAATTAAGGGAGAGATAGATTTGCTTGATTATATTTTGTGTATAAATATTTATGGATTAGATTATCAGGAATGGCTCCATATTGCTAATTATGATTTTGAAGTTAGAAATGGTTTAAAATTTAATGATAGTTTGTTTCAATTATTACAGAATTTTTACAAAAAGTAATAACTAAGGGGGAATTTGAAGTATGCCAAGATTGGAAAGTATTAAAATTAGAAATTATAGATCCATTGGTGAAGAAATTGAAATAAATTTTTCTGCTGATAAACCGTTATTACTTATTGGAGAAAATAACAGTGGAAAGACAAATATTTTAAGAGCAATTGATTTTATCTTTGGAGAATATCATCCTAAATATAAGGATCTACAAGAATGTGATTATTATTCAAGAAATAAATCAAATGAGATAAGTATAGTAGCAGAAGTAAGTGGTTTCCTTTTAGATAGTGAATCTGAGAGAGTAAATGAGAGAGTAAAAATGGTTTTCAGAACTTCGAATGATAGAAGTAAAGATAGTGAGTTTTACATAGAAACAGAAAACAAACACGGGGGTAGGGAAAATACTAATAAAGTGAGGAGAAACATTACTAATAAAGAAAGAGAACAAATTTTCTCAATTTTTATTTCTACTGAGAGGAGCATAGATTATCATTTAAGCTATGCTTCGAAATATACTTTTTTATCCAGAGTTACTAAAGCTTTTCATGACAAAATTACATCTAAAGAGGACAGCACTAAGAAATTAAAAGAGACTTACAATAATATAGTTAGTACTTTTGAAAGCGTAGAGGAATTCAAAAAGTTTAAAGAAGAAATTAGTAGCATTTCTGATAAACTAATTAATAACATGAGGTATGGGTTAAAAATGGATTTTTCTGCTTATGACCCAACTAATTATTTTAAAACAATTAGAGTATTGCCTTTATTAGGAAAAGAGTTAGGAGAAGAGGGAGGTTTTGTTGATTTTGATGAACTTGGTAGTGGCCAAAAGCAATTATTTGTTTTGTTTTTTGCTTATGCTTATGCTAAACATTTCAAAGGAGGTAATAGTTTAATATTGATAATAGATGAACCTGAATCTCACTTACATCCTCTTGCTCAAAAGTGGCTTTATAGAGAATTATGTGAGCTTTCTAAACTTGATAATTTACAAATTGTTATTTCTACACATAATCCTAATTTTATTTCAATGGATTATGTGGATTCTATTTATCTTGTTAGAAAAAAAGAAAAATCTGGTAGTATTGTTAAAAAAGAAGAATCTAGTAGTATTGTTAAAAATGTTACTGTAAATCAAATTTCGGAAAAGTTTAGGGAATATTATAGGGAAAATAAAAATGAAGATAGTATTAAGCAAGATTATATTAGAAGATCTGCATACAGCATTTTGAAAGGGCTTTTTGCTAATAAAGTTATTTTAACTGAAGGAAAAACAGAGGAGTTTGCATTACCTGTATATTTAAACGAAGTTGGAATTGACCTTGATAAAGAAGGAATAGATATTATAGCTGTTGAGGGAAAGGCTAACTTACATTATTGGATATTATTGTTTTCACTATACGGAATACCATGTTATGTTATATTTGACTATGATAAAAATAAAAAAACTGAGAATGGAAGAAAAGAGGAAGCTAAAAAAATACTAAAAGCTTTAGGAGAAAAGGAAAACGAAATCGAGAAACAAATAGAAGAAATAGAAAAAATAGAAGAAATAGAAAAAATAGAAGAAGAAAAAGGTTATATTATTAAGGATAAGTATCTATGTTTTATCAATGAATTTGAAGATTGTATGAAAAAAATTTTTAAGGAGTATGAGGAGATAGAGAAAGAAGTAAAAAAGGAATTAGGTTCTTCAAAAATATTAGCGAGGGAAATTGCATATAGATTAACAAAAAGAAAAGAAAAAGAAAAAGAAAAAGAAAAAGGATGGGATTTATTTAGAGAATTAAAGGAAAAAATAAGTAATCTATCTATATAAAGGGATTTCAATTTTTGATTGTGCTTATGAGATACAGAAGAGGAAGTTTGAGGAGGAAATAACAAAAACAGAAGTAGAAAATGAATTGGGAAAAATTCAAGAGGAATTAGAAAGAAGTCTTTCCATGATGAATTGCTTGTTAGGAGGATGGAAAAATTGTGAAGCGAAATATAATACGGGTTAGGAATCTTTTGGGTGTCTATGCAGTATTGGTAGGACAGGAACTGTCCTTAAGAAAAGTGGAGAGGCTTTAGGCTCCGATGAAGCAGGAAACTCCATATAGCTTGGAGTAGTTCACAAAGGGAAAACGGTAAAGAAACAAAAGAATATTATTGTAATAAAATTTTTAAAATAAAGGGGAGGTGTTTTTATGTTTAAAAAATCAAAGATTTTCATAATTTTGTTCTTCTTTCTCTTAAATTTATCAAATGCTTTTGAATATCAAATAACTGGACCTAAAAATGTTTCTTCTCTACAAAATATAAACTACAGAATTATAATTATGGACAATAAGGAAAACCAAAAAATACCAGTTAAAATATCCTATAAAAATAAAGTTTTAGTAAATGAAAAGATACAGAACACTACATCTTTTAACCTCAATCTTTCTGGGTTTAAAATTAATGAAAATGAAGTTGTTCAGCTAAATTTCCAGGTTGATCAGGATAAAAATGTAATTGATCTTCAATATAAACCTAATATAAAAGCAATAATATTTACAGATAAACCACTTTACCAACCTGGACAAACAGTTTATATTAAAGCAGTTGTATTTAAGAATAATTTACCTTACAGAGAAAAATTGGAATTGGTTATTGAGGACCCTAAATCTAATAAACTTTTTTATAAAGCTATTAATCCTGATAATGGATTAATTTTTGAAAAATTTATTCTTTCTGATGTTGTTATTAATGGCTTATATAGAATTTCTGTTCAAAATAACGGCAAAATTTTATCTTCTAACACTTTTGAAGTAAAAAAATATACTTTACCTAAGTTTAAGATTGACCTTAGTTTGGACACTAAAGAGGGTTTAATGGTAGGTAAAAAATATAAGGGTAGACTTAAGGCTTCCTATTTCTTTGGTAAAAACCTTAATAATTGCTTAGTAAAAATAAATGTTTATGTTTTTGATGTAGGTTTCAATAAGATTTTTTCGATCCAAGGAGAGACTGATAAAGATGGGGTTTTTAATTTTGATTTAAAAGTCCCTGATTTTATTGCAGGAATAGATAAAAATAAAGGGATGATAAAAATTGATGTCCAAGTTGAGGATAGTGCAGGACAAGTAGAACAAAAAACTTTTATGTTTGATGTATTCCTTAAACCTATAAATGCTTATATTATTCCATCTAATCCGCCTACTGTTAGCATAGAAAATAAATTTTATCTAATCATAGATAGTGTAAATGAGGACCAAAAATTTGTCGTTAATTTTAAATCTCCTTTCAATAAAAAATTTGAGACGAATGGATTTTTGGAATTTAGTTATGCACCAAAAAACCAACATGAAAAATTTGTTTTTGAAGTAATCGACTCAAAAAATAATAGACAGAAATTCGAAGAAGAAATAGCTTCTTCGAAGGAAGAAGTAGTATTTTTATTTAGAAATAGATCGATTTATAATGTTGGAGACAAGTTGAAATTTAAGCTCTATTCAAATGTATCGACAAATGTCTATCTTGACTTTTTTGTTAATAATGAAACGTATTATAGAACTGTTTGGATGGATAGTGTATTTGTCCAAGCTTTTAAAGAAAAAGATTATGAAATTCCGGTTAATAGAAATTTTGTTGGACAATTAATCATAAGAGCATACTTTGTAAAAAATGACGGAACTATTTTCAACAATTTTAAATCATTTATTATTAAAGATCCAAATGAACTGAAAATTAATGTTATAAAAAATAAAGATACCTATAAAGCAAGGGATCAACTTGTACTCAATATTGAAACATCTGAGAAAGCTAATATTTTTATCGATATAGTTGATGAAGCTTTACTCTATCTTGCTAAATCTGAACCAGAGTTGTTAAAACTATACCTGCAACTTGAAAGAGAATTATTAGAACCAAAATATGAGGCCCATTCTATAAAAGATTTAATAATTCAGAAAAAGGAAACTTTACTTCAAGCTTTACTCGATAAAAAATACGTGGATGAGGGAATATCTAACGTGCACTTTAATTTCATAAATAGTATTGATTTGAAAAAAGAAAAAACATTAAAAAAGGCTGAAAAAATATATTATAGATACTTCAATTATTACAGTTTGCATAAAAAATTCCCTGACAGTTTAAAGGATTTGGGGCTGACGAGTAAAGACTTAAAGGATGAATGGGGAACAGAGTTTAAAATTGATAAAGTGAAATACGATATTAAAATCATAAGTGCTGGTTTTGACAGAAAGTTTGGTACAGAAGATGATGTAATTTATCCTAAATACGGTTTAGAAGAAGGGGTAAGGATATTAAAAACTGTGGAAGGACCTATTACTGCTGTTCCTAAAATGACTATTACCAAAGAAAAGCAGGAAAATAATCAGGGAGAAAATTTCTTGGTTAGGCAATATTTTCCTGAAACTTTCTACAGCTCATTAATAACGGTTGATAAAAACTACAAACTATCATTGACTTTACCTGATAGTATAACCAATTGGAAAGCACAGTTTTTTGGAGTTTCAAGCGGAGGAAAAATAGGCACTAAAACCGTAGATATAACCGTTTTTCAAGAATTCTTTATCGATGTTAACAATCCTTTATTTTTAACCAAAAATGATGAAGTTTCTATTCCTGTTGTTGTATATAACTATACAAATAAAAAACTAACGGTTAAGATTGGATTAAAGGAAGAAAACTGGTTTGAATTGATGGATCAGAATCTTAAAGAATTAATTGTAGAATCTAACTCAGTGAAAAGTGTTTTCTTTAGAATAAAATCTAAAAAGATTGGAATTAATGAGTTAACTGTTTATGCAGATAGTGGTAGTTTTAAGGATGCAATAAAAAAGCAAATAGAGGTTATTCCCGATGGATTTGTTGTAAACTCAAGTAATTCTATTTTTATAACTGGTTCAAAAAATTTTGATTTTGTTATACCTAATGATGCGATAGATGATTCTGAAAGAGTTTATTTTTATGTTTATCCGAGTTTTTCTTCCCAACTTTTAAGTGGGCTTGATAAGTTATTGTCCATGCCTTATGGATGCTTCGAGCAGGCTTCTTCTATTAATTATCCCAATATTTTGGTATTGGATTATCTTAGGAGACGAGGGATTTCTAATCCTTCTATAGAGATGAAAGCGGAGTATTATTTAAACATAGGATATCAAAGATTGCTTACTTTTGAGGTAGAAGGTGGAGGATTTTCTTGGTTTGGCGACAAACCTGCAAATAAGGTACTTACTGCCTTTGGACTAATGGAATTCAAAGATATGAAGAAAGTATTCTTCGTTGATACAAAATTAATAGAAAGAACGAAGGAGTTTTTAATGAAACAACAAAATAGTGATGGATCATGGGATCCTGATAAAAATTATCTACACGAGGAATCCTGGGGAAATATACAAAAACAAAAATTAACTGTAACTTCTTACATTCTGATGTCTTTGCTTGATGATGACAAAAAAATAATTCAGCAATATCCAGAAAATATAAAAAAGTCTGTTAATTTTATTTATAGCCAATTAAAAAGTAATAAAGATAACATAGATAATTATACTTTGGGATTAATACTAAATATCTTTGCTATTACTGATAAAAATAAAGTTGATGAAGTGATGGATTTACTTGAAAAAAGAATGATAAAGAAAGGAGATTATGTATACTGGCCAGGTAATGCCAAAACTTTGTTCTACGGTGAACAAATTTCTTCAGACATTGAAACTACTTCAATAATTATACTTGGGTTGATAAAATTAGATAAAATAGAATTGGCAAATCAAGCTGTTAAGTTTTTAATTAATTCAAAAGATAATAGGGGAATGTGGTATTCTACTCAACCAACTATTTTGGCTTTGAAGGCCATTACGACTTTTGATAATTACGCTTCTAAACCTATAAAGCCAAATAAGGTAAGGATTGTTGTAAATAACAAGGAATTTGAATTGAAATTTGAACAAAATGATTTGGCTTATAGAATAGTTGATGTAACAAACTTTGTTAGGAAAGGAAATAATAAAGTTGTTATTGAATCTGAAAATCCAGTTATTACGGATTTAAATTACAATTTTTACTTACCTTACTCGTTTTATAAACCTACTAAACCTCTACTTGATATCGATATTAAGTATGATAGGAAAGAGTTAGAGGTTAGTGGAAAAGTTAGTGTTTCTGTTAAAGTTAAAAATTTGAGCAAGGGGATTTTAGAAATGGTTGTCCTTGATTTGGGAATCCCACCAGGTTTTAATGTTGATATTTCAAAAATTCAAAATAACCCTAAAGTCAAAAATGTTGAAACAACTACAAGACAAATTATCGTATATTTCGAAAAGATAGAAAAAGATGAAGTTATTGAATTGAAATATGATATGGTTTCAAAGTATCCTTTAACGGTTAAAATACCTTTATCGAAAGCTTATGAATACTATAATCCTCAGAATTTTGTTTTAAAAGAAGGAGAAATTATAAAAGTCAAATGATTAAAGTAAAAATGAATTTTTTATAGAATCTGTTTGGGTATATTATAGTGGAGAACAATTAAACCTAAATAGTGAACATATAAAGATAGTTATTAACTATCAATACAATTCCACTTCTAATTCTCTGAGGAAAAAAGTCTTAGTTTGTAATGTAATCAATTCTTTTGTACAGACATCTGGTAATAATTAAGTTATTAACATCAGAGGAATACTGGAGGATAGTGAAGTAGTCCTGAATGAGTTAGTTTTTCAAACCTTTCAATAGGTATTGGATATGTTGGAGAATGAAATATGATTTGAATTTTTTCCTGGGGTTAGTGGTAAGATAAGTGAGAAATTGGAGTAGAAAGCTAATGTGTGAATCTTTGATCTTGTGGGCGAAGTTCATAATAATTACAAAATTGTGGTAAGCATCGTTTTGTATCTAAATCTTTAGTTTTAAGGACTTGGCAGTAGTATCTTGTTGTGCCGTTTTTCCCTTTCATATCCAACGCTGCTAAATTCTTACAAGCTGTTGGATTTGATGTTATTGTTTCAGGAACTGAACATTTTTTACATATTTCAAATTTCTCATCTAATTCAAATTTTTCAATATATCCGTAGCACATAAATATTTCTTGGACTTTGTTATCTTTAACTTTTTTTACTTTTTTAGCGAACGGGCAATTTTTTCCTCTGAATTTCCAAAGTTCTTTATCTGTCATTTTTTGTGTTTCCTTTTGTTTTTTGAAAAAAAACATATTTAATCAACTCCTTATTCTTTCTTTTTCCAATCCATGCAAAATATTTTTAAATCTTTTGGCTCTAATTTTCTTTTCAAGAAATTACAGTAGAATTCCTTTTCTTTTTCTTCGAAAAAGTAGCAATTTTTGCACATGTTTATTAAGGAAACGAAGCCTTTTGAATAGAGATTATTTATTAGCTGGAAGAGAAAGTAATAGATTTGTTCATTGGATGTTTCTTCTATAATTTTTGCGAATAAATTGTTTATTTTTTGAACTTTTTCTATTATTTTTGTACCCTTTAGTGTTAAAGTAAGTTTTTTTTCCTTTTTTTGTTTTATTGTGTTGATTAATTTTTTTGATGATAGTAGTTTTATGGTTTTGGAAATTGTAGGTTTTGAGAGCCCTAATTCTCTTTGAATTTCTGATAAATTCAAAGGATAAGGGTAATTATGGAGGGTTGTCATTATTTTAATTTGTAATTCTGTGATATTTTGTAGTTTTTCTTGTTTTAATAGTTTTATGATTTCTTTTTGATAGGCTTGGCAGAATTTATTTATTGCGAAGAGGATTTGGTCGTTAATGTTTTTTAGTTGGAGCTGAGGGGACTTGAACCCCCGACCTTCTGCACGCCAAGCAGACGCTCTCCCACTGAGCTACAGCCCCATGAATAAATTTCCCGTTTATAGTATTCCACAAATATTTCTCTGTTTCCTGCAGATAATTATTGTTTATATTTTATTAAAAAATAAAAAAGGCTCTCTATCAAAAAAATGGGTTTGGTTGAATAAATTTAACAATTATTTAACAATTAGATTTATTTTTATTGGAGTATGTTTTGAATAGTCAATTTATGACACTATGAAAGGGGGAAAAAATGATTAATAGAGTGTCAAATATAAAAATAACGACCTACAATGTGGAAAATTTGTTTGATAATATTGATGATCCATCGAAGGATGATGGACCACCTAAAAGTGAAAAAGGGAAAAAAGCATTGGCTGAAGTTATTAAGAATTTGAATAGTGATATTATTGCTTTACAAGAAGTTGAGAATGTTAATATTATCAAAGAAGTTTTATCCATGGCTGGTTTGCAGGATAGGTATAATATTATTGTTGGTAAAAGTGATGGTAGAGGAATAGCGTGTGCTCTACTTGTGGATAAAAAGTTTCCTATTAAAAGTTATACTATTAATGAGGGTGATAATACTTTTTATCGTCCTCCTGTACAAGCTATTGTAGAATTAGCTCCTTCATTTAATGTTCAAATTTTTGCCGTTCATTTTAAAGCTAAAATGGATCCTAAATCCGAGGAGCAAAGAAAAAAAGAGGCTCAACGAACTATAGAATTAGCCAAAAAACAAAATATCCCTACTATAATACTTGGAGATTACAACGATTTACCAAATTCTGAAGTAAGCATGATGTTTGAAAAAGCTGGCTTTATCGATGTTAGGGAAATTGATAAACAATCAAAAGATACTGGTACTCCTACCCATTTTAGCATAGAAAATTTAGCTAATGAAAATAATAGTATTGAAAGTAGTGATAAAAATGAAACATATGTTGATAAACCAAAACCAAGTATAATTGATTACATAAGAGTTACTCCGAATATTTCTAAGTATGTTGTTCAAGGTAGTTTTGATGTATTGGAAAAGTACGAGGATCCCAATACTGCTATTGCGTCTAACCACAGACCTGTGAGTGTTATTTTGGGGGGATTTTTGAAAGGTTTTGTTGAAAATAAAAATTAGAAGGGAGGGATTGAATTGTTTAATTTACAGATACAAAATTTATTGAATGGTGTTTTACCTAAGATTATGTATGATGTTTCTGAAAAAGTTGCGGAATTTGATAATCCAACTATTAATTATCATCCTCAAAATGAGGATAAGTTTTATAAAACTACTTTGCCTTCAAAGCTTGAGATAAGAGAGTTTATTTTGGAGAAAAATGAGGATAAATTGAAAGAATACATAAAACAAAATATTTTTTCTTCGAGCTTAATAAAAATATCAAAGGAAAAGTCAGAAAAGAATAAAACCATCGATACTACAGAAAAGCAAAAAAGCGATTCTGTAAAAGAAAAATTTATTCAGGATCTGATCAAATCTTTTCCATCAAAAGCCTATATTATAAAGACTGATCATACTATTAATGTTTTAAAACAGTATGATAAGGTAAAACAAGAAATGTCTAATTTACCGACAAGTGGTAATGATTTAACAAATATAAAACCGAAATCTATTCTTTATTCCTCATTTGTAACTGCTTACAGTATTGAAAAGAATGTAGTTGAATGGCAGAAGGGAATCCAAGAAAAGTTTTTTGATTCTGTGGGGATTGACTTGTTAGGGCAAGATTATTTTAAAAAGTTTATAACTAATGCTGCTTACATTCCTTCTAAGAATATTTTGTCTCTTGGTACTTTTGTTTCCTATAAAGATGGAAAAGTTTATAATGCTTCTCAGGATAGTGATGTTGTTTTTCATGAAGTTGGGCATGCAACTTTAGATAAATTGAGACCACTTTATATTCATAATACTTTTCATTTGGAATCTGCTGCTGTTCATGAAGCTTTTGGAGATATTAACGCATTTTTGGCAGCTGCTAAAGATCCTAATATAAGTGTTAATATTGATGATCTTTATAAACCAAATTTTATTTCTTCAATATCTGAATATTTCGGGCCTGCTATTTATACCCAATTGGAAGTAGAAAAACAAATTCTTAAAAATAATCCTTATGGAGATATTAGTCAGATAAATGTAAATAAACCAATTAGGGAACTTAGTTCTTTGGTTAATTATAAGGATTATAAGGAATTAAGTACAGATGAAAAGGAGCCTCATCATTATTCTTTACCTTTAAGTACAACTTTTTATAAAGCTTTTAGTGAATATGCTAAAAGTGTAGGAAATGTAAAAGAAGCGGCCGATGAGTTTTTTAAAGTCTTTTCCATAGGTACAAAAATTTCACCTGTTGCTACATCTACAATGCCTGAATTTTATAAATCATTTATCGTAGCAGATATACTCTATAATGACTCAAAGTTATCAAATTTCCTGGTAAAAGCTGCAAATGAAAGTGGATTATTAAAAGTGTCCTTAGATGATATAAAAAAAGAAATAGAAGATTCGAAAAATATTGATTTGTCGACTTTAAAAGATGATTTGTTAAGAGGTAATGATATAAGTGGAAAGTTATTGGAAATATTGAAGAAAACTTTTCCAGATTTTTCTATTATTAATGATCTAAAAGCTAATGTTGTTCCTGGAATGAATGGAGGAATCAATATTGAAGCTACTTTTACTTATCCTGTTGGAGTTATGTTTGATGGGAAAGAAGTTCCTGTATTAGGTGGAGTATTGTTAGTACTTGACAAAAACTTGAACCTTATTTATTCTAATATTGAGAAACCTTCTCTTGAAAAAGTATCTTATATGCAAGATTATGCTAATATAATTGCTAAAAAATATGATAAATCAAGAGACGAAGATATCGTCCTGGATTAAAATAAAGAAAGTAATAGATGAATTAGGGGATTATTTTTTCCCTTCCTTTTCGGGTAATATTAGTGTAAGGGAAGGGGGGCTGGTTTTCTGCACTCCAACTTCTATTAGAAAAAAATTATTGGATGTAGAAAAAATTTCTGTTGTTGATTTGGACAATAATCTAATAGATGGTAATAAACAAACAAGTGAGATAAATTTGCATTTGGAAATATATCGTAATTTTGATGGAGTAAATTGTGTTGTTCATACACATCCTTTATTTTGTTGTATTTTTTCTTGCACAAAAAAGAAAATAGAGCTTTCTTTACTACCTGAATATTACCTAAAAATAAAAAAGATCGTTTATGTTAAGTATATAACTCCAGGGACTAAAGAGTTGGGGATTGAAGTTGTTAAAAAAGTTAAAAAGGAGCTGGGGAATGTTAAGGAGGCAGTTGTTTTAATGAGAAATCATGGACTTGTTGTTTTTTCGGATAATGTTGATAGATGTGTTGATTTAAGTTTTTCTTGTGAAGAAATAGCAAAAATAAATTATTTGCTTAAAAATTTTTCAAAACCTCAGAGAATACCTCCTTATCTACTGCATATTATTGAAAATTTGTATAAAAAATAGATATAAAAGTGAAAACGATTTTACTTGTTGGTGTTGGTAATGAATTAAGAGCTGACGATGGATTAGGAATAAAATTTGTTGAAGATTTTAAATATGATCAAATTGAAAAGATAGTTATTAATTATCCTGACTTTGATTTGATTGATAAGATAGTAAAATTTGATATGGTCATATTTGTTGATGCATCTTTAGATGTAGATTGTTTTTCTTTTGAAAAAATGGAAAGTGTCGAAAAATTATCTTCTTTTTCTCATCACATTTCCCTAAAAAATATTTTTTCCCTTGCAAAGTACTATAACAGTAATTTGGAGGGATATATTTTAAAGATAAGGGGATATGATTTTTCTTGGAAAAATGAATTAAGTCCAGAATGTATTAAAAATATGAACAAAGCTATCGAATTTCTAAAAAATTTTATCGATAGAAAAATAAAATTATAAGGGAAAGGAGAATATATAAACTAGATCTTTTCCAATCTTTTCGATTTATTGTTTTAATGATTTCTTCTACTATTTATATTTATTTGTTTAGTGATATGGGTCATAATCGTAAGTACCATCGGGGCCACTGTATTCGTAAGAATTTCCACCGCCTCCACCGGCATACTCATCTGTGTAATCGTAGTAATCTGGACTATTGGATTCTTCCTTCCCATATCCATCTACATTATCATTTTTCTGTGGATAATCGGGAGTTTTTTTATTGTTATTAGCCACGTATAAGTTGTATCCATTTATTTTCATATTTTTCACCTCCTTATTTTTTTTATTTTTTAATAATTTACTTTTTTCTCTTAGATTGTAAAAAAAATGTTAAAAAATGTAGAATTTATATCTAAATTTTAAATATGTTTTGGTATTTTGTGATTTAATAAAGGATAAAGTTTTTTGCTGGAGAAAAATATTATGAGAAAAATGTCGATGTATTTTTGATTTAGTAAGGGAGGTTTAACGAATGAAAAATGATATCTTAAGATTTGTCAATTTTACAATCAAAACAATCGTTTTTTATTTTCTTATCTCTTTTGCTTTAATTTTATTAATTTTACCTATTTACTATTTAATGGATATGCTTGGAGTTTTGGCTTTGATTAATAATATTTTAGGTGTTAATGGTGGTATATGGAAGAATTTTGGTAATTTGCCAATGGTTATTGCTACTTCTGTTATAGGTATTATCTTAGTTATCACGGTGCTTATGGTTAGTGTTATTGTTAATGTTTGGATAGAAAGAAAATTGTCTGCTAAGATACAAGGTAGGATGGGGCCTACTTTGGTTAATTTACCTTTTCTTTTAAAAGCAGGTTCTAAAAATATGTGGTTAGGGGGATTGGTTCAACCTATAGCTGATGTTATTAAACTAATACAAAAAGAAATAATGATTCCCCAAGGATCTTACCCGTTTTTGTATATTCTTTCTCCTATACTTGCTTTTACAACGGTAGTTGTTGCTTTTGGGATGTTTCCTTTTTCGAATAACTACATTTTATTAGGTAACCTTGATGTTGGATTGTTATTTATTTTTGCTGTTTCAAGTTATATGGTTTTATCTCTTGTTTTGGCTGCTTGGGCTTCTAACAATAAATATTCTCTTTTAGGTGGTTTGAGAACAGTTGCTCAAATGCTTAGTTACGAAATTCCTCTTCTTCTATCTTTTCTCGCTGTTATGGTTTTTACGGGTAGTTTCAAAATAGTTGATATAGTTAGTTTTCAAAATGATCATTTTTGGTTGATTTTCTATAGTCCTTTAATGTTTGTGATATTCTTGTGGTCTATGGTTGCTGAAAACAATAGAGCTCCTTTTGATTTACCAGAAGCTGAATCTGAATTGGTTGCAGGATTTGTTACTGAATACAGTTCAATGACCTTTGCTTTATTTTATTTAGCGGAATATGGATATTTGTTTTTTAATAGTGCAATTATTGCAACGATATTTTTAGGGGGATATTCTCTTATTCCTCACTCAATACTTAATTTACTTTCTCCTTTGCTTCAAAGCATTGGAATTTATGGTTATATTATGGCTATAAATGATAATTTTATTTGGATCATATTAAAAGCTTTTGTTGTGGTTGGTTTGATAATGTTCTTTAGATGGACTTATCCAAGAATAAGAATAGACCATCTTATGGATTTGGCTTGGAAGGCATTTATTCCAATAACTCTTATTTCAATGATGGTTTCTGCTATTGATGTCCTGTTATTTAATAAGATTCCTGTACTTTCTTGGATTTTATTTGCTTTTGTTGTTTATTTGGCTTCTAAAAGAAATGTTAAATTATCAACAAAGTATAGAAATATCCCAAAATTTACATAGGGAGAGGAGATTAATATGATTGGAACTCTAAATTTCTTGGCTGATGGATTAAGAAGATTAATAGAGGGATTGAATATAACCTATAGGTATTTTTTGAAAGAACCAATATATACGGTTAATTATCCTTTGACTATAAGAGAACCATTTGCAAGATGGAGAGGAAAAGTTAGAGTTAGAGCATTTAATACTGTTGAAACAATATATAAGAGAACAAATTATTTGAATTATTCTTTTAATTTACCACCTTGTGTAAGAGGATGTCCTGCAAATGTTGATGCAAGAGGATATGTAATGTTAGCAGGAGAGGGTAATTTTATAAAATCTTTAAGTGAAGAAACTGTTAATAATCCCACTGCTTTTTGTTTTGGTAATTTATGTACTGCTCCTTGTGAAACCACATGTAGTAGAGGAGTGCAGGATCATAAACCAATATCTATTAGATTAATAAAAAAAGCGATCAGTGAGTATAATATTAAAAATTATTACCGGGGAAAGGAAACTATTAAATATACAATCGTTTCTGAACCAACTAATAAGAGAATAGCCGTTATAGGAGCAGGGCCTGCAGGTATTGCTGCTGCTCATAGATTACTCAGATTCGGACATAAAGTTGATTTGTTTGAAAAATTCAATTTTTGTGGAGGATACCTGTATTCTGGAGTTGCTTTCTTTAGGTTGGATAAGGATTTAATGAATAAAGAATACGAAAATCTAATAACTTTTACTGAAAATGGAAGAATTTTTTATAATGTTACTATTATAGGGGATGAAGAAAAAGAAAAATATCAAAATATTGTTTCTGTAAAGGAATTGGAAAATTATAAAGACCAAATAAATCATCTATCTTCTTGTGCAATATTGTTTAGTGATTTAGAAGAAAATTATGATGCGGTCATTATTGCAGCTGGTGCAACTAAGCCAAGAAGATTGAATTTGAAAAATGCTGAGAAGGTCAATTTGATTCAAGCTGAATGGTTTTTAGAAGATTGGAATACGGGACAAAGAACTTATAAGATAGGTAAGGAAGTTGTTGTTATTGGTGGAGGTGGAACAGGTATAGATGCTGCAAGGACTTGTAAAAAAGTTTTCTCCGATAAAGTTACTATTGTTGATATATTAGCCAGGGAAGATATACCTGTTAGCGAAGAAGAAAAAGTTGAAGCTGAAGAAGATGATGATATTGAATTTATTTGCCAAGTTATGCCTTTTGAGGTTGTTATTGATGAAAATAATAATATCAAAGGTCTAAAAGTTGCCAAATGTGTTTATGGTCCTCTTTTGCCTAATGGTAGGAAAAAAATAATCAGAACAAACGAAGAATTTGTTATACCATGTGATACTATAATATTAGCTGTTTCAAGAGATATAGATATTCCGTTTGCTCCGAAGGATATTGTTGGGCCGAGAGGAGAGATTGTCGTTGATGGTTTTGATACGATGGCTAATGGCTTTGTTTATAGGTTTGGACAAACAAAGAGGAAAAAAGTCTTTGCCGCAGGTGAAGCTTGCTATGGTCCACAGCCTGCAATAGTTGCTTTGGCCAGTGGAAATAGAACTGCTGAAAAAGTTCATTACTTTTTAACCAATAAGACTCCACCTATTCTAAGCCAAGATTTTGTTAAAATACTGGGACCTCTTAATGTTAATAAAGTTTATAGAAAAGCAGTAGCTGTTTAGGAGGGAATTTATGGCAAAATTACCTGAGTATGTCAGGAATAATGTGGATATAAATGATTATAGTATAGATGAAGGAATTAGATGTTTAAGTTGTGAAAGTGGTGTTTGTATTGCTTGTGGTTACTGTGCTCAAATTTGTCCTGTTAAAGCTATAAGGATGGAAGTATTGCAAGATGAATTGGGAAGGACAATAGTTGAAAAGTTTGAAATAAATGTCAGTGCTTGTATATTTTGTGGACTTTGTGAACAAATTTGTCCTACTAAAGTAATTGAAATGGAAAATACTTATGAATTTGCAATGTATAATCAACAGGATGTTGTCAGGATGGATGAGTATTTTGAATATGATGAAAGAAAAACTTTTGATCAAAGGATTATAGTGAAAAGTGGGAATGTATAATGTCAAAGAAAAGAAAAGAAAAAGATAAATTAAATATTGAAGGTATATTTAATAATAATGAATTGGAAAATTTAAGTGATGAGGAACTTGTTGAATTGGCAAAACAAGGAAATAAAGAAGCGATGAAAGTATTAATAAAAAAATATTCTAAATTTTTGTTTTCAAAAGTTATACCTTTTTACATTCCTGGTGCTGAACGAGAGGATATAGTTCAGGAGGCTTACATAGGATTTCTTAAAGCTATTCAAGATTTTGATAAAAATAAAGGTAATTTTTTGAATTTTGTTAATCTCTGTGTTCAAAGACAGATTACTACTGCTATAAAGTCTTCTAATAGAAATAAATCGAAAATTTTAAAAAATCCAATTTCTCTAGAAAGTAATATTTTTGATGAAGGATCTACTGAAAAAAATTTATATGACTATATTATACCTTCTAAAATAATACATGGTGCCTATCAGGAGGAATCTATAGAGGATGCTATAATAGATTTTATTGAGAAAAGTAAAATAAAAGAAACTCTGTTTTCTAAATTAACCCCAAGGGAAAGGGAAATATTAAAATTAAAATCTCAAGGATTTACTTATAGTGAAATAGCTAAGAAAATGGGCATTCCCTCTAAATCTGTTGATAATGCACTTCAAAGAATAAGAAAGAAAGTTAAAAGTATTGTAGATAATGCTGAAATTTAAGAATGTAAAAGGGGAGAGTGGTATGAAAATAATTAAGATTGAGGATAATTTATGGGAACAAGCAAAGAAATATTTTGAGGATATTATAAGAGAACAAATGGAAAGAGTAAAGAAAATTTCTTCTGATACTGAGTTTATTGATTTTACTAAGTTGAGGCCTATTAAAATTGGATTTGTCGGGGGAGATGGCATTGGACCCTATATAGTTGATGAAGCAAAGAGAATATTGCAGATTTTATTAAAAGATGAAATAGAAAAAGGAAATGTTATTTTTAAAGATATTGAAGGGTTGACTTTAGAAAGAAGAATAAAGGAAATGAAACCTGTTCCTGACGATGTACTTGAAAAAATTAGGGAATGTAATGTATTTCTAAAAGGACCTACTACTACTCCGAAAGCAGGGGAAGGCATTCCTAATATAGAAAGTGCTAATGTTTTCCTTAGAAAAGAATTCGACCTTTTTGCCAATGTTAGACCTGTTAAGGTTTTGAACGAGAAGATTAATTGGATATTTTTTAGGGAAAATACAGAAGATCTTTATGCTCTTGGATCGAAGGGAATAGAATTTGAAAACACTTTTGGTATAGATTTTAGACTTATTAGTTATGCAGGTAGTAGAAGAATAATAAAAATGGCTTTTGAATATGCAAAGAATAATGGATTTAAAAGGGTAACTGCTGTTAATAAGGCTAATGTTATAAAGACAACTGATGGTATATTTCTAAAAGTTTTCTATGAGATTGCAAGGGATTATCCTGAAATACAAGCAGATGATTGGTTTATTGATATAATGACTGCTAAATTGATAGATGTTAAAAGGAGAAGTGAATTTCAGGTTTTTGTTTTACCTAATCTTTTCGGGGATATTTTAACAGATGAGGCTGCTGAGATACAAGGTGGAGTTGGAACCGCAGGATCTGCTAATATTGGCAGTAAATATGCTATGTTTGAAGCTATACATGGTAGTGCTCCCAGGATGGTTCAGGAAAATAGGCAACATTATGCGGATCCTTCCAGCATTATCAAAGCTGCTTCAATGATGCTCGAATATATAGGATTTCAAAGTATTGCTAAAAAAATAGATATGGCTCTTGATGTTGCTAATCAATTTGAAAGGAAGGTTGTTATAACAGGTAGAAATGATGGTGCTACAACCAGGGAATTTGGTGATTATTTGCTTTCTTTAATAGTGGATCCGAAATTAGAAGAAAAGTATGATGAATTTATAAATGCTTGATAACCGCCTTGGGGAATTGGCGGTATATAAATCCCCAGAAGAAGGTTTATGAGAAAAGTAAGTATAATAGGTGCTGGTAATGTTGGATCTACACTGGCTTCTTTAATAGCTTTGAATGAGTTAGCTCATGTTGTTATGGTTGACGTAGTTCAGGACATGCCTAAAGGTAAAGCTTTGGACATGATGCAAATGATGGCAGTGTTCAATAATTCTATTAAAATTGTAGGTAGTAATGATTATCAAGATATTAAAGGTAGTGATATAGTTGTTATAACAGCAGGTATTGCAAGGAAACCGGGTATGTCAAGAGAAGATTTATTGAATACTAATTCTAACATAATGAAGGAAGTAGTTGAAAATGTTAGAAAATATGCTTCAAATAGTATAGTCATAGTTGTTTCAAATCCCCTTGATGTTATGACTTATTTGGCTTACAAGATTTTAAAAAATTATGGATGGAATAGGTTTAATGTTATGGGTATGGCAGGTGTTCTTGATTCTGCAAGGTTTAAGTACTTTATTTCTGAAAAATTGGGTGTATCTTTGGATAATATTAATGCTCTTGTTTTGGGTAGCCATGGGGATACGATGGTTCCTGTTTTAACTCATACAACAATCTCCGGTATTCCTATAGAAAAAATGCTAAAAAAAGAGGAATTAAAAGAACTGGTTGAGAGGACGAGGAATGGAGGAGCTGAGATAGTCTCTCTTCTAAAAACTGGTTCTGCTTATTATGCACCAGCTGCTTCTACTCTCGAAATGATTAAATCTATTATTTTTGATAAAAAGCAAATCCTTCCTGTTTCTGTTTATTGTGAGGGAGAGTATGGATATGATGATTTGGTTATAGGGTTACCTGTTGTGCTTGGTAGCAAAGGTATAGAAAAAGTTGTGGAGATTGATTTAAGTGATTTTGAGAAAGAAGAGTTAAATAAGTCTGCCCAAAAAATAAAACAGTTATGCCAAGAACTATATACTCTTAACATTGTTTAAAGGAGGGTCTCTATGAAGCTAAAGGTTAGCCTTTTCCAGAGAATGGAAGATGTAGTGGATAAGTGGAGAAAAGAGTATAAGAGTGTATTGGAAAGTTATGGTGAGCAAACAATTGCTGATGTTAAAGTTTCTCAAGTTTTAGGTGGTATGAGAGATGTACCTGCTTTGGTTTGCGAAATCTCTGTCGTTGATCCTTATGAAGGGATAAAATTTAGGGGCTACTCGATAGATGAAGTCATAAAACTTCTACCGAAGGTTTCTGATTTTCCTTATGTTTTAGGTTTATGGTATCTTTTACTGACGGGAGAAATACCCTCTAAGGATGAAGTTGAAGAATTAGAAGAGTATATAAAGATAAGGGAAAGATTGCCAAAGTATGTCATTGAGGTTTTGAGGAATACACCTGCTAATACTCATCCTATGACTCAGTTTGCTATGGCTATTCTTGCTATGCAGAGGGAATCTGTTTTTGCAAAGAGCTATTATGAGGGCATGAGTAAGAGGGATTTATGGAAGCCAATGTTGGAGGATTGTATTAATTTAATAGCCCGTGCTCCTGTTATCGCTGCTTATATTTATCGAAGAACATACAGGGATGATGTTTTTGTTAAACCTAATGAAAACCTTGATTATGGAGCTAATTTTGCTAACATGTTGAATGTTAATGATGATTTTGTGTTGGACAAGGATTTTGCAGATTTAATTAGAATTTATTTAATTTTGCATAGTGACCATGAGGGTGGAAACGTTAGTGCTCATACGTGTTTCAATATTAGTTCTGCTTTATCTGATATATATTATTCTGTTGCAGGGGGAATGTGTGGTTTGGCTGGTCCTTTACATGGTAATGCAAGTAGTGAATCTTTAAGATGGATTCTTAATATTCTTAAATTCTTCAATGGTATTCCTCCTAAAGATAAGTTAATTGAATATATAAATAATCATTTAGCAAGTGGGAAGGTTATACCAGGTTTTGGACATGCTGTTTTGAGAGTTACTGACCCAAGATATACTGCTTTTGCTAATTTTGCTAAAGATAAGAAATTAGATTCAGATGTTATCAAGATGGTTAGGTTATTGTATGAAGTTGTTCCTGATATTCTAAAAGCGACTGGTAAAGTTAAAGATCCTTATCCTAATGTTGATGGGCATTCTGGAGCCGTTCTTTATCACTATAATTTAAAGGAATACGATTTTTATACTGTTATGTTTGGTGTTTCAAGGATAATGGGGATGACTGCGCAAGTTGTTTGGGCAAGAGCCGTTGGATTCCCTATCGAACGTCCAAAATCCCTACCTATTAAAACTATTGTAGAATTGGCACAAAAAGGTAAATAAAAGTTTTTATAGAATTTTATGAATAGAATAAATAAAGGAGAGGTGTAGAGTATGTCTGAACAAACTTTATCTAAGAAACAAAAGAGAAGGCTAAAGAAAAGAAAAATTTTAAGAAAAGTGGCTGAAAAAACCCAAAGGAATAAACAAATTACCAAAAAAGTAAAGGTATTATTGAAAAATGTCAGAAAAAGCATCATTAATTTAAAATCTAACTTTTCAGAACAGCAAAAATTGAACGTTGAAGAAATGTTAAGACAAGCATACAAAGAAATAGATAAAGCTGTTTCAAAAGGGGTCTTTCATAAAAATGAAGCAGCAAGAAAAAAATCAAGAATCACTCTGTTTTATAATAAAACTATTTCCTCTATTCAAAATTTAAGCAAAGTTTAGTGTAAAGGAGAGATTTATATGAGAATAAAAAGAGCAAAAATTAAAAAGAAAGCCCATAAAAAAATACTTAAATTAGCAAGAGGTTATAGAGGAGCAAGAAGTAGAAGATTTAAAACTGCTAACGAAGCCTTATTACATGCAGGTAAGTATGCTCATAGGGATAGAAGACAAAAGAAAAGAGATTTTAGAAAATTATGGATTGAAAGAATAAACGCAGCTTGTAGACTCTGTGGAATATCTTATAGTAAGTTCATTAATTTACTCAAGAAAAATAATATTAAGATAGATAGGAAAAATCTACAGTTGTTGGCAGTTGAAAATTTTGAAGTTTTTAAGCAATTGGTTGATAATGTTGTTGCTCAAAAAATTTAATTATTGTGATTAATTTTGTTGAAATTAATTTGTGAAAAACAAAAAAACATACGCATTTTATAATAAAAAATTAATATATCCTTTTGTTGATTATGAAATTTTCGAAAATAGTGATTTAGTATGGAAAGTAAAGGAAATTTTCCCTTTTTATTTTTACCCGTTTGTCATATTTAAAATCCTGTTTAAAATCAAGGTGTGCTATGGCAAAATTTGAAGTAATTTTCTTGGATGATAGAAAAAGTGAAGAAGAAGTTATTTGCCAAGTATTCATGAAAAAAAATTTAGATGGATCTGTTTCTGTTAATTTTGATTTGAAGGATTCGGGAGAAAAAATAATTGCTATCATCAGTATATTGTGTTTGGTATTATTTAGAGAATATAGATAGGAGGCAAAAATAATGACAAAGAAACTTTTATTAAAAAATGGGTTTATTGTTGACGGGCAGAAGAATTCTGAAATAAAAAAAGGCAGTATTATAATAGAAAACGAGATTATACAAGACGTTATTTTTGAAGATAAAATAAATCAGGATAATTATGAGGTTATCGATATAGAAGGAAATTATATTTGTCCAGGGTTTATAGATGTTCATAGTCATAGTGATTTAACTATTATAGCTTATCCTGAGGCAGAAAGTGCGATCTCACAAGGAGTTACTACAGTTATATCTGGTAATTGTGGATTTTCTGTTTGTCCAACAAATAATACGATTAGTAGTATTTTAACGGAAGCAAAATCTTATGGGATAGAGGATATTCAATGGAGAACAGTAGGAGAGTATTTGAATTTTTTAGAAAAAACTGAGATTGCTGTTAACCATGCTTATTTAGTTGGCCATGGTCAGATAAGAGCGGAAGTTGTTGGTTATTCTAATACTAAATTAGACTATGAAAAATTGCAGCAAATGAAATTTGAAGTTGAAAAAGCGTTAGATGAAGGAGCAATTGGTTTATCACTTGGTTTAATATACATACCAGGAAGGTTTTCTGATTTGGAAGAGCTGGTTGAATTAGCTAAGGTTGTAAAAAAGAAAGAAAGGGTTGTTACTAATCACATGAGGTCAGAAAGTTCTGCACTTTTGGAAGCAATACAAGAGAGTATAGATATATCAAGGCTTTCAGGGGTTAATTTTCAAATATCACATTTAAAAGCTGCAGGAAGTGGAAGAGGTAAGGCTTTGCAAGCTTGTGAAAAGATAAGAGAAGCGATTGATAGTGGTATAAACATAGCTGCTGATCAGTATCCTTATAACGCTTCTAATACGGGGTTATCTCAAGTATTGCCTCCACAATATTTAGAAGGGTCGATAGAAGAAATAATCAAAAAGATAAGTGAGGATCCTGAAATGGTTGCAGAGGAAATAGAAAAATATCCTCATACTCCCTGGGATAAGATAATAATTTCTGAAGCATATAACCCTAAACTTAGCAAGTATCTTGGTATGTCGATAAGTGAAATAGCTCGGGATATGAAATTAAGTGAGGCAAGGACTGTGATAGAATTAATGAGAATTGAAGAATATGACTTGGGAGCTATTTATTTCTTAATGGATCAGGAGGAAGTGGATTATATAGCAAAACAAGATTTTGTTATGGTAGCAAGCGATAGTGCCGTAAGAAACTGTGATACTCCTGCGTTTCCTCATCCGAGAACATTTGGATCATTCGTTAAATTTATTTCTTATTACGTTAAAGAAAGGAAAGATATATCTTTGTCTGATGCAGTTTTTAAGATGACTTATTTTCCAGCTTTAAAGTTTGGCATAAAGAATAGGGGAGCTATAAAGAAGGGATTTTTTGCTGACCTTGTTGTTTTTAATTATAAAGAAATAGAAGATAGAGCTACTTATTCTAATCCTAAATCTTTGGCTAAGGGGATAGTTAATGTTTTTGTTAATGGAAAAAAAGCCTTCGAAAATGGAACAGTTATTTGTAAGAATGGAAAGGTTTTAAGGGATTTTGATTAATAACATGCATGAATTTTCATTAGCAAGAGCTGCTAAAGAAACTATTTTATCCCTTAATTGTAATAGAATTATTGTATATATTGGTCAAATTCAACAAATAGATATTGATTTGTTTAAAAATGCTTTGTTATCTGAGCTTAATGGAATGGATGTGAATGTATCTTTTCAAGAGGTAAAAGCGAAATTTAAATGTAATGTTTGTGCTAATGAATTTTATTATGATGAAATTGATTTAAGTGAAGAGGAGAAGGAAGATATACATTTTTTACCTGAATCTATTCATATCTTTGTTAAGTGTCCTAAATGTTTTTCTAACGACTTTAAGATTGTGGAAGGTAGGGGCGTTTTTATTGAAAAATGCGAAACAAAATAAAAATAGTAAATTCTTGTTTTGGATTAATAATACTAAGTTTTCTTATTTTTAGATAAAACTACATTGGAAAAATTTTTGTTAATAATAATGTAGTAATGATAGATATAAGAGTAGAAGGTATAAAAAAGAATTTAGAAAATAAAAAAATAATAGTTATATGTGGTTCTAAAGGTGGGGTTGGTAAGTCTACTTTGACTTTTTTGCTTTCATTGGTGTTTTCAAGGTTTGTTAAAGTTGGGGTTTGCGATTTGGATTTTACCGGCTCTTCTTTACATATAATCTTTAATTCTACTTCTACTTTTAAGGAAGAAGATGGTATAGTTTTGCCGGAGGTTTTGAAAAATGTTTTTTTGCTATCTGTTAATTTTTTCTCAAAAGATAATCCTTTAGCTTTAAGGGGGGAAGAAATAACGGATGTTTTTTTAGAATTACTTACGATTACTAATTGGAAAGATATTAATTTACTTCTTTTTGATACTCCTCCTACTCTCACTGATCCTATTCTTGACATATTTAGGTTCTTACCCAAGGCAGAGTTTTGGGTTGTTTCTTCTAATTCAATTTTATCTTTCCATACTACCCTAAAGTTTGTAAAATTATTAAAGGAAATGAAAAAAGAAATTCCTATTCTTTTTGTTAATAGGATTTTTGAAAATGACGTTAAAGGGATGGATGTTTATGAGGAGCTTGCTAAAAACTTTGAGAAAGTTGTTTTTGTTCCTTTTATTAAAGATTTAGAAAGTTTTTATATTGATCCTTATAAACTTTTTGATTTAGAAATAACCCTGTTTAACGAATTGCAGTATTTATTTACTTAGTTCTTAAGGAAAGAAGTTAGTTAAATGGGTAAGAAGTTTTTATTGGCTATAGTAATCCTTATTAAGATAGTGTGTCAATATTTGTTTTTACGAAACCAAAGCTAGAAAGATCTCTTTTTCAGGTGAAGCCTGCCTAAAGGCAGGTGAAGCCTTCCTTCGGGTAAAGGAGAGATGAATGGCTAAAACCAACAATCTATAAAGCCATTTATCTCTCACCGGTATATGATTATTCAGCAATTAAAAAGTAAGGAGTATTTTCTTTTAGGATATATACCTACTAACTATTCAATAGGAATATTGATGATGTCAAAAGAGATGTTGATAAATACGAAAATTTTTATGAAGTTTTTTTACAATTATGTTAAGTTAAAAAATAAATCTGCCTATCTTTATAGAGGTTAGCAAGAAGTTTCTTAATATAAGGTAATCATAAAAATTGTGTATGTGACTGAAACATAATATTTTGAAAAAGGTATAGGAAACGTGTGTTGATTGGAGAAATATAAAAAAGGATCAAAGGATTGGTTAAAGAGATAGTAATTTGTTAGTGTTGGGATTTTTCGAATTAAAGAATGTGTAGTTTTGGAAGGAAAATCCTGCTGAGAGCGATTCAAATATTTAATAAAAAAAGAGGTGTGTGAAATGAAGAAATTACCGATAGGAATAAGTAGCTTTGTGGGGTAGGGGTCCCCTCTATGGAGATAAGAACGGGGGGATACTATTATGTGGATAAGACGAAGTATGTAAAGAATTTGATGGAAGGGGGAAAGTATTATTTTTTATCGCGTCCTAGACGATTCGGTAAAAGCTTGTTTGTTGATACCTTACGTTGTGCATTTGAAGGAAAAAAAGAATTATTCGAAGGTTTGTATTTAGAAAACAATTGGGATTGGAAGGAAAAGTATCCGGTAGTAAGGATAGCATTTGATGAGGGGAAAGTGGAAAGTAAAGAGGAATTGAAAGAATACATAATTTCTTGTGTTAATTTCTACGCTAGGAGACATAGAATAAGGTTAATGGAAAGGTTGTATTTTAAAAAATTTAGTGAATTGATAATGAGTATAAACGAGAAGAGTGAAAAAAAAGTGGTATTATTGGTGGATGAATATGATAAGCCTATATTGGATAATATAGAGAAAGTGGGATTGGCCAATGAAATAAGGGAAGTATTGAAGGGGTTTTATCAAACAATAAAGGGATTGGATAAGTACTTAAAGTTTGTCTTTATAACGGGAATAAGTAAATTTGCAAAAGTGTCTTTGTTTTCAGGATTAAACCAATTGAGAGATATAAGTTTAAGTAAGGAATATGGAGATATATGTGGATATACAGAAAGGGAATTGGAAGATGTGTTTGGAGAAATAATAGAAAGTGAAGAAGAATTTTTAGAGATAAGGGAGTGGTATAATGGCTATTGGTGGCTAAGTAGTAAAATATACAATCCATTGATTAAGGGGGCCCCCTACCCCTGATGTGTTATTGTATTTTCAGGAGAGAAAAAAAGTAGTTATTGGTATGAGACAGGGAAGCCGGAAGTGTTGATAAAATAGATAAGACAGAAAAAGTATGAGATGCCAAATTTGGAGTTAATGGTTTCAGAAGAAGACTTGAATAGAGTAGATGTAGAGAAGATAAGTATAGAAGCATTAATGTATCAGACAGGATATTTAACGATAGATTATGAAAAAGAAGAATATGATAGGAAGTTTTATAAATTGAGATATCCAAATAAGGAGGTGCAGATAAGTTTTAATGAAAACTTGTTAAGAGAATTTGTAAGAGAATGGAAAGGAGAAGATAGTGAGATAAATCCATTAAGAAGAGCATTGGAAAATTGTGATTTTCAGGAAATAGAGTACATGATAAACAAATTGTTAGAGAATATACCGTATGATCTATATGGGAATGATGAGAAGAGTATAAACTCGTTTTTGTATGTGTATTTGTATTCAACGGGTTTTGAATGTAATGCAGAATTGCATACGAAATTAGGAAGAATTGATATTATTCTAAGAACGCCAAACAAGAGGGTGTATATTTTCGAGATAAAGGTAGGCAGAGATAAAGAGAAAGCAATAGAGCAGATAAGAGAAAAGGAATATTATGGTAAGTATGTGTTGGAAGAGAAAGTAATAATATGTGGAATGAATTTTGATACCAAAAAAAGAAAAATGAATTACAAGTGGGAGAAAATATGAATAAGGGTTGGTAAAAATCCTAAAACAAGAAATTTTGAAATATATGTAGGGAAAAATATAAAAGGGTAGACAAATAAAAGGGAAAAAGGAGTGATAAAAATGAGAAAAAAGATAGAGATTTTAGTAATTTTAGCATTGCTAATGGTAGAAGTAGTAGTTTTAATGATATCAGGTTGTGGTGGGAAACGATTTATACCTGTAGTAGGAAAAGTATCAAATACATTTGGTAGTAATTTGGGAAGAGATATAGATATGGATGGTGATAACGACAGCGCTGTTGTTCTATCCAACATCGCAGGCAGTAATAGTAATATTGGTCCTTCAATGGCAATAGATGGAAATGGAAAAATTTATGTTATGGGAAGGGGTTCTAATGGTTCTAATACTGATGTTTATGTAATAAGGTTAAATAGTGATGGAAGCATAGATAGTGATTTTGGAAATTCTTTAGGTAGAGATATAGACAAAGATGGAAATACTGATGCCGGTGTTATTTTAAACAACATTGCTAGTGGAAATTCTGATGATAATGGTTATTCAATAGCACTGGATAAAAATGGAAAAGTTTATGTTACAGGATCTAGCTCTAATGGTTCTAATGATGACGTTTTTGTAATAAAAATAGAATAAAAAGGTAGGGAAAAAATTGGCAATGGGGAAATTAGATAGCAAGTTGTGTGGACATAAAATGAAGAAGCTACCGAATTTGTAATTGACGATTTTTGACAAATATTTCAACATGTGGATAAGATAAGTATGGAAGTGTTGAGGGCAGATATTTAACAGAGATTATCAAGAAGTTTCCTATAAGACAAGAAAATGTCGAAGTAAGATAGGTTTGAAGAAATACCAGGATACAAGTCAATAGTAGTTTATAAGGATTGTTTTCTTATTTGTTATGCCGGTAATTCTAAATTTTGTCGGTATCTTTTAGTATTGTTTTCATTGGAGGTTTTTATCGATAGTTCTATAATTTTTATAATTGTGGTAATAATGGTTTTGGGAGGTAAGGTATGATGATGAAAACTATTAGTTTTGATCTTTTTTCTCCTACACAAGAACATTCTATTTTAAGAGAAACTGTTAGGGATTTTGTGAAGAATGAGGTTGAGCCACAGGCTTTGGAGCATGATATTAAAGAAAAATTTAATATTGGTTTATTTAGGAAAGTAGGAGAGTTGGGGTTATTAGGTATAACTGTGCCTCAAGAGTATGGCGGTGCTGGTATGGATGCTGTTGCTGCTGTTATTGTCCATGAGGAACTCGCTTATTCTGATCCAGGATTTGCTTTAGCTTATCTTGCCCATTCTATTCTTTTTGTTAATAACTTCTATCAAAATTCTAATGATCATCAGAGAAAGAAGTATTTAGATAAAGTTATTTCAGGAGAATGGATAGGAGCTATGGGAATGACTGAGCCTGATGCAGGCACAGATGTTATGTCTATGAAAACCAAAGCTGTAAGAAAAGGAGATTATTATTACATAACTGGAAGAAAAACTTACATAACCAATGGAGCAATTGATAATAATACTCCTGGGGATATTTTTTTGGTTTATGCTAAGACTGGGGAAAGAGAAATAAGCACTTTTGTTGTTGAAAAAAATTTTGAAGGTTTTTCTTTAGGGCAAGTGTTGAAGAATAAGACAGGAATGAGATCATCTATTACCGCTGAGCTTGTTTTTGAAAATTGTAAAGTTCCTGCTGAAAATTTATTGGGTAAGGAAGGAGATAGTTTGATACATATGATGAAAAATTTGGAAATAGAGAGGCTTACTTTGGCTGCCATATCTACAGGAATTGCTGCCAGGTGTATTGAAATAATGATAGATTATGCGAACAATAGGTATGCTTTTGGAAAACCGATTAAAGAGTTTGGACAGATCCAAAGGTATATCGCTGATTCTTATGCCAAATATATGGCTGCAAGAAGTTATCTGTATTATGTTGCTTCTAAGATTGATCTAAACAAGCCAGGGCAAAGAGTGGATACCGATGGAGTAAAATTATTTGCTTCTACTGCTGCCAAGGAAATTGCAGATAATGCTATGCAGGTTTTGGGAGGATATGGATATTTTGCAGAAGCTGTCGTTGATAGAATGTGGAGGTCAGCTAAATTAATCGAAATAGGTGGTGGAACCATCGAAGCTCACCAAAAAAATATGACCAAGGATTTAACTAAATATAATCACAAAATAAAATAAAAAATCTATGTATTCGAAAGTATCGAAATGTAAAAATGATAAAAAAATATTTGCTGTTATTGTTTATAAGTTTAATATCTTTTTTTCTTTGGAGTTGTTATAAAAATACTGGTTATAGGGTATCAAATAGTTTTGGAACGGATTTGGTCAGGGATATGGATGGTGATCAAGATAGGGATTCTGCTTTTCTTTGTGAAGCTCCTATAAACTCGATGTTTGTTGATGACCAAGGAAGAGTTTATATCACAAGTCCCAATGATTTTATAATAAGATTGAATAATGATGGAAAGTGGGATAGTAGTTTTGCTAAGCAAGGGAGGTTTGATATTGTTAGCAATATGATTTATAACTATAATTTAAATATAGTATCAATTGGTAAACCTATTTCAGTTTTTGCAAAAGATAAAGAAATATTCATTATTGGGACTTTTTCTGTAAACACTAAAGCAGGTATGTTTGGCAGGATTTATATTTTAAAATTAAATAATGATGGAAATATAGACAAATCTTTTGGAGATAATGGAAAGGTGATTATTTTTGATGATGATTATTCAAATAATGAAATTAATTCGGCATCTATGGATAAACAAGGTAATATTTATATTGCCTACCAAAGGCAGATTTTTCGTAAACGTAGTACTGTTGATATTATCCCAGTTGTAGTAAAATTTAATATCGATGGTAAAATAGATAAAGAGTTTGGGGAAAAGGTGAGTAAGATATTATTAGCAAAAATTCAAAAAAAAGAATTTAAGTTTTTACATTTGTATGTGGATAAGGAAGGCAAGATATATATTGCTGGTGTTCTTGATTATCGCGAACCTAATATTGAAAATAAAATTTTTATTTTAAAGTTGAATAATGATTTGAGTTTAGATAGGAATTTTGGGAATGAAGGAAATGTAATAATTCCTGTAAAAGATTTATTAATTGGTGGTTTTTGGGGAGCGGAAGTTAGTCGAGTTTTTGTTGATCAACATTCTCAAATTTACCTTACAGGAATTTATTTACCTTATAGTATTGATGAAAATTCGTTTTTAATAAAATTAGATAGTAGGGGAAACATTGACAATAGTTTTGGAAGAAAGGGAAAATTATTATTTAATAATCTAAATATTTCTGACGTTACAGTTCATTCATCTAACATTTACATTACAGGATATACTCGTAAAGATGTTTTTTCTTGTTTTTCTTTCTATACTTTTTCTCATAAAGATGCTGTTATAATAAGATTGAAATCCACAGGAGAAATAGATAAAACTTTTGGGAGAGAAGTGGGGACAGATTTCAATGGAGATAATGAAGGTGATACGGCTTTGGTATTGGATGGGATTTCGGGAGAAATATTTTCGTCAGACTACCCATATTCTATCTTTGTTAATCGAAATGACGAAATTTATTTAATGGGTCGCAGTAAAAATAAAAGTTTTGTGATTAAAATGGAACATAATTAATATTTGCTAACTAATGAAAAAATCTAAAAAATAATTTTTTTAAAACTTTTATAAATTATTGATATAAATCAATTAAATAATCATTAAAGTTTGAAGGACAATGGAGGGATTTTTTACTTTTTTGTTTAAAATAAAAACCCTATGGATTTTAAAACAATAAGGAGGTGTTTTAAAGATGAAATGTAAAAGAGGATATATTTTAAGTATTTTATTCTTTATTTTTATTTTGTGTTTTAATTTTTCTTATCCATATTACAAAAATCCTGAAAACATGCTTAATGATAATAATGTAACTGTGCTTTTAACTTCTGATGATTTTGAAATTTACTCTTATCCTGAAAATTATAGTGATGTTAGTAAAAAGTTCTATGGAACAATGTTAAAAGCTAAGTATTTTGGTTCTGATAGCTATAGATATTACTATTTTAGAATTTATTTTATATATTCTCTTAATAATGTTTATCTTGAGGATATTGGTTATTATTTAATGAAAGATAATTTTTATTTTATAATATCATTAGAAGAGGAGCATTTATCTTTTGTAATTTATTCTAAGTATCTTTATGATAAGGGTAGTTATTTTTCTACTATAATTTATTTTCTTAATAATATGGGTTGTACTGCTATTACTACGAAAAAAGTTTTTCAGTTTTATGAAACAAGTTATGTTCATAAAGGATTGATTTTGGGTTATGCTGCAATAAAATGTATGTACTTAGACTATATTTCTTGGAGTGATAAGGCTGATATAGATAAAAAGTTTAAGGAAGCTATTAAAGTTTTATTTTCATCTTTATAGGGAGGTGTTTAATGATGAGAAAAATGATTATCATTCTAATTTGGGTTACCATTTTTTCTTTTTCTTATTGTTTTGCTAATGAATATCTTACTGATTATGATTTGACTTTAATTTTACTTTCCGATGTGATTAGTAAAGATGAAAAATTAAATAAAGATTATGGAAATTATTATTTTTATATTACATCCTATCCTGTTGATAGTAGTAATTCTATAGATGGTTATTATGGGGTTAAGCTTGAGGGGGTTGCATATAACAAGTCAAAGGGGAGTAATTATTATTTAAGTTTTTATTTCATATATCCTTATCTTGATGAATATAATAGAAAGCTAAATATAACATTGTCAAAAAATGCTCTTAATTTTGTTGTAGTAAGAAATTACAAAGTTGTTTTTGCTAGATGTGTTGGCTCAAGTTATAATATGGAAAACTTTCTTTATAGTATGGGTTGCTCTTCTATTATGGGGACTAAGATTTTTCAATTATATGAGAAAGATTATGTATATAAAGCTTTAGTTTTAGGCTATGCAGCAAGTAGATATGGGGCAGGATTTTTATCTTGGCAGAGTAAGGAAGAACTTGATGCCGCTTATGATTATGCTGTTCGATTGATGATCAATAGTTTGAGAAAATAAGGAAATATCAATTTTATTTTTAAAGAGAATGATTTTGATAAAAGAAGATTTGAGGAATTTTTGTAGAATTTTTAATTATGAGATTAAGGGATTTAATGTGTTTTATAGGAAGGAGGGGTGGTTATAATGAGGATAGCTGTATTGACAGGTGGGGGAGACGCTCCAGGGTTAAACGCCTATCTTAAAGGGCTCTATCTTTCTTGCCAAAAGTATGGCTTTGAATTATACGGATATCTTGACGGATGGAAAGGGGTTTTAGAAAACAAATACATAAAGATAGATGTTAATGATGTTATACGAGAATTCTTTGAAGGAGGAACTTTTATTGGTAGCTCAAGAACTAACCCGGCTAAAGATGAACAAACAATGAATAAAGCAATAGAAAACTTTAAATCTTCTGGTTTTGATGTGCTTATTGCGATAGGTGGGGAAGATACGATAGGAGCATCTTCTAAGATGCATAAAGCAGGGATCCCTGTCATAGGACTCCCTAAAACAATAGACTATGATTTAGAAGGAACAGAATTTACTGTTGGTTTTAATACTGCTATAAATATTGTTATGGATGCTGTTGAAAAGTTAATGTCCACAGCTAAATCTCATAAGAGGGTATTGGTTTTGGAAGTGATGGGTAGGCATGCGGGTTGGATCGCTCTTTATGGAGGACTGGCTGGAGGAGCTAACTATATACTCATCCCTGAAATTCAGCCTGATATCAACGAATTAGTTGATTTCATAAAGCAGAGATATGAACGAGGGGATAAATATGCTGTTATCGTTGTTGCAGAAGGTGTTAAAATTAGCGATGCTCAAAAGTATGAAGTTGTTGATGAATATGGGCATGTTAAGTTAGGCGGAGTAGGAGAATTAGTAGCCAAAATAATTGAGGATAAGACTAAAATAACAACGAGAGCTGTTAATTTGGGACATATTCAAAGAGGTGGACCTGCTACATCTTACGATAGGATCATCCCTCTTATGTTATCTTACAAAGCTATAGAATTGGCTAAAGATAAAATTTCTGGAAAACTTGTTTGCATAAGAAATGGCAAAGTTGATGTTGTTGATTTGGAGGTGGCAGAAGGAAAAACCAAAAAGGTTAGCCCTGAATTATATAATCAAATGAAAACTTTCTTTTATTAATCCTATTGAAGGATAGTGTTTATTTTAGTTAAATAAAATAAATGGAAAACCGCCTTCCCGGTTTGGCGGTATATAAATAAGCGGGAAAGATGGAGGGAAAAATGTTGAAAGTAGATATAAAGATTCCTTTGGATGTGCCACCTACTAAAAAAGAAGAATACATGAAAAATTATTACACTGCTACTGAAGGTACAGGTAGGCTGTTCCTCTTTGCAGGAGATCAAAAAGTTGAGCACCTTAATGATGATTTTTACGGCCCTGATGTTCATCCCGATGATAATGATCCTGAGCATTTGTTTAGAATTGCAAGTAAGTCAAAGATAGGTGCTTTTGCTACTCAGTTGGGATTAATTGCAAGGTATGCAATGGATTATCCTAATGTTCCCTATATTGTTAAAATAAATTCAAAAACTCATTTAGTTAAGACTTCTCAACGCGATCCCGTGAGTTTATCATGGGTTGACATAGAGGATGTTATTGATTTTAAGAAGCAAAGTGGATTAAATATAGTGGGTGTGGGTTATACGATTTATCCAGGTAGTGAATTTGAAGCTGATATGCTTAAGGAAGCTGCAAGGATAACCTACAGAGCTCATAAAGAAGGATTGCTTGTTGTTATATGGTCTTATCCACGGGGTAAAGCAGTTAAGGATGAGAAAGATCCACATTTGATTGCTGGAGCTGCAGGTTTAGTTGCTTGCATAGGCGCGGATTTTGTTAAAGTAAATCCTCCTAAGGATGAGAATGGAAAAGAGAATCCTGCTCTTTTAAAGGAAGCTGTCTTAGCAGCAGGAAGAACAAGAGTTATTTGTGCTGGAGGAAAGAGTATTCAACCTGAGGAATTTCTACAAAAATTATATGATCAAATACATATTGCTGGTGTTTGTGGTAATGCAACTGGTAGAAATATACATCAAAAATCTTTGGATGAAGCTGTCCGATTTTCCAATGCTATATACGCAATAACTGTTAGAAATTATACTGTTGAACAAGCAATGAAAATTTATAGGGGAGAGGAAGAATTAAAATAGATGAACATTGCTCTCTTTATTCTCATCTCTCTTTTTATGTTTATAATTTTGGTATTAAGGAATATATTGAAGGCTTACGTAGTTTATATGTTAGGAGATCCTACACCGAGGTATAGGGGGTTGTTGTCTTCCAACCCCCTTAATCATCTTGATTCTATTGGAACCTTGCTTCTTTTTATTACACCGATTATTAGTAGTGGTAGCTTTATATTTGGTTGGACTAAATACGTTTCTTATGATTCTTCTTACTTCAAGAATAGGGATTTAGGAGAGCTTATTGTTGGATTTACAGGGCTTGGTAGCTTCTTTTTGATTGTTTTTTTAAGTAAATATTTGATTGGTTTTTTTCCCCAGCTTTATCAAGTTTTTTATCTTCTGGCTCTTATGTCCTCTTTTCTTTTGGCTCTTAATTTATTGCCGTTGAAAGGGTTTGATGGCGAGATTATCCTCTCTGTTTTACTAAGAAAAATAAACAAAAATTTATTTTATAAATGGGAAGATTTTCAATTTAGAAATCAGATGGTGATCTTGATTTTATTTTTCCCACTGGTTTATTTATTATTTCCCGTTTTTAGATTTGTGGCTGCGTTGGTTATGTATTTAGCAGGTTGGAGTTAGGGAGGTAGTGTGTTGTGGAAAAAATAATGAAGGAAGATTTTGATAAATTAAATAATGATTTTTTTTATGTTGCTAAAAGAAAATTTAACGTTGATCTTTATAATGATATAACAAGTGTTTACATATCTGATGTTTTGATTTCTTTGTATTTTGAAGGACAAAGAACTAATTCTAATATTGCTATTAGTTTGGTTGGTAGCTTTGTTGGTAATACAGTTATCAAGGAATGGGGTGGGCAGTGGGCACCTAATAGTTTTTCTGTTAAAGGTGTTGGGCTAAATAAAATTGTTGTTAATCCATTTTCTATTTCTCACCAAAGATTAACCAAAGGGGTTAATAAAACTCTGTTTAATCAATTACAATCTGTTGGAATAAAGGCTAATAATGAGGATATAAATTTAAAACTTGATGAAAATAGGTTGAGGGAGGTTTTTAATAAGCTTTTTGAGGACGGTTGGTGGCCCATATCTAAAATATACAAAAAAAACTATCCCAATTATGTAAGGTATGAAATGGCTTATATAGTTGGAGTAATGGCAAAATATTTAAAGGATAAAGATTATGTTAAGCAAAAATTCTCTGAATTGTTGGAAGATAAGGATATGATTTATTATGCATGTGTTGTTTTTCAAAATTGTTTGTTCCCAGACTTTTGGGATAAAATTAAAGAAATAATTGAAGGGAAGGATTATTCTAATAGTGTCAAAGCACAAGCTATTAACGCTTTGCTGGGATTAAGTAATGATGATAAATTAAAAATACTTGATTTTATTTATGGATTAATTTTTAAAATTCATAATCCTGTTTTAAAGTTGTATGCTGGCAATTTAATTGGAACTATTAATAGCGAAGATAATATTAGATGGATAAACGAAAAGTTGTTGGATAACAATACAGATGAATTGACTAAATTGGCTTTGCTTGTTTCAGTTCAGATACTAAGAAAAAAGGAATTCAATAAAACACTTTTATCCTTATTTTTTGATAACAATATTTCTAATTCATTTAAAGATGAAATAATAAAAACTTTGCACTTGCTACCAATTAGTGATGAAATTTATCAAATTAGGGATCATTATGATAAGTTTGATATGAAAAATAAAATAGGATTTATCAACATCGTTCTTTTTTCTGATTTTAAAAACAAAAAAGAACTATTAAAGGATTTACTCAATCATGAAAACGACTCTTTTGTTAAAGGTTATATCCTTTCAGCTATAGATAACATTAGTTCTTGAATTATGATTAGTATAGCTTACAATGAGTTAGATTACTTACATGATTTAGATAATCATGTGGAAAATTCTGAAAGAACTAAAGTTATTATTTCCAAAATAAAGGAAATAAGGGAAAAGAAAGAAATAAAAGCTGATTTTTTTGTTGCAAATGAACTTAGATATTCTGATGAAATAATTTCTTGGGTTAAATTAGTTCATAAGCATGATTATATTGATTTATTAATCCAGAAGGTAAAGAAAATAAAGAAAATTGATTTTCTTGACCCTGATACTTATATAACTCCTCATACTTTGGATGTGGTTTTTACTAATTTAGAATTATTATTTGGGCTTTGTGATAGGATTATAAGAAGTAATGGGATGGGATTTGCTTACATAAGGCCACCGGGGCATCATGCAGAATCTAATAGAGCAATGGGGTTTTGTATTATAAATAATGTTGCTGTTTTGGCAAGATTTATACAAAAACAGTATAACATGAAGAAGATAATGATAGTAGATTTTGATGCTCATCATGGTAATGGAACCCAAGAAATATTCTATGAAGATAGTAGTGTTTTGTATTTTTCTACTCATGCTTATCCGTTTTATCCTTTTACTGGCTCTCTTTCTGAAAAAGGTAGATCTGAAGGATATGGGTATACTTATAATTTCCCTTTATCTATTTATGCTGGTGATAAAGAATTGATTAATATTTATGAGAATGAATTTATCTCTGTTTTTGATTCTTTTCAACCGGATTTTCTTATTGTTTCAAGTGGTTATGATATTCATTCTCATGATCCTATAACATACATGACTTGTTCAAGTAATGGCATAAAAAAAATAAAGGATATAATTATTAGTAAAGCTGGTGGAAAGAATTTAATTTTTGTTTTAGAGGGAGGATATAATTTAAATGTCCTTAAAGAGGTAGTAGAGGATGATATTAATAGAATTAAGTGAAGAGGAATTAAAGGAAGAAGAAGAAAAAATAAAAAAAGAATTCAGGTTTATTTTTAGTAAATTTATTAATGTAGGTTTCTACTTACTTTTTTTTGCTTTGGTTTTAGTATATATCTTCTTGCTTTCGGTAAAAAATAATCTTGAAAGAGAGTATTCTTCTAATCAAGAATTGTTAAAAATTCTAAATAATGATCTTAGTATTTATACAGATTTAATTACGTCTTTTGGCAGTATTGATAACATTAAAAAAAAGCTGGGAATAAAGAAACTATATGTTCCAACCCAAATATGGCTTCTGTACGATAATGACAAAATAATGATTAAAGGGGAATAATATGTGGATAGAACAATATATTGATAGAAGGGCTTACAATTTGCAAAGATATAAAGCAGGAAAACCTATAGAAGAAATAAAGAGGGAAATATTTGGTAATAAAGATGTTAGAATTTTAAAATTAGCGTCTAATGAAAATTTATTCGGTGTTGATAAGGAAATATTGAAAAAATTAAAAAAAGATTTAGAAGGTGTTCATTATTATCCTGATGATAGTATGTATTATTTGCTTCATAAGTTATCCTCTTTTTATGGAGTTGATATTGATAATATTACTGTTGGTAATGGTGTTGTTGAAATAATAAGATATATTTTTCATGTTTTGGTGAGAGAAGGTGATAATTTATTTGCTCCTCATCCAACTTTTGCTATTTACTATATCGATTCTAATCTTTTTGGTGCTAATTTTCTTACTTACAACCTTCAACCTCCTAATTATGAAATAAAAGCCGATGATATTATCCAAAATTTGAAGAAGATGGAAAAGAAAACAAAAGTTAAGGTTTTAGTTATTTGTAGTCCTAATAATCCCACGGGTAGTATTATAACAAACAGTGAGTTGATTGAGGTTCTCAAGTATGCTTTGGAAAAGGAGATTATAGTTATATTGGATGAGGCTTATTTTGAGTTTGTAGATCATCCTGATTATCATGATGGGATTAAATTGTTCAAAAATTTTGAGAATGTTATTGTTCTACGAACTTTTTCTAAGGTTTTCTCTTTGGCTGGTTTAAGAGTGGGTATTGCTGTTTCAAATAAACACATTATAAAGGCTATAAACAATATTAGGCTTCCTTTCAATGTTAATACCTTGGCTCAAAAAGCTGTTATTTATTCTTTAGAAATTTATCCAAAAATTTTAAGAAGGATTAGAAAAATTATAAAGGAGAAGTATTATTTATATAAAAGATTTGAAAAGATAGGTATTGAATATATTCCTACTTATTCTAATTTTATCGCTATTAAGGTTGATGATCATATGAGGGTTTATAACGATTTATTAAGAAGAGGCATAATAGTACGACCTGCCAGTGATATGAATATGGGTTCTTACATTAGAGTTACGATAAGTCCGTTTAGGCAGGATAATGAATTATTTATAGAGAAGTTGGGAGAGGTGTTGGGTGCCCGTAGCTCAAGTGGATAGAGCGTAGGATTGCGGATCCTGAGGTTGGGGGTTCGAGTCCCCCCGGGCACAAATCAATATGAAATCATTAATACCTCTTTTAATCATCCTTATTCTAATCGATCAATATACTAAAAAAATAGTTCTTGATGGCTTTAGATTTAGTTCTAATTTTTTCGATATAATACTGGTTTATAATGAAGGCAGTGCTTTTGGTTTTAAATTGATGTCTAATGAACAATATTTGATCGTCAATAGTTTTATTCTTATTCTATTCAGTTTTATCATTTTTTATCTTTACAATAAGGCTGAAAATCGGTATAAATTTCTATATCTTGTTTCCCTCGTTTTTGTTAGTGCTGGTGGTGTTGGTAATTTGATAGATAGATTAATACACGGGAAGGTGGTGGATTTTATTTCAATATTAAATTTTCCCGTTTTTAATCTTGCTGATGTATTTGTTTCTATTGGTGTTACATTGTTAGTAGCTTGTTTCATTTTTGATAGAAAGTAGTTATGTTTGTTTTAAAATCTAATTATAGTTTAACTAAAGCTCAGAAAGAAGCGGTTGATAAATTAGTTGATAGTATAGAGAAGAATAAAGCTACTACTTTGTTAGGTGTTACAGGTTCGGGTAAGACTTTTGTGATGGCTTCTGTTATAGAAAAGTTGCAGAAGCCTGCTTTGATTATATCCCATAACAAAGTTTTAGCTGCTCAACTTTTTGGAGAATTCAAAAATTTCTTTCCTGATAATCAAGTTGAGTATTTTATCAGTTATTACGATTTTTACAGGCCAGAGTCTTATATTCCCCAACAAGATTTATATCTTGAAAAAGAAGCAGTTATAAATATGGTGATTGATAAATTAAGACATAGAGCAACACAGGCTGCTATATCTAATCCTTATTCGATTATCGTTTCCAGTGTTTCTTGTATATACAATTTGGGTTCTCCTGAGGTATATGAACAGTCTTTTATTAATGTTTACAAGGATCAAAAAATTAATGTAGATGAATTCACAGGAAAGTTAGTAAAAGTTCATTATGAAAATAATGAATATGATTTTAAACAAGGTAATTTTAGAATTAGGGGAAATACAATTTATGTTTTTCCTGCTGGTGAAGATAGAGTATTGAGGATAGATTTGGATGATGAAAGAGTTGAACATTTATTCTTAGTTGAACCTATCAGTTTTAAGAAAGTTAGTGAAGTTGATGTTTTTACTATATACCCTGCGAAAATATATCTTTCTTCATACGATATGATTTTAAGGGCTATTAATGAGATTAAGATTGATTTGCAAAAAAGATATGATGAATTATTAAGGATGGGTAAAGTTGTTGAGGCTGAGAGATTAAAAACAAGGGTTGAATACGATATTGCTATGTTGTCTAAATTTGGGACTTGTCCTGGAGTTGAGAATTATTCTCGGTATTTATCAGGTAGGCCTCCTGGTAGTACTCCTTACACTTTGCTTGATTATTTTTCCACAGATTTTATTGTTTTTATTGATGAAAGTCATGTTACCGTTCCTCAATTGAAAGCGATGTATAAATCTGATAGGAGTAGGAAGGAGATTTTGGTGGAGTATGGTTTTAGGTTGCCTTCTTGTCTTGATAATAGACCTCTTAAATTTGAGGAGTTTTGGGATAAGGTAAAGAGGGTTGTTTTTGTATCTGCAACTCCAGGAGATTTTGAGATGAGTCAAGGCAATGTTGTTGAACTTCTTGTTAGGCCAAGCGGTATTGTTGATCCTGAATTGATTATTGAAGAAAATAGAAATGTTGTTTCTCAGGTTATCGATATAGTTAAGAAAGAGAAAGAAAGTAATAATAGGGTTATTGTTAATGTTTTGACCCAAAAAATGGCTGAGGATCTAAGTGAGTATCTTGTTCTTAATTCTATCCAATCGACTTTTTTACATTCTAAAATAAAGCCTTTAGATAGGGTTAAAATTTTATTTGATTTTAGGAAAGGGTTGTATGATGTTATAGTTGGTGTTAATTTATTGAGGGAGGGTTTGGATTTACCCGAAGTTTCAACTGTTGTTATACTTGATGGGGATAAGCAAGGTTTTTTGAGAAGCAAGAATAGTATTATACAGTTAGCGGGTAGAGCAGCAAGAAATATGGCCTCTAAAGTTGTTATTTTCACCGATTCTATTACCCCAGCTATTAAAGAAGCAATTGATGAAATAAGTAGGAGAAGAGATTTTCAGATTAGGTATAACATTGAAAATGGTATAATACCTAAGAGTATTCCTCCTAAGCCTAAGGATATTTTAAAGATTGTTTTTCAGTTGATTGGAAAGGATCATGAAGTATTTACTATTCAGGATTTAGCTTATTTGGATGATGATGAGTTTATTAGTTATTTGGAAAAACTTAGTAGGAAACAGTTAGAAGAATTAAAGAGGTATTTACAGAGAAGTATGAAAGATTTTGCTGATAAGATGGAATTTGAGCAAGCTATTGTTATGAGAGAAAAATTAAAGATTATTCAAGAATTCTCTAAGGTTTAGAATGAATCGTTTAGGAGAGGAGGAGTTTGGCTTCTGCTTCTCTTCTTCTAACCAATCCTTCTAAAACTTGTCCATTAGCGTGGACGTATTGTTTCATTTCTTCTGCTGCTCCTTGTATGTTTCCATCTCTAACAAGTTTTAGTATTTCGCTTGATCCTGGAACTCCTAAGTTATATGCTAAGCTTATGAGAGCAGTTTTTTGATTATAATCCAAGTTATTCCATCTTTCTTGTCCTATGATGTTTATTATTCCTGGTTTAACGACGTTTTCTATGTGCTCGATCATTCTTTGTTCTGCTTCTTCTTTTGTTATAACTTCATTTGGACTTTTAGCTCTGGTTCCATATCCGATGGAAAGCTGTTGATAATCTCCGTATGGTGTTGGGCTGAATCCTTCAAACCTCTTTATAAATTCAATATCGTATTCCCTATTTTGATTATTTTGGTTGTTTTGTTGATTTGTAGGAGCGTTTTGTTGAGTGTCTTGTGCAGCATTTGATGTATTATTTGTTGTATTATTTGTTGTATTGGTGGCATTGTTTGTTGGATTTTGTGCTTGATTTTCTTGATTTTGAAAATTTATTTGGTTATTTTGATTATTATTGTTTATGGTCGGTTGGTTTATAGGAATATTTTGTGTAGGTGGGTTAAATCCTGCTATTTGTGGTGTTGTTATGAATCTTGATATTGGTAGTGTTGGAGTTATGTTGTTTGGTTGTATAGGTCTTATATTGGGTTTATATCTGGGGTTTTTTGGTGGAATTGGAGATGGTAATGATATGGGGGAAGATATTGGTGGTGTAGGTGGTAGGTTAGGTATTGGAGGAAAATTCCCAAAGTTGCTAAGTATGAGACTTAAAAGGAAAATCAAAAAGTTTAAATCGGGAAAGAATGGATTGAAGGTAAGATTATTGTTTTTGATGGGATTAATTCCAAATCCTCCGAAAGTATCTATTGATGGTAGGGAACTTAATATTGGATTGACGTTTATTTTATCTAAGTTAAATTCATTATTAAATTGATTATTTCTTATTATATTGGTGTAAAGTTGCATTTGGTTAGGAATGTTATAGTTATAATTAATATTAAGCATTGATAAAACCTCCTTTTGTTAAAATTTTTCTTCCTATTATTTTTTAATAATTTAGCTAAACATAACCAACTTTGTTTTGTTAAAAATATTAATTATAATTTTCAAATGTAAAATTTTTCCGAAGTTTGTCGAGATTTTTCTAAAATTTCTAATACTTGTATATTATAGTTTGAGAATGAATTAAGTTTTATTTGTTGGTTATTAATGATTATTCCCCATTTAGTTCTTAGACCTAACATTATTTTTTCTTCTATTTGTTTATTGGTATCTATTTTTTCGGTATATTTTTTATTGTTTGGTAAGTTTTGTATTCTATATGCGTTCTGGTTTATGGTTATTTTTGATACTGCTGATGGGCCAAGTCCTATATAGTCTCCGTAATACCAGTATTTTATATTGTGTTTGCAATATAGTTTATTAATAGCAAAATTTGATATTTCATAGTGTTCGTAAGTTTTTGATAGTTGATCTATTATGAGATTGTAGTATTTATCTGCTTGTTCGTGTAGTTTTTTTATTTTGTTTATAAGTGTTGTAGGGTAGAGGTTTTTTTTATCGATATCCATCATGTAGAATGACAGGTGTGGTGGAGTAATTGAAATTATTGTTTTTAAGTCATTTTTCAAGGATTGTATAGTTTGGTATGGATAGAGTAAGATGAAGTCGAGGTTGTAGTTGTCAAAACATTTTTGTATTATTTTAATATTTTGTAGTATATCTGTAGGGTTATGAATTCTTCCCATAATTCTTAAACCGAATATATTGAATGATTGAATTCCTATGCTAATTCTGTTTATTCCTATTGATTTTAAATTTTTTAGGTATGTAAGGTTTATAGATTCTGGGTTTGCTTCTATTGTTATTTCTATATCTTTATAGGTTTCGAATTCTAAATTAATATAGTTTATAATTTTTTCTAAGGTGTGGATGGGCATTAATGAGGGAGTTCCTCCTCCAAAATAAATTGTTCCTACAGGTGAGAATTGATATCCTATTTTTATTAAATCTTCTTTCATTTTTTTTATTTCTTCTATTATTTTTTTTTCGAAGTATTTTTGTGGTGTTGTTGTTTTATAAAAATCACAGTAAAAACATTTCTTTATACAAAAGGGATAATGGATGTAAATACCTAAATTATTAATAGAGGTAATTATGTTAAGGATTGGTTTAGGTATTTTAACTGTAATATTCACATTTATATTTATTCTGTTTTCTACATTGGTATCCTATTCTGGTGTTGCTGTTCCTCCAAAGGATTTAATGTATAAGCATGATCCTAATTACAAGAGTCCGGATTTAGATCCTGAGGATCCTGAACTAAAAAACGAAAAACCCCCTCCGATATATTATTATAAACCAAATGTTTTTCAAGAATACTATAGTAGTGGGAAATATATACAATCCACAAAAAAAGAGGAAAATTATAGAAATACAAATTATTACCAACAAACTAACACGGATAATACTACTTTTGACTTTCAGAATAGTCCTAAAAAGAGTAATAGGAATAGTTTATTAATAATTTTTTTTGTGTTGATTTTATTTATTTTAATTTCTATTTCGATTTCAATATATAATAGGTCGAGACAATTGGAATCTACACCCATATATGAAAAATACTTTACTAAACTGCCACGAAAAAGATCTACTATCTTTGATAAGGTAAAATAAAGGAGGTATAAAATGGAATTATCGATGGAGAAAGTTGAAGAAAAAAGAGAGGTAAAATATTCAAAAAGGAAGATACTTTTATCTGCTTTACTCGGTGCTACTTTAGGAGTTATAGCTTACGTAATCTATGAAAATTTAGATAATGAAACCAAAGAAACATTTACGAAACAATTAACAAAATCTTTGAAAAATCTTATACAAAATATTTTGCCAAGTGATTAATTTTTTATTCTATTAATAGTATCTTGGATATCATAAACAATCTAAGAAGTGTCAAAATGAAAAACTAACTATTATTCTTAGAAATTTAAATGTAAAAGGTTTCCTTAGGAACCAGAGATTTTCCGAGTGAGTATCAGAATGTCAATTAGAGAAGGTTTACCCAATACCTAACCTTTAAATGGTATAGTGACCTCCTCTCCTCGTTAAAACGAGGAGCTTCCTCCTAAAGCTTACACGAATATAGGAGTTAGACCCCAGTGCAGAGGCTTTTCTCTTTTTATATTATATTCCTTTTTTGAAAAATTTCAAGCCATCTATCTCCCACCTGTAGAGGTGAGAGATAAATAGCTTTATAGATTGTTGGTTTCAGCCATTCCATCTCTCTTTTACCCGAAGGGAGGCTTTGCCTACCCCAAGGGAGGCTTCGCCTGCTTGCAGGCAGGCTTCGCTTGAAAAGGAGAGCCTTCTGGCTTGGGTTTTGTAAAAATGTTGTAGGTAAGTTTCAATCTTTCATCAAAGCTTTGCAATGTATATGGGTCTAAGAAAGAACATTTGGAACTAAAAGATAGTATTGGATTTTTTCTTAAATGTAGAATAGGAGATAGCGTTGATGTAAATGCAGCTGAAAATATATTAATTAAAGTATTGAATTATTTACCATGATAGAAAAAAAGTAGAATAGGCACTGTCAAAATTAGAGTTTATATAGAACTCAAAAAACTCTGTTTAAACAGAGGAAGGGTTTTTTCCAGAGATTAAGGGTTTCTTCTACAGTTTTGAGGTATAAAATCTCTATGAAAAAGTTTATAAAATAGGAGGAATTTTAATTTTTTTTGTATAAATATATTAATGGGAAGAAAAAAGGGTATAGGGGTATGGGTATAGGGTATAGGTGTAGGGATAAAATGTAAAGTAACAGGAGGTGAGTAAAATGACAAAAAATATAAGTCCTTCTGAACTGTATGAAAAGATGCTGAAGGATGAAAACATTACAATAATAGACCTCAGGAGTCCTGATAAATTTAAAAACCATAAAATCGAAGGAAAAGATAATTTTAGAATCCTTAATATATACTACGCTCAAATGATTGAAACAGGAGACATAGATAAAGATATGAAAAACTATATAACTAAAAATCTTAGTAATGCCATTTCCAAAGATCAACCAATATACGTAATTTGTTCAGAAGGTGGAACTTCTGAAATCTTCGCACGAAACCTCTCAGAATTGGGATACGACGTTTATAATGTCGTAGGAGGAATGAAGGAATGGTTTAATTACTACGACTATAAAACTGTTATTGAAACACCAGAATTATCAATCTACCAAGTAAGTAGGATATCTCGAGGTGACCTCAGCTGGATTATAATTTCAAATAAAGAAGCTACAATCATAGATCCTCTTAGACATATTGAAAAATACACTGATTTCATTAATCAAAAGGGAGCAAAAATCAAGTTTATCCTTGATACTCACGCTCATGCAGACCATATCAGTTCAGGACCTAAATTATCAAAAATTTTAAACGTTCCATATTATCTACATCCTTATGATGCAATACATCCAATAGATATGATCCCAGGAAAACTTAATTTTGAATACTTGAAAGATGGTGATGTTTTCAATTTGGGTTCGGCTAAGATAGAAGTTATTCACGTACCGGGCCATACCTTGGGTAATGTCGTATTTCTACTTAATGGAAAATACCTATTTACAGGAGATACCATATTTATCCTTTCTGTAGCAAGACCCGATTTGGGAGGAAGAGGAGAAACATGGGCTCCTCTACAAGCAGAATCTCTTTATAAACTAACTCAATTACCTGACGAAACGATAGTTTTACCCGCACACTTCAGTAAAATCTCAGAAGCTAATGAGCAAGGACTATATATTGAAAAATTAGGAAATCTAAAGAAAACAAACGACGCATTGAATTTATTAATCACAAAAGGTAAGGAAGAATTTATAAGATTTATGCTTTCCAGCTTACCTGTATTTCCTCCTCAATATGTTGAAATAAAAAGAGTTAATGCTGGGTTAATTGAAGTAGATGATGAAAAGGCTGATGAATTAGAAACTGGAAAGAATGTTTGTGCTCTTTCACAAGCTTATGTGTAAAAGATAGTAGGAGGGGGTAATCCCCCCTCCTGTAAAAAATCCTAAAAGGAGGTGTGAATTATGAATTACGATGTAATGTTGGATGTTAGAGGATTGAATTGCCCTATGCCAATTGTTAAAACTAAACAAGAACTTAATAAAGTGGAAAGTGGAAAAATACTTAAAGTATTAACTACAGATAAAGGATCTATCAAAGATTTTCAAGGATGGGCTAACACAGATAAAACCATTGAACTAATAAAACAAGAAACGGAAAAAGATGAAAATGGAAAAGAAATTTATGTTCATTACGTAAAGAAAAAGTAAAATGGAGGGAAAGATATGAATTCCCAAAGTTTAAATCAAGATCTAAAAAATGTGGATCAACTTGAAAATTATAAAATTGAAATCGAAAATTTGAAAAAACGAATAAGTTATTTAGAGGAACAGTTGGCTGATATATTGGAAAAGAAAAATAAAGTTGGTATAGTTGTTTTTTCTGGCGATTTAGATAGAGTTTTGGCAGCTCTTATTATTGCTACTGGTGCTGCTACCTTTGGTAAGGAAGTCAGTGTATTTTTCACTTTTTGGGGACTGAATGCTATAAAAGTGAAGAAAAAATTATCTAATAAAAAGTGGCATCAAAGACTATTTGCTTTTCTAAATCCAGCAAGTGCTTCTAATTTACCAGTATCTAAAATGAACTTCTTTGGTTTGGGATCTAAAATGTTGAAAATGATGATGAAAGAAAAAAATGTTTCTTCTTTAGAAGATTTAATAAAAATGGCAAAGGAATTGGGAGTTAAGTTTATAGCTTGTGAAATGTCAAAGGATGTATTGGGAATAGAAGATGAGGAATTAATTGAGGGAACTGAATCAGGAGGAGTTGCTTACTTTTTATCACATTCATTAAATTCTTCAATGACTATATTTATTTAGGAAAGGAGGAATAAAAATGTTGGTTAAAGCATTGTTCGGGGTTGATAAGGTATCCGATATACCTAAGATTCTTCCTGGGCTTTTTTTATCTATCATTATTATGCTTTTAAGTATACCTATTGCTGATTATTTGGGTAAATTTTTGCTTAGTTTGCAGGGAATAGATCCTACTGGAAAAAGTAGCCCTATATCTTCCGTTTTAATTGCCATAGTTTTGGGTATAATTGTTGCTAATTTATTTAAACTTTCTGATATTTTTAAAAAAGGAATTGATTTTTCCGTAACAAAAATACTTAGGCTTGGTATAATATTTGTTGGTATAAAGTTAAGTATTAATGAAGTGCTCAAATTAGGATTTTGGGGAATACCTATAGTTGTTGTTGTTATTGCTTCTGCTTTAATTTTTATATATTATGTTAACAATATGATGAAGTTACCTGAGAAGTTGGGAACACTTATTGCTGCAGGAAGTAGTATTTGTGGTGTTACTGCTATTGTTTCTGTTTCGCCTGCTATAAAAGCAGATAATAAGGAAATTGCTTACGCTGTCGCTAATGTTACTATCTTTGGATTGTTGGCAATGTTTATTTATCCTTATTTAGCTAAATTCATTTTTTCTACTTCTGAACAAATAGGTTTATTCCTTGGAACTGCAATACACGAAACATCTCAGGTTGTTGGTGCTGCAATGACCTATAAGGAAGTATTTAAAGATGATATTGTATTTAAAACTGCAACTGTTACTAAATTGACAAGAAATTTATTTTTGGCTATTGTTGTACCATTATTATCTTTTTTATACTTGAGAAACCAAATTTCTGATGGTAATCAGAAAATAAATATTATATCGTTAATACCTGCTTTTATAATCGGTTTCATTGGTATGGCTATAATTAGGTCTCTTGGAGATATAAATTTGATCAATGGAGGACTTGCTTTGGGATTGTTTGATGCAAATACCTGGAAAAATTTGGTTAATAATATCGGAGAATTGTGGGGTTCAAAATATCTTTTAGGCACTGCTATGGCAGCTGTTGGTTTGAATACTAATTTTTCTGTCTTTAAAGGAATAGGTATAAAACCATTTTTTATCGGATTTATTGGAGCTATCTTAGTTTAAGGGGGGAATTACTATGTTAAAGAATGAGATAAAGATAATTGACAAAGCAGATAAAAAGGAACTGATTAATAGGCTTTCCAAGATAGAAGGACAAATAAGGGCTATTATTCACATGATAGAGAGAGAAGAAAGCTGTGATAACGTTATTCATCAGTTAGCAGCAGTTAGACAAGCTCTACACAAAACTTTTACTAATCTTGTTTCTAAAATATTACTTAGCAACTGTTGCTTAAAAATAAAAGAAAAAGAAGATGAAGAAATAAAAAGAAAAATATTGATTGTCAGCAGTTTAATAGAAAAATACTTGTAGTGGAAAGGAGATGGAGTAATTATGAATAAAGAACTGAACCCTTATGTTGGAGGTGCCTTAGTAGGTGTTTTGGCAACTTTAAGTGCCTATTTAACAACTGTTTTAACCGGAAAAACAAATTTCTTTGGAACTTCTACTACTTTTGCTAAAATTTCCGGAATGATAGAAAATGCTTGCGTACCTAACTTTTATAATGAATACTTTAGTAAAATAGGTTTAAACATTGATTGGCAGTTTATGTTTGTAGTTGGAATATTTGTAGGTGCTTTGATAACTGCTTTTTTGACAAAATCTTTCAAAATTGAATTTGTACCACCAGTTTTTAAGGAATATTTTGGTAATAACTTTATTTTGCGTGCATTTTTGGCTTTTGTTGGTGGTATATTTGTTGCTTTTGGTGTTAGACTTGCTGATGGTTGTCCCAGTGGACATGGTTTAAGTGGAATGATGCAATTAGCTCTTAGTTCTCTCCTTGCTGTTATTGTTTTCTTTTTATCTGGTATTATTTTTGCGAATATAATTTATAGAAGGAGGTGATAGAAGATGAATCTAATATTAGGTTTTATTTTTGGAGTGCTTTTTGGAAGTATTCTAACTTTATCGAGAGTTATAAGGTTTGAAAAACAAATATCTGCGCTTTTGTTAAAGGACATGACTATTGTTAAATTTATGTTTAGTGCTGTTATCGTTGGAGCTATTGGCATAAATCTGTTAAATAGTTTTGGTTTAATAGAGTTACATTTAAAACCAATGATGTTTGGTGCAATTGTTATAGGTGGAATTTTATTTGGTTTGGGATGGAGTTTAACAGGTTACTGTCCTGGGACTGCTGCTGCTTCTTTGGCTGAAGGAAGGATACATGCTATTTTTGCAATTCTGGGAATGCTTGTTGGATCTGCAATTTTTGCCCACTCCTATCCTATCTTAAAACCTTTATTGAATTTTGGGAATTTGGGAGAAATAACTATATATCAATACTTTGGTATTTCACCTTTTGTTGTTATTTCTATTTTTGCTTTGGGGGCATTGTTTCTTTTCATTTGGTTCGAAAAAAAGAAGTTGTAAAAAGATTTTAGGAGCAAAGTATATTTTCATTAGTATTTTCAATTGAAGGTTTGGATTTTTTTTTATAGAATTTTATAGAAAAAAGAGAGGAGGAATCAAGTTATGAGAAAAGTAATAATTTTGGGTGCAGGAGGAAGAGATTTTCATAACTTTAATGTTTATTACAGAAATAATGAACAATACAGGGTAGTTGCTTTTACTGCTACTCAGATTCCTTCTATTGAAAACAGAATTTATCCTTCTGTTTTGGCAGGTAAAAATTATCCTGATGGAATACCAATTTACCCTGAAGAAAAATTAGAGGAATTAATAAAGCAATTTGATGTTGATGAAGTAGTTTTTTCATACTCTGATGTAAGTCATGTTTATGTTATGAATTTAGCAAGTAGGGTTTTAAAGGCGGGAGCAAATTTTAAGTTGCTCTCTCCTAAAAGTACTTTCCTATATTCTTCTAAACCTGTTGTTGCTGTTACAGCTGTAAGAACGGGGTGTGGGAAAAGTCAAACATCAAGGAAAGTAGCAAAAGTATTAAAAAATATGGGTTTTAAAGTTGTTGTAGTTAGGCACCCTATGCCTTATGGCGATTTATCTAAACAAATAGTTCAAAGATTTGAAACTCCCGATGATATAATAAAACACAATTGCACGATTGAAGAAGGAGAGGAATATTTACCTCACATAAAAGAAGGACACGTGGTTTATGCAGGTGTTGATTATGAACTGATATTAAGAGAAGCAGAAAAGGAGGCGGATGTAATAGTTTGGGATGGAGGAAATAATGATTTTCCTTTCTTTTATCCCAATGTTTGGATAACTGTTTTTGATCCCCATAGACCAGGACATGAATTGAGTTATTTCCCGGGTGAAGTGAATGCAAGAATGTGTAACATAGCTGTGATAAATAAGATAGACTCTGCTACTGAAGAAAATATAAGAATTGTGGAAGAAAATATAAGAAGGATCAACCCTGATGCTATTGTGGTTAAAGCTAAATCTCCTATAAAAATAGATAATCCTGAGCTAATTAAAGGTAAAAGAGTTGTTGTTGTTGAAGACGGCCCAACTTTAACACATGGAGACATGGCATTTGGAGCTGGATATTTGATAGCCCAAAAATATAATTGTCAAATCATTAGTCCAAAACCATACGCTGTTGGATCTATTAAACAAACATATGAAAAATATAAACAAGTTAATGATGTTTTGCCTGCAATGGGATATTTCCCTGAGCAAATAAAAGAATTGGAGGAAACCCTAAACAAAATCGATGCTGATTATGTTATAATTGCTACACCTTTCGATATAACAAGATTAATGAAACTAAATAAACCTACTGTTTTTGTAGAATATTATTTGGAAGAAGAAAATTTAAAATTGGAAGATTTATTAAAAGAAATGTTAAAATTAAATTCAGGTAAAGTTAGATGAGTGATATAAAAATTCCAGATTTAAAGCCCATATTTAGTTGCACGGAATTTTTACTTGAAAAGCTTAAGGAACAAGATGTTGTCGGATTGATTAGTTTTGAAATAAGTTCATCAGGAAATATAAAGGAAAGGTATGGCCTGGATTTTTATAACAGGATTTTCAACGAAATTTCTGAGTTTATTCTTAGTTTGAAAGGAAAGATATTTAGGCAAGATGATTTAGTTTTAACTAACGATTATAGGGATGATCAAATTATACTTTTATTAGTATCCAAGCCAAGATACAAAAAAGCACTTGATATATATAACTTAAAAATAGCGGCAATAAGAATAATTTCGGAAATAAAAACAAAAATATTTTCTGATATAAGTAACCTAAAACAGGATTCAAATGAATTTGAAAGATTAAAAATGGTTGTTGATAGTCTTGCTTATGGTTATGCACTCATGAAGTATGATAAGAATAAAAACATAAGGAGTATAATTTTTGATGCTTTTTCTGAAGCATATCTAAGGCAAAAGTTTGATGAAATAAGTGAAAAAATAATATCGATGGTATCACATGAATTAAGAACTCCATTAACTTCTATAAAGGGATTTGCAGAAACTATTCTACAAGAAGATTTATCAAAAGAAGAGATAATGAAATTTGTTCAGATTATTTATAATGAAGCAAATAGGCTTAATAATCTTGTAAATGCAATTCTTGATATATCAAGAATAGAAGCTGCTAAAGTACATTTCAAAAAGAAAAAAGTGGATCTAAAAGATATAGTTGAAAATGTTATTGAGCTTGTTTATCCACGAATAAAATCATCAGACCTTGTTATAAACAGAGATTACTCTGATGAAGAAAAATATATAGTTTTTACAGATGAAGAAAAAGTTGAGCAAATAATTTTGAATCTTGTTGATAATGCTATAAAGTATACTCCTTTTGGGGGAGAAATAACGATTGGGATTCAAAACAAAGGTAACGAAATTTTAGTTTATGTTTCAGATACGGGTATAGGTATTCCTGATAAGGATAAGCCACATATTTTTGAAAAATTTTACAGAACTTCGATATCTATGTCTGTTGCTCAGGGAACTGGACTGGGGCTTGTTATCGTTAAATATTTGGTTGAAACATTGGGTGGGAAAATTTGGTTTGAAAGTGAATTATCAAGAGGTACTACTTTTTATTTTACTTTGCCTGTGAATGGCTCATAGAAATGGTAAAAGAAAATGAATGTATAGAATTAAAAGAATTTAAGGATATCGATTTTTCTTCTTCTCAAAGATTTCAATTAATGATAAAGTATTTTTTTGATAGGGTTTTGGCAATGTTTTTTCTTATTTTACTTTTCCCTTTATTTTTAATTATTTCTTTTTTGATAGTTTTGGATGATGGTTGGCCGGTATTTTTTGTGCAAGAAAGAACAGGTTTGAAAGGGAAGGTTTTTAAGATGTATAAATTTAGGACTTTCAAAGTTTTTCAAGAAAATAAAGATATACATACTTATAAAGATGATCCGAGGATAACAAGGTTTGGCAGGTTTTTGCGAGAGACTTCTCTGGATGAACTTCCTCAGTTGATAAATATTTTGTTGGGACAGATGAGTTTTGTTGGCCCTAGACCAAATTTACCTGAACAGTATGAAAAACTCAATGAAATACAAAAACAGAGAACATTAATTAAACCTGGAATTACTGGTTTGGCCCAAATTAATGGAAGAAATACAATACCCTGGGAAAAGAGAATTTATTATGACTTGATATACATTAAAAACTTTTCTTTACTTTTGGATATTTTTATACTTTATAAAACTGTGTTTGTGGTTTTAAAAAAGGAAGGAGTTTGGCAAGAAAAAAATTAAATTTGCTGCTATTTAATAACAAAAAATTTTAACAAAAATTTAACATTTTTTTACAATTAATTAACAATTGCATCACTTGACTTTTTAAAAAATATGTTATATATAATAATGAGGGAGAAAATAGAAGGGAGATGAAAAGTAAAAATGAATAGTAAGGAAAAGGGTTTGTCTATTACTGAAATTTTGGTGGCTTTATCGATATTCATTATTGCAATGTTTTCTGTTGTTCTTCTCTATTATTCTGCAATGAGAATAAACACTAATTCTAATTTAGCAGAAGCTGCTATGCAAAATATTGATATAATTCAATCATTTGTTAGAGTTAATAGAGGAGTATTGTTTTCTTCTACTCTTCAATCTTCTACAAATGATTTTTTTACTATTGATCCGTCTTTAACAGGATTGATACAATCTACTCCTGCTAATAATAATCAAAATTTTGTTGCTCTTAATTCTCCACCATTGAATAGTCTTCAGTTTGTTAAAGCTAATGTTTTTCAAAGACACATAAGAGTTGAAAGTCTATGGAATAGAGAGGGAAGGAATCCTAATCTCGTTAATTTGGGATATCATAGAGTATGGGTATATACTGTTATTATTAGATGGAGGGATAAAAATAATTGGAGAAGTGTTAGAAAAATATTCTCTGTTTCAAATGATGAGGTGATGTAAATGAAAAATAAAAAAGGGATGACGTTAGCAGAAGTTTTAATATATACTGCTTTGTTTTCTTTGTTGGGTATGATTACTATTTATACATTTATGTTTCTTAATAGACTTTACAGGGTTCAATTTGCTAAATCGGAGGAATTTACGAGACTTGCTAAAATAAGTAGAGATTTGCCTGTATTGATCCAATCTAATCCATTACCTGATAATGTTAATCCTCCTTATTCTTTGGTTACTGGTTCTGAAAGGACAGCAGGATATGTTAGTGAAGTTAGGTTTTGGAGAATTAATAGAAATAGTTTTAATCCTTTAAATATGAATGCTAATATGTTTGAAGAGTGGAGAGTTGGATTTAGATCTCCTTCTCCTAATTCACAACCTTTTAATGATGGTTTTATAGATATTTTTCCAAGAAATAATCCAGCCCAAAGAACAACATTTGATAACATAGAAAATGTTGAATTTAGAATATTTAATTCAGGAAGCATTGCAAGTAACGGTGATTCTTTGCAAATTGTTATTACTGTTTTTGAAACGAAATACTCAAGAAGATTACAAACTGCTTACATAGTGTCGAATAGATAAGGGGGATAGATAAGGAGGTGGATATTATGAAAAGTAAAATGAAGGATAGAAAGGGTATAGCCATAATTTATGTCTTGTTTATTATTTTCGTAATATTTATGTTAGCGATGGCTATAATCAATGTTGTTGAAAAAACAACGGGTTATGTTAGATCTAAGGAAAGGTTTGCTCAGAGGTTTGAAGGGTTGAACCTGGGAACTAATCTTGGTTGGAGTTATTTAACAAACCTTTTTAATAGTAGTCCTTCTGTTTTGCCTGACTCAAATATATTAATAGCTGATGGTTATAGAAATGGAAGAACTATAAGTAATTTTGCTAATGGTGTTCAAATTAGAGTTTTCATATTTGATCAAGATGTGATAAACAGTTATTGGCAAAATGCTAACGGATTAAATCAGTTGATTAATGATCTAAGAAATAACGGTGTTCAATCTTTAATTAATCGTGATAATACTAATGTTTTTGATGGTGAAGGAGCTCCATATTTAATATTAACTGAGGTTACTAATACCTATAGAATAGGACAAGGTAGTAGAATGTATCAAATAAGTATTATCAATCTTGAGAATTTCAATCGTTTTGCTTATTTTACAAATGTTGAGACTACACCAAGTGATAGTAATATTTGGTTTTTAGCAGGTTATGATACTTTAACGGGTCCTGTTCATACCAATAGTAGAATTGTGAGAATTTCAGGTAGTGGTAGCTATTATAACTCTCCTTTTTCTACACCGATTTTTAATGGACCTTTTAGTTTTAGGGGAAACTTAACAGTAACAAATAATCCTCCTACTGGTTACTATGGATTTGTATTGCAAGGATATACTGTAAATAATGAAGCAACAATAGATAACTTTTTTAATAAAACTTTTAGTAATGGGACTGCTGGTATAAAAGCTAATTCTCCACAGGTTAGTTTACCTCCTGATGACCCTAATGATCCTAAAAATACTTTAAGACAGGTATGGCCTGCTTTAATAGGTAATGGTGGAGCGGGAGCTCCTACTTCCCAACGTGGAATATTCGTTGATGTTCAAAATAATCAAATAGTTTCAGGTATTTATGTTAGGGATACTGATAATAATAATATTCTTAGCCAACTTAACTTAGGCTATGCTACTTCTAATGGAGAAGTATTGCCAAAATATACTTTCCAATTTGATAGCTCTGGTACTTATTCAACTCCTGTGGTAATGTTAAAGAAAAATAAAGATGTAGTATATAATATAACAAAACCTTCAGGTGTTAGTACTTTAAAAGTTAAGGAAATTACCCTATCAAATGGACAGCAAAATTTGTTGGATTATTTAAATAATCCTAATGGTTATAATAATTCATCTTCATATACTATTCCTCAAAATGAAAAGTCCATAGTATTGGCAAAAATAGAAGGGAATACGATGTATATAACAAAGTTTAATTTGCCTGATGGACAAACTTTCCCTAAAGGAGCAATATGGGTAAATGGAAGTATTGGAGAAGAATTAGGAGCATCTAATAGAAATAATGCTTCTGCAGGTGGATTATCGGGAGTAGCTGCTGAACCTATAACAATAATTGCTAAATCTTCTAACCAAGCTGCAGGTAATAGTGCAAATATAAAGAGCATAAGAATTAATGGATCTATTGTTCCTTATGGTGTTAATCCATCTAATGGTGCTTTACCTCCTAACGATAACTCTATTGTTGTTGGTTTGTATTCGGACATTGTATTTTTTGGAAGAAATGCTAAACTATATACTAATTTAGGAGGTAATAATAATGGATTATATGTTTATGCTTCTATACTTGCTATGAAAGATAGACCAGGTAATAGCCGGGCTAACTACACTAGCAATCAACGGGGAGGTTATTTCATGGTTGAGGATTATAACAGTTGGACTTATAATTCCAATAATATACTGCATGTTTATGGTGGTATCATCCAATATTTTAGAGGGCCAGTAGGAACTTTCAATAGTGCTACTATGCAACCTAGTACTGGATTTAAGAAAGATTACAGATATGATAGAAGATTTGCCTTTTTAAGACCTCCTCTTTTTCCAACTACCAACCGATTTGTACAGTTAGTAAGAATGAATATAACCTTCAATTTATGATTGTGTAGTAAAAAAATAAGTGAAACAGGCTTAAGAAGAAGTCAAGAAAAAACTCAATGTAGAGTTAATGTGAAAATTGACAATATTAGTAAGGCAGATTTTAGTGAACTTGCGAAGACACAATTCCAGAAGGCTCTCCAAGGAGGGATGAATGGTTGAAAAAAATAAAAGAATACTGAAAAAGCTAAAAGAGAGAAAGACAGTAGGGCTGGACTAGTCCGAACTAACTCTGTGGAGGGAAAGGCCTATACATTAATATTGGCTTCTCATTCTTATGGTTGTGTGAGTTTTCCCAATGAAACAATAAGCTCCTAATCAAGAGAAGAGGTCACTACTCAAGACTATGCCTACTCTTAGCTTTGTTCGAAATTCTTTTTGTAATACACTGATCTTACGTATTCTCTTGTTAATACAGGTTCTACTACTTTTGTATCTCCGTAGTAACCACAGAATTGGCATACGAAGTGAGAAAGTTTTGGATTACCACAATTTACACAGACCGATTTTGAATAGTTTGGATATTTTTGTAGATCTATTTTTTGGCTATTGCTCCTTCTATGTCTTACCCTTGATCTTGAAAGTTTAAATTTAGGGTTTGCCATTTTTTATCCCTTCCTTTTTAACATTTTTCCTGATTTTCTTCTACTTCGTAGATTATGTGTTTACTTTTTCCTAAAAGTATTTCTTGTTCTTTTTGTTCGTAGTATTTTATGTAAGTTGGTATTATTTCATCTTTAAGGTGTCGTTTGAAGTTAGTTGGTATTAAGGTGTTGTCCCAGTCGAAATTTGCGGCTGCATATATCAATTCTTTGACGAAATCTGCATTTTGTCCTAATCCGAAGTTATAAAGGCAAAAGAAGAAAACATTGTATTTTATTCCACTTGGTACGCTTGGATCTAAGATCATTTGTGCTGCGGTTTGGATGACTTCTTCGGGTTTAAATTCTTTTAATATTTTGTTTTGTGCCCATTCTGGGTAGTGGTTTAGACCACCTGCTGCGAAAAAGAGTAACTCTCTTAAACTTTTCTTTACGTTTTTTGGGTATATATCATAGATTAGCATTTTTACCACCGGTTTAAATTATTTTACCATCTGAAATGAGCAAATGCTCTGTTGGCTTCTGCCATCCTATGAACATTTTCTCTGATTTTCATTGCTTTTCCACCGTTATTGTATGCTTCTATTATTTCATCGACTAATTTATCCACCATTGGTCTTCCTTTTTCGTCTCTTGTAACTTGTAGTAGCCATCTCATTGCTAATGTTTCTCCACGTCTTTCATCTACTTCTACTGGTACTTGATAGGTAGCTCCACCTACTCTTCTTGGTCTTACTTCATAGATTGGTTTTAGGTTATCAATGGCTTTATTGAATACTTCTAATCCATCTTTTTTTGTTCTTTCTTCTATTTTTTTTAGTGCTGTATAGAAGATTTTTTCAGCAATAGTTTTTTTCCCATCCCACATGAGTTTATTAATGAATCTTGCTACTCTAACGCTATTAAATACCGGATCTGGTGAAATTTCTCTTATCTCAGCTCTCTTTTTTCTCATTTTTTATCACCTTTTGATTATTATTTATTTCAATTTATAAAATTCTATGCTTTGTAAAATTTCCCTTCTTGTTTTTTATTTTTAAATCATTTGTCTAAGTCTTTTAATTCTTTCTTTTATAGGTGGATGAGTGGAGAAGAGAACGAGAAAATTTTCAGGATTAACGATGAACATATGACTGGTGGCAGGTGAATATCGATTCATTGGTATCATCTTTGAATAATAATCCAATTTTTCTAAAGCATTGGCTAAATATATTGGGTTACCAACTATTTGTGCTCCAACTTTATCTGCTAAGTATTCTCTTGTTCTGGATATCGCCAATTGAATAAGTAAAGCTATTATCGGTGCTACGATTATCATTAGTAAATCTACTAGTATATTTCTGCTATTGTCTCTGCTTGTTGCAAATATAAGGGTCCAACGCAACATGTCTATTATAATAGTTATTGCTGAAGCGATTGAAGCTGCTACTGTAGAGATTAATATATCTCTATTTTTTATATGTGCTAATTCATGTGCTGCTACTCCCATTAATTCTTCTAAAGACAAAAGGTTTATTATACCTCTTGTAAATGCGACGGCAGCGTGTTTTGGATCCCTACCTGTTGCAAAAGCATTGGGTTGATCCTCATCAATGATGTAAATTTTAGGCATTGGTAATGAAGCTCTTTGTGCTAAATATTTTACCATGTTGTATAATTCTGGAAAATCTTCTTCTTTTATTTCCTTTGCTCCATACATGCTAAGAACTATCTTATCTGAGAAGAAATAGGAGATAAAATTAGCGGAAATTCCTATAATAAGTGCTATAATCATTCCTATTTCTCCTGCTAATGATTTACCAAGATAAACAAGGAAAAATGTTAGGAACATAAGTAGGATAACTGTTTTAAAGTAATACCACATAACATCACTCCTTTCATTTTTTACTATTCTCTCTATTTTTTTATTTCCTGTTTTTTATTTTTTTATACAGGAGGAGTTTTGAATGTTTTAGAGAATAGTAATAATGGGGTTGGGGCTACTGAGGTGTGGACTACGAACCCCGCCAGGTCCGGAAGGAAGCAACGGTAAGTAGATCCCGCACCGTCAGTATAACCCTAACCCCAAAAATCATATATGTTTTCTTTTTAATTATCCATTGTGGATATAAAAAAATTAGAAGCAATAGTAAAGATAGAACCTGAAAACCCAAGGCATTGGTTTAATTTAGCCATTGCTTATATTAATGAAAACAGAATAGGAGATGCTCATAAATCTCTAGAAGAATCAATTAAACTAAACCCTTATTTTGCTCCTGCCCAATTTTTTGCTGGATTATTACTACTTTATGGTCGAGATTTCAAAAATGGTATAAAATACTTAGAAAAAGCAACAACTATTGACGAAAATGTATATAATAAATTGATTGCTGATCATTTGCTAAGAGAAATACTTTCAAATCTTGTAAAAATGTCTGTTAAGGTTATTCAAGACCAATTAGAATTCCAACCAAACAATATAGAAAATCTTTCTGCTTTAGGAAAAATTTTATTGTATACTAAAAATTTTGAAGCAGCTATCAATTATTTTAGGAAGATTATTGAACTGAAACCTGATAACTGGGATGCCTATTTACACCTTGGGTTAGCTTATGAGGGTTTGGATAATTATGAGCAGGCTATTTTTTATTTGAAAAGGGCTGTTACTGTTAATCAATTTTTAGCAGAAGCTTATTGGATAATGGGTAGAATATACCTCAAAATTGGTAATTACGGATTGGCGATGAAAAACTATGAAAAAGCTGTTGAAATTGCTCCTAATAATACACGTTATCTGAATTCATTAGCTAAACTATATTTTACTCTGGATAAAAATGCTCAAGCAATAAGGACTTTACAATTAGCTATAGATAATAATCCTAATTCTAAATGGTCTTATTACTATTTAGGGCAATGCTTGGAAAAGGAATATCAATTTGATATTGCTATAGAACAATATGAAAAAGCCATAAATATAGATCCTCAATTTGTTGAAGCTAAACTTGCCTTGGCTAAACTTTATCAATTGAATAATAATACAAAAAGGGCGATAGAAATATTGGAGGAATTGGCTTTTGATTCTAATGATCCCGAAATACTTCTTTCTTTGGCACAACTTTATTATTCTACCAACAATTTTACTAAAGCTAAGGAGATATCTCAAAGGATACTTAAAATGAAACCTGATGATAAAAATGCGTTGTATATATTTACAATCTCTTCTTTAAAATTGTACCAATCTAAAGAAGAGTATGTTGATGAAGAGGATTTAATTAAAAATTTGGAAAATTTTTATCAATTAAATCCAAATGATCCTATAATTTCTACCGAATTATTTAAAATTTTTGTGGATAGAAAAGATTTTTATAAAGCGAAAGAAGTCCTTGAAAAATCTAAAATAACAATAAAAGATCAGGATACTGCAAAGAGAATAGCATTTATTTATCTACAAGAAAAAAAATACGAAAAATTCTTGTTTACATTGAAAAATTATAATCTTTATTCTTTTGATTATTTGCTTGATATAATAAGTCTGTTAAAAGAACAAAATAGTGATTTTTTACCAACTTTTTTCAATGAAATAATAAAAACTGTTGATAGTTCTCATAAGGATTTTATTAAAATATTAGTAATTTACTTAGAATATATATATTTTACTAATACATTACAAGCTCTTGAGTTTTATAAAAATAAAGTCGATGAAAATCTAAAGGCTAAATTGTGGATTTTTGAAATACTTCTCTCTTTTACACTTTTTTCTGAATATAAGGACAAAAAATACCTTGATACATTTATTGAACTAGTTGAAAAATATATACCCAGTTATGAAAATGTTGGAAGCTTAAAATTTGAATTATTCTCGGAAAAAATAATAAATACTATTAAATTAGTGATTTTTTATTATTTCGTAGTTTTGAAAGCAAATTATGATATTATTTCAATAGTTACTGATTTTCTTTTATCTAACAAAAAAGTCAGTGATTTTGAAAAAAATGTTTTAAATACTGTTTTGTCTGATTTATTGCCTATTTTTGTCGATAATAGTTTTTATCTTTCTGTTATAGACATAATAGATAGTTTTGAGTTGGATACTATTAACGTGTTTAAGAAATTAAAAGTAGAATCCTATCTACTATCGGGAAAGTATAATGAAGTTTTAAAGGAAGCACAAGAATACATTGATAGGTTTTCTTATGATTCTTATGTTGATATTCTAAGGGCAATTGCTTATTTTGAAATAAGAGGTGAATTACCTGATGAAATTATTGGTAATTTAGAAAATGCTGTTGGTGAATCTAATCCTTTAGCTTTTGCTCTTTATTCATTACATTTGGATAGTTTTGATAAGAATGAAGCAAAAAGGTATGCCAATAGAGCTCTTGAATTCCTTTATACTGGAAAACATTCCTTCAAGTATTCTTATCAAATATCTATAACTTTAACAATTTTATCAAGGTTTTATGAATCTAATTATCAATTATCTACTTTTATCAAAGGGTTAAAACAGTTGGTTTCTAAATACCCTGAAAATTATGTTTTCAATTACTTGCTTGGTAAGTACCTGTATTTGGTTGAAGAGTACATTGACTCTGAATTAGTGATAAAAAAAGCATTGAAATTAGCTAAGAATAGTTCTCAATTATTAGAATCACAAAATCTATTGGCTAAAATAAGAGAAGATAGAGAAAAATATCAATCTTTAATTAATGAATTAGAAAAGATTGCACCTTCTGTATCTGAAAAAATTGCTTATATCAATACCCTATACAAAAAAGATAATCTTGATGAGATCTATAGAATGTTATCGGAACTTGAAAACGATTATTCTATACTTTCTATGATTTTGAAATTCTACATTTTTGATAAATTGGAAATAAAGGAACAGGTTATCTATTATTTAAATTTACTAAAAACTTTCGCTGTAAATAATTCTTATGATACCCTTATTAATTTAGTTGAACATAAATTACTGTTTTACTCCAATTTAGAAGAATTTGAAGAAATAAAGAATAAAGCAGAAATTGATTATATAAAAATCTTCAAAACAAGTACGGTAAAAGAAAACGAAAAAGTAGAAGAAGCCAAAATCGAAGAAGTTAAATCAGAAGTAATGGACGAGGTTAATTTGAACGAGATTAATCTGAATGAGGTTAATCTGGACGAGGTTAATTTGAATGAAGTTGGTCTTAACCAAAATGAACTGGATCAGATAAATGTAATTAGCTTATCATCTCTTGATGATTTTGAAAAATTGGATAATGTGGGAATAAATAGTAGCGAAGATTTTATACTTGCTTATCTGCTGAAATTGTATTTTATTATTTTTTCAAATGATAAAGATAAATATGAAAAGATAAATAATATAATAAATGAGTCTAATTTAAACCTGGATGAAAAGGAGAAATTGTTAGTTAGTTATTTTGAAAAAATAGAAAATAACATTTTAAAAAATGATCTGAAAGGCTTGATGAATATAGTTAAAGAATTAGTTAAAAACTATTCAAAGGATGAGTATTTTTCTTTTTATGTATGGTTAATACTTGCTGTGTTAAGTTATAAACAAAAGAAATTCGAGGAATTTAATAAATGGCTTCTACTTTGCCAACAAAAGGTAGAAAATTATAAGTTTTTGCAAAGTATCATAAAATTAATTTCTTCTTTGAAAACTGACAATGAAGAAATGGTATCAATAGCTCAAGTTATAGATTTTAATAAATTAGAAAATATTACTATCGGGAATGAAGAGGAATATGTTTTAGCTTTGTTTGTAAAGCTAATGTTTTTAACTCTGTATGATAGTAAAAAAGTGAGTTATTTAAACATTATTAATGAAATTATTGGAAAAACAAAAATTCCGTTATATAATGGTGATGAAAAAATAGTAGCTCTTATTGATAATTTAAGTAAAATTTTAAACTATTTAGAAAGTGATGATATAAAAAGTGCATTGATTGAAGTAAAAAAATTCATCACTTCTTACTCAAAAGATAAATATTTTTCTTTTTATGCCAGTTTTATTATGATGTTTGTAAGTTTTAAATTAGGAAAAATTGAAGACTTTAAAAAATATTTTGAGATTGTTTATAATAAAAAGGAATCTTATCCGTTGTTCAAAAATTTAATAGAATTTGTTGGAAAGGTAGGGATAGAAAATGAGAATATTAGTAACTAAAAAATTACCAGGAAAATGGCATGAAAAGATAAACTTGGAGGGTTATGAGGTTATAGTTAAAGAAACAGATGAATCAACTAAAGAGTTTATTTTAAAAAACAGAGAAGGTGTAGTGGGTTTACTTTGTTTATTAACTGATAAGATTGATAAAGAAATTATCGACAGTTTGCCAAATTTAAAAATAATAAGTAATTACGCTGTTGGTTTTGACAATATTGATGTTGAATATGCAACAAAGAAGGGAATCTGTGTTACGAATACTCCTGGTGTGTTGACTGAAACTTCTGCAGATTTAGCTTGGGCTTTAATACTTGCTGCAAGAAGGTTAATCGTCAGCGCTGATAAGTTTACAAGAGAAGGTAAGTTCAAGGGATGGGAGCCAGAGCTATTTTTAGGTTATGATGTATATGGAAAAGTTTTGGGGATAATAGGATTTGGAAGAATAGGGCAGGCTGTTGCAAGAAGAGCTTCAGGGTTTAATATGAAAGTAATCTATTACAGTAGAAGTAGAGATTATGAGGCTGAAAAGAAATTAAACGCTGAGTATAGAGATTTAGATGAATTACTAAAAGAAAGTGATATAGTTTCTATTCATACTCCTTTAAATGATCAAACATATCATATGATAACTTATGAAAAATTAAAGCTTATGAAGCCTACTGCTACTATTGTTAATACTGCTCGTGGAAAAGTTATCAAGGAAGAAGATTTAGTCAAAGCTTTGAAAGAGGGAATAATTTTTTCTGCTGGATTGGATGTATTTGAGTTTGAACCAGAAATCCATCCCGAATTATTGAAAATGGATAATGTTGTATTATTACCTCATATAGGGAGCGCAAGTTTTGAAACGAGAACAAAAATGGCAGAAATGGCTGTAACTAATTTGGTAAATTTCCTTTCTGGTAAGAAGCCATTAAGTATTGTCAATCCTGAAGTTTTGGAGAGAAGAGTGTAAAGGTTTTTTCGCAGACAAGATTTTTTGTAATGAATTTTGAATAGGTAGTAAGGAGGTTAGGGTGATTTTTTGTAGAATAAGATAGTGAGGCGGTATAGCTCAGCGGTAGAGCAGGGGAATCATAATCCCTGGGTCCGAGGTTCGATTCCTCGTGCCGCCACCTTAATTTATCAATGTATTAAAAATGTTTAATGAAATATTATGGACAATAGTTCTAATATTCTCTAATTTTATAAATATTTCGAAACCTTTTAATGTTCCTCTTAGAATATCTGATTGTATTTATTTGTTCTTTATTTATTGGGCATTTATAAATAAGTGGGATTTAATGATAACATTTATTATTGTTTTATTATCTAAATTTATCTACTCATTATTAAATTTTTATGTTTTTAGAATCTGGAATAATTTGTGGTTAAATTTTGTCTTCAATTTTTTACCTTTTTTTTCTATGATCCTTTTTGTTTATTACTTTTATTTTTCAGATAGTATTAAAAGTTTATGGGGTAAAGATTTTCTTTTTTTACAGGTTTTTATCTATTTCTTATTACTTTATTTTTTGTTCGTTACCGTTTTTTATTTTTTAAATTTGTTTTTTAATTTCAGGGTATATTTTAATGAGAATAATTATTTTTTTTATGATGATTTAAAATTTTTATTATTTTCCCTAATTTTTAATAGTTCCTTTTTTTTGATAATTTATGATTTATCTACAAAAAGTATTTATTTAGTGTATTTATTGATTATCGGATTATTACCTGTTGCTTTAACGAATTACAATTATAATTGGATAATAAGGGCGACGATGAGAACTATTGAGAAAATAGCCAGTGTAATAGAGGCTAAGAATATTTATGCTAAGGGGCATTCTGAAAAAGTTTCAGAATTATGTGTTAAATTCTCTCGTTACCTTAACTTAGATTATGATGATATTGAAAAAATTTCTCACGCTGCTAAAATAATGAACATTGGATATATTTCTATTCCTGAATACGTTTTTGGTAAAGCTACAAATTTATCCCCAAATGAAATGAAATATATAAAGGATCATCCGTTAATAGCTTATAACATTTTCCAAAAATTGGATATTTATAAAGATATTTCTAATATCATAAAATCGCATCATGAATCTTGGGATGGTAGTGGATATCCTGAAGGTTTGATGGGTAGCTCTATTCCGTTCCTTGCAAGAGTAATAAGAATTTGCGATGTTTTCGTTGCTTTGCAAGAGGAAAGACCCTACAGAAAAGCGTATTCTATCCAAGAAGCATTAGAAATATTACATAAAGAGAAAACAAAATTTGATCCTGAAATATTCGAAAAATTTATCGATTTTATACAAAAGGAGTATGGGTTATGATGAAATTTTATAATGTTTTTTTATTTTTATTGTTACTATTATCATTTTCTTTTTCTTATACACGATACTTAAATGTTCTAATAATAAAGGGAAAAGATTTACAACCTGTTAAATTAACGATAAACGGGTTTCTAAGTGAATATCCTAAGGAAAATTGTACTGTCGTTGAATTGGATAAATTAAATTCAGATTTGTTAAACAAATCTGATGTTGTTATCGCTTTAACAAGCGAAGCTGCCTTTTATCTGAAACAAAATTACCACAAAGAAAAGATAAATATGTATGCTTTAGTTTTAATGCCTGACGCTTTGGGAATTTTAGGGAAATTTATAGGATTTTCAATATATCCACCTTTTGATGAAGTTTTTAGCGACTTTAAAAAGAAATACCCTAATGTTAAAAAGGTTGGTTTATTATACAATGAAAAGAGTTATGCTGTGCAGTCGGCTTTTGATTCTGTCAAAAAAAATGGCTTAGAACCTGTTTTGCTACAAGTTGATAATTTTAATTTTAAATACATAAGTAAGTCGATTGCTAATGTTGATGCTGTATATTTTTTTTCTGATGCGATGATACTAGATGAGGAAAATCTCCTTTTCTTAATAAAATCTATAAAATCTTACAATAAGATCATTATTTCTTCTCATAGGGTTTTACTTCAGTATGGAGTAGATTTGGCTTACGTTGTAGATTATTATCAATTAGGAAAAATGATGGCGCTTTATATTAAGAAAAACTCTTTCCTTAATACTGATAATACATATAAGATATTTTTCCCGAGCCCATTTGTTGTGGTTAGCAAATGAGAATAATTGATTTTTTCAGAAAAATAAATAACGCTATCTTTGTTCTCCTTGCTTTCAACATCCTTATTTTTGCTATAACTTTGTATTGGCTGAAAAATAATCTCGAAAATAATCTTATAAAATATACTATTGATTTTTATATTGAAACATCTAAAAATATTTCGTCAAGAATGAAGAAATACATTGAGTATGAACAATTTGAGGCAATGAAAATAATCCTGCAACAAGAATATGATAATCAAAATATAATTTATTTAGCTGTTTTTAATAAACAAGGTGCTAATTTAATTTATTTCAGTAGATATCCTCAGTTGGTAGATTATGTTTCTAAAAAAGATTTCATTTCATTGTTAGGAAAAACACAAAAGTATTATATTGATGATTATAATCTCAATATTGAAAATGGCGAGAAAATATCAAAATTATTAATAGTTATAACTCCTATAGAAAAAACTATAATAAGTGATATACAGGATAAGATTTTGATAGGTTATCTTTTGATTGTATTTGATTTAACCAGATTAGATAATCAATTGAAAACAATTGGGTTTTATTCATCCTTAGTTCTTGCTTTACTTAGTCTATTTTCTATAATCGTTAGTATTTTTATGATAATTCAGTTTTATAAGCCTATAGAATATTTAAGAAATTTAGCTGTAGAGCTTAGTAAATCTAAGTTTAACATACAAAGAAGAGTATTTTGGTTTAAAGAATTTAATTATTTAGTTGATAGTTTTATAAGAATGGCACAGGCACTTGAACAACAATTAACTTTGCTTGAATCAATCGCTTCCTTAGATGCTTTGACAAAACTTTATAATAGAGGAGCTTTCGAAAAATTCTACAATGCTATCGCTTTAGAAAGCAAAATGAAAATTGCTCTCGGATTGAATAAAACATTTGCCGTCGTTATGCTTGATATAGATAATTTCAAAAAAATAAATGATACCTACGGACATAAGGTTGGTGATATGGTGTTATCTAAGGTAGCGGAAATAATAAAAACAAGAAAAAGGAATACCGATATAGCAGCAAGATATGGTGGAGAAGAATTTATAATTATACTCAATGTGTCAAATAAAATTGATGCTCTTAAATTCTGCTTGGACCTTAAAAATATAATATCTAAAACAGAGTTTATTTTGGATGATGGCACAAAGTTGTCTGTGTCTGCAAGCTTTGGTGTAGCATTTTATCCTGAAGATTCAAAAGATAAAGATGCACTTGTTAAAATAGCAGACGATAACCTATATAACTCTAAAAGAAAAGGCAAAAATAGAGTTAGTGTCATCTTATATGGTAAATTAGTAGACTTAGAAGATTTTAAACAAATTGAAACTTTGAAAGTTAAGGATTTTGCGGAGGGATGAAATCATGAAAAGAATAATATTATTGTTGTTTTTTTTGGTTATTGCTACTTTTGCTAATGATTATGAAGAAAAGTTATTTATTGAAAGTGAAATTGATTTTAGCTTTAAAACGCAGGGTATTAGTAAATATTCCAAAAATATTATTAATTCCCCAGCTTTTGTTTCTATTATCTTGCCCCAGGAGTTGAAATTGTTTTATTATAATACTTTGTCTGATCTATTAAACTTTAGTCCTGGTCTTTATGTTGTTAAGGATGGTAATACATGGTATTTAGGTAGTAGAGGAATACAAGTACCAGGCAGCTATAATTCCAGGGCATTGTTTTTACTAAATGGATTTCCCGTCAATGAAAATATTTTTGGCTTTCCTATTGAATATAATCCTTCCTTTTTAAATTCTGTTGAAGTAGTTCAGGGATACTCTAATGTTTATTCTGGTTCTAATGCTCTACTTGCTACCGTTAATTTTATACCTTATTTTAATGAAAAGTTTGATAAAAAATTTTCTTTGTCTTCTACTTATTATTCTAAAGGATCAGTTAATTCTATTAAATTTTTTCTTAATGATGATCCCCAAATATATCTTGGTGCAGATTTGTTTTCTTACGAAGGAAGAACAATTTTTTTACCCCAGAGAAATGAATTTAGTATAAACGATGATAATTATTATAAAAAACATTTTCATTTTTTTGTTAAGAGGGATAGTCCAATATCCTCAACTTCATTTTATTTTTCAAATTTTTATAATAGAAGTCATTTTCCCACAGGAGTTTTTGGAATAACTCTTAACGACCGAAATGATTATCTTGAACATATTTTCTATCACTCTTTTTTGAAGCATACTATTTTTCTCCCAAAAAGCTCTTCTATAAATGTTAATTTTTATTATTTAGATTACAAAGAAAATGGTCTTTACCCAACTGCTTCGGTAGGTGCTATAAATATAGATGATTTAGCAGGAAGAGTTATTTCATTTGATACAAACTATTTAAAATCTTCTGATTCATTTACTTTTCTCATCGGATCTGAGTATAAGTTATTTTCTTATAAATTCCGAAATTTTGATGTTGATTATTTTAGTAAAAGTTTTATACAAGAGTATATTAATGAACAAAGAAAAGATTTACCGCTTTTTTCTTTTTATATGGTATATGATTACTATTTTTCAAAAAGAACACATGATTACTGGGTTTTTTCTACTTCTTTAAGATATGATACTTATGGTAGTTTATACGGTGATTTCAAATCCATATTTATTCCTCAGTTTTCTCTGATAAAAGTATGGGACGGAAGGGCTTTGAAATTGGTTTATTCTCAGAATTATCGTGCTCCTTCTGTAAGCGAAGCTTTTTATAACGACGGTGGCCTTTCTACACTAAATAATCCTAATCTGCAACCTGAAAAGCATAAAACATGGGAACTTATATACTACAATGAATTTAAGAATAAGAGAAATTATGGTTATTTCTCTGCTTCCCTTTATTTAATGAAAGTCTCAAATTTAATTAACTCTGTAATTGTTGGTTTAGGCCCGCTTGGTATAGATGTTAGTCAATACCAAAATATAGGAAACATAGAAGTCTCGGGTGCTTTAATAGATTATGTTAATTATCTAAAAGACAGAGAATTTATTAGAGTATCTTACAGCTATTCCAATGCAAGATTTATTGAAACTTCTCCTAATACAGATTTATCTTTCCTTTCTAATTCCCCCAAAAATCTATTTTTGATCAAATACGCTAAAAGATTAAATCAAAATTTATGGGCATCAATAGAGAACAAATGGACATCCTCTGTTTTGGATGATTATGGTAATAGATTACCTGACTTTATTGTAACCAATTTGAATTTTGTTTATGATTTAAATGAAAGAATGAATTTAGGTTTAACTATTTACAACCTTTTTGATGTGAAAGCTAAATATGCTATAAGTTTGTCGAATAATAATCCTGTTTCTTTTTATCCTGTTGATCCAAGAACCGTCTTTATTAGGCTAAATTACAGTTGGTGATTTTTTATTTTTTCATAAGCTTTTGTTGATAATTTTTTGAAAATATCTTTTCCGTAAATGCTTCCAAGAGTTGTTCCTATTGCTTTCCCGATTACTCCTCCTATTGGCCCTCCTATTGTTGCTCCAACTGCTAAACCTAATAGCCCACCAATTATATCACCTGTGTATAATCCTATACTTTTACCTGCTAATTCTATTGCTTCTTTTTTTGTTATTTTTCCATCTTCTAATGCTTTGTTGATTTCCCTTCCCATTATGTAGATATTAACCATGTGGTTTAATCCTGATATACTACCTATTTTTCTGTCTATTAGTCCTCCTTGGTATAAAACTTTTGCTCCTTTTGTAAATGCAATAAGGGGTTTAAAAATATTGTAAAAGATGAAATCATTTATTTTGAACAGTTCTTCTATAAACTTATCTTTCCTATTTTCTGTTGCATTATTTTTTGTTTTCTCTTTGGTTTGATACTCATCTTTTATTTTGCTTTCAACATCTTTTTGTTCTGAGATAATTGGGTTGGTTTGGTTATTTAGCATCTTATATTGATTTTCACTTTTTATTTTCGGAATATCCATTGTAAAACCACTCCTTTTTATCCTTATTTTGTTGTTACCTATTATATATTTATATCAAAAAGTATAAAAGTTCCTTATTTGATATTAAAAATTTCAAGCATGTATATACTTTTTTGTAATGGACTTATCGAGTATTTTAGTTGGTTTTTTAGTAAAAAAGGTAGGAGTTTTTCAAAGGATTTCTTGTCTATCTCAAAAAATGAAATCGAGGGCTTGTTTTCTATTGAAAAATTTATTAGATTTTGATAAAAAAATGTTTTTCGAATAGTTAGTAAAGCATATTCTGGTTCGAAATACAATTCTTTTCTCATTTCTTTTTTCGTTAAATACGGCGGATTTGATAATAGAATAAGAAAAGTATTTTTTGATTTTTTGATCATGTTTAAATTTTGGGAATTAAGTAGAAAAATTTCAATGTTGTTTATTATGGAATTTTTTTGTGCTACTTTTAAAGCATTGAATGATATGTCTGTTCCTATAGTTTTTATTTTATTGTTATTTAGAAGTTTAGTAAGGTATAATGCTATATTTCCTGACCCTGTGCCAAAATCAATAATTAATATATCTTCATATTTTTTTATTATCCCTAATTTCATTATTCTTTGAAATGCTTTTTCTACAAGTATTTCAGTTTCTATCCGAGGAATCAATGTATAAGGGTTAATATAAAGCTTTAAACAACGTCTTGAACAACCAAATTCTACAAAAGTTTGAAAATATTGTATTGGGAAATTATAGTTTAGCACCATTTTACTGATTTTATCTATTGTGTCTATTAACTTTTTTTCTATTTCTTCTTCTTGTTTCCATTTATCGAAAGTTTTGTTTATTCCTATTTCTATTATTTTGATAATTTCTTTTATTTTGTTTTTTTTATTTTTAGCGTATTTTTTTAGTATTAATTTTATTATTTGATGTATTTTCATTTTTTATATTTTTTTATTTTTTAAATAAAAAACCTTTGTAATTGTAGGATAATTGGAATTCGTAGCAGAATTCTATTCTTATGATCGACGTTGAAAAATTAATGATCTTGTATGACTATCTAATAAATGAAGAAAAGTTAAAAGCTGCTCCTGTTTTTAAGTTATATTTTTTAAAAAGAAAAAGTAAGTGGCTAACGGTATGGGGGGCAATACTTTCTTCCAGAACAACAGACAAAGCTCTTATTAAAGTTTTACCCATATTGGAAAAAAATTTTTCTAACCCTTTAGATGTTCTGAAAGTTAGCAAAGAAGAATTAGAAATAATGTTTAAGCCATTAGGATTTTATAAAAATAAAGCAAAAATATTCTGGGATTTTAATAAGGTAATTGTTGAGAAATATAATTGTGAAATACCTGACAATTTAGAAGAGTTGATAAAATTGCCGGGTATAGGTTTAAAAGTTGGATCTATTATTTTGAATGATTTATTTAGACAACCTTTAATTGGAGTTGATGTGCATGTTTTTAGAATATTAAACAGGTTTGGAGTATTGAAAACCAAAGATCCCAACCAAACTTGGAAAATCCTTCATAGTAGAAAAGTTCAAGACAAAATCCCAAAACAACTATATTTGAATTTAAATAGGTATTTAGTTGCTTTTGGGCAGACAATTTGCAAAGTTAAGCCTTTTTGCCAAGGATGTAATATTAATAAAAATTGCCAATATTTTATATGTTCTAAAAAGGTATTTTGAAGTGAAAAATGTAAAAAAAATGTAAATTTTTTTTATTTTTTATTTATATTTTTGACTTTTGAGTACATTTAAATTATAGGATAATAAAACAAGGGGGTAGGGATTATGAATATAAATTCTGTGGGTAATTCAACTAACGTTAGAAATTATGGAGCTGTTAGAAGTAGTTCTACTAAACCTGAACAAAGTGACAATGGTTTGGAATTTAGAAGGAGTATTCAAACAAATCTTGCTAATGCTTTTGGTGTTGCTCTTGGAGCAGAAGCTGAAGTTAGTGGTGAAGCAAATGCAGAGGGAGATGCTACGGCTCATTTTGATGGAAGAAGTTTGAATGCTGGTGTTGAAGGAGAGGTAGGAGCAAGCGGAGAAATAAAAGGAGGCTATAGTATTGGAAACGATGATTTCTCTGTAGGTGCTTATGGTAGGTTGGAAGGAGAAGTGGGTGCTGGTGGAAGAGCCAGAGTTATGGCTGATAGAAATGGAGGAGCTTATGTTGAAGCTGGTGCGGAAGCATCTGCTAAAGCAAAATTGGAAAGGGAAGGAAGCTTGAGGGTAGGAGATTCAAAAGTTTCACATAAAAAGGGTGTTAATGCTGAAGCCTCTGCCGAAGCTAACATAAAATATGGTGCTGCTACATCAAGGCAAGGTGATGAAATAGTATCAAAGGCAGGAGTCTATGGAGCTGCAAGAGCACAAGCCAATGTAGGCGTTCATGAAGGAATATCTTTTTCAAGCTCTGAAGGTAGCATAAGTGGTGAACTTAGTGTCCAAACCGGTGTAGGCGTGGGAGGAGCTGCAGGAGCATACAGTGAAGCCAGAATTAATACCAATAACTGGAATGTAAAATTCTCTTCCTTTGCAGAGTTAGATATACAAGCAATACTTGAAGTTGGTGTTGCCCTTGATCTACAAGGGGAAACAAACGTAAGGGATGAAGTAAGAAGTATAAGACAAGAACTAAGTGAATATGTAAAAAATAAGGAAGCTGAAGAATTGAAAAATAATCAAGCAAACCAAAATAATCAAACAAAGCAAACAAACTCCAAAAATAAAATTGATAGAAATGAAGTAAGGAAAAAAATATTAAGTAATATCCCTAATTGGCCTTCCAAATTAAATGTAATAAAGCAAGGTATAAAACAAAAAATGGAAAAAATAGTAATGGGATTTGCTAAAAATGCTAATGAAAAAGTAAGAAAAATGATGCTAAATCGACTTAAACCTAATGATAATGATAATATAATTGTTAGAGGTTTTAAAAATGTTACAAGTTTCGTAGTTGACAAAACCACAGGTTTGGCATCAAGAGCATTTGATATAACTGGATTTATCGTGTCAAGAGTCCTTTATCATCTCTTGTTCCCAAGAATTGAAACTGCTGTAAACGAAATACAACCAACCGATATTATTAAAATTAGTTGAAAATTAAATAATGGCTGAAACCAACAATCTATAAAGCCAGAAGGCTCCCACTTTTAGAGGTGGGGGATAAATGGCTTGGGTGTCACCTGCCTCAAGTGTGGTAGGGCTGGACCAGCCCGAACTAACGCCTGTAGAAGCCTCTGCACTGGGGTCTAACTCCTATATTTGTGTAAGCTTTAGGAGGAAGCTCCTCAATTTATTGAGGAGAGGAGGTCACTATTTCTGTTAATGTTAAAACAGATAGATTTTGTAGGAAGCTAAAAACAGGGATTAATGGTGGAAAGGAAATTTTTAAAACAAAGAAATCAAGTGTTCTTCCTAAACCTGTTAATAAAACTTTCATTTTGTCTTTAAAATTGGAGTTTGTTTGTAGAGCTTGGTAGATCGTTGTTCCTATAGGCCCTATAGAAAAACTTAAAGCTAAATTTAATCCTTCATCTATGAAATCTATTATTTTTTCATAATGTTTGTTTTTCTTTTTTGATAATAGTTTTTTTTACTAACCATTGTAGGATCAGGGGTAAATGAATAAATTGATTTCTTTGTCATTAGAACTCCATTTAATAATGTAATTTTACCTTCTATGAATTCAATTTTTTTAACTGGAAATCTTGACATGATTTCTGATATTTTTCTACCTATGTTTTTTAAATAGAAGGGAATAATTTGATTAATGAAAAATATTATAAATATGGTGTATCTTAAGGATTATAAGTATTTTGTAAAAACATATGGTTGTCAAGCTAATGAGTATGACAGTGAATTAATTGCTTCTATTTTGGAAAAGTTAGGAGCAGAAGCTGTTGATAATGAATCGGATGCAGACATAGTTGTGTTTAACACCTGTGCAGTTAGAAAAAATGCTGAAAATAAATTCTATGGGAGACTTGGAGCTCTTAAAAAAATAAAGAACGAAAAAAAAGACATGATAGTTATTGTTGCTGGTTGCCTGGCTCAGAAAGATTATCTTAAAATATCCTCAATCGACCATGTTGATGTAGTCTTAGGCACTCATAGAATTTCAGCTCTACCTCAAATATTACAAGAAATAAAATATTCAAGAAAAAAAATAGTAGATGTCGATTTTACAGGTAGAACCGAACCTGACGTTCCCGCCAGAAGATTATCAAAATTCTCCGCTTATATACCCATCATGTTTGGCTGTGATTATTACTGCACCTTCTGTATTGTTCCATTTACAAGAGGAAAAATGCAATCAAGAAGTAGAGAAGAAATATTAAAAGAAGTTAAAAATCTCGATGAAAAAGGATATAAAGAAATAATATATTTGGGACAAACTGTTAATGCTTACGGGATAGACAATAAATTCCAATATGACTTTGCAGATTTATTAGAAGAAACTGTATCCCTGGTTAAAAACATTAGGTGGATAAGATTTACCTCTCCTTACCCAACCAATTTCAACCAAAAACAAATAGAAGTAATATCTAAGTATTCAAAGATAGCAAAACATATTCATTTACCCCTGCAAAGCGGAAATAATGAAATACTCAGAAAAATGGCTCGAAGATATACAGTTGAACAATTCTTAGATGTGATAAGTCAATTCAGAGAAAAAAATGAATACATAGGATTATCAACCGATATAATCGTTGGTTTTCCTACAGAAACTGAAGAGCAATTTTACGATACTTTATCAGTTGTTGAAAAAGTCAGGTTTGATCAGGCTTTCATGTTTGCTTATAGTGAAAGAGAAGGCACAAAAGCCGCTAACTATGAAGGAGCTATACCCTATAGAGAAAGATTAAAAAGGTTGTATAAATTAATCGAAGTTCAAAATAAAATTACAGAAGAAAAGAATAGAGAATATGTTGGAAAAATTGTTGAAATACTCGTTGAAGGATCTACAGATAAAAATCCGTTAATGTGGGAAGGACGAACAGAAACCAATAAAATTGTAGTTTTTAATAAACCAAATAAAGACATCTCTGGAAAGTTTGCAAAAGTGAAGATTAATAATTCATTTTTGTGGGGCTTGGAAGGAGAGTTGATGGAAGTAGAAGGTGACTAATGTTATCGTCCTTTCATTTAATTCCTTCTTAACTAAAAAATTGGTTAGTTTTTGTCAAGAAAAAAAAATAAAATTTAATTTCGCTTTTATTACTACCGATAAGTTGGCTATGAAAGAGAACGTGTATAGTTATGAAAATTTAAGAAAAGTTGCTTATGAGATGAGTAAAGGATTTATCATAAATTTTGCAGGAATTAATGTATTCAAAACTCTTTTTTCTCCTTACCCAATGTTTATTAAAAACTATCTTATATGGAAAAGCAGGATAGATTTTACAAGAAAATTGATAAATATTCTGGGGCCTAAAGCACATGATTTTGTTTTTGTTATACCATCTGCCGTATGGATATATTCAAAGTATTTGGAAAAATATTTTAGTGAATGGGAAAATGTGGTTAAACCTTACAACCATCTCATTTTTAGATTGGGTATTGTTTTATCTCATGATTCTCAGTGGGTTCAGATTATTGGTAATGCTTTAAAAAATGGAATATTTCCATACTTTCCTAAATCTTTCGTTTTTCCCTTTATTTGTGTTAATGAGTTTTTAAATTTACTCGTAAATAGTTTAACTAATTTTTCAAATAGCTCTGTTTTTGATTGTTATAAATTAACTTATTTTAATGATTTTGTTAACTTGGTAAAAGAGATTCATGGTTATCAAAAAATACGATTTTCAATAAATCCCTGGATTACTAACTTGTTCTTGAAGTTATTTTTTGGTAATTATGGAAAAGTTTTTGACTCAATGAATTTGAACACAAAAAACTATGTCGGTATTGAGGAGGTTAAAAAATGTTTTATTTCGCAACAAAAAATGAACACAAATATAACGAGGTATTAACTATATTGAAAAATTACAAAGAAGAGTATCCTACTTTTAACTTAGAAATTAAAAAGGTGGAAATCAATATACCTGAAGAAATAGAGTCTTTCAATACTTACTATGATAATGCTGTAAAAAAAGCGCAGTATGTTTATCATCATGTTTTCAAGCCTGTTATTGCTGAGGATAGTGGCCTTGAGATAGATCAGTTGTTAGGATTTCCCGGTGTTGCTACTAGTAAAATTTTCCCTAAACTAACTCAGGAACAAAAAAATCAGGCTTTTGCTAATATGGTTAGTAATTTACCAATGGAGTTTAGGAAATGTAGGTATGTTTGTAGAGTTGTTGTCCTTTTTGATTTTTCTAGATATTATTCATTTGAGGGAGTTGTTGAGGGATTCTTGTCTGATGTTGTTATTGGCTCTAATGGATTCGGATTTGATCCCATATTTTTGTACCCTTCTATGGCGATGACTTTTGGACAAATGGATATTAATGTTAAGTGTTCTATAAGTCACAGATATATAGCTTTTAAAAAATTATTTGATTTTTTGAGAGAGGGAAGCTACTGATGGACATAAAAATTTTCAATGCTAACCATCATAATTTGAAAAACATCAGTTTAACGATACCTAAGAATAATATTATTGCTATTTGTGGGGTTTCTGGAAGTGGAAAAAGCACTTTAGCTTATGATATAATATATGCTGAAGGACAAAGAAGATACATAGAAGCTCTTTCTAATTATGCCAGACAATTTTTGAATAAATTGGAAAAACCAAAAGTTGAAAAAATCGAAGGACTTAGCCCTACTATCTGCGTAGACCAAAGAATTAAAAACATAAACCCACGATCTACTGTAGGTACTACTACTGAAATATATGATTATATGAGATTGATTTTTTCTACTATAGGAACTCCTTTCTGCCCAAACTGTAATATCCCTATTGATTTTCTTGAACCTCACCAGATAATCGAAAACATTTTTAACTCGTTTAATGGAAAGAAAATAAATATTCTTTGTCCCTTGGTAAGACAAAAAAAAGGTGATCATAAATTGATTATTGATAAGATAAAAAGAATGGGGTTCACTAAACTAATAGTAGATGGAGTTAAAGTTGATGTTGATGATGAAATTGAACTGAACAAAAACGAGAAGCATGATATTGATGTTTTAATAGATAGTTTGGTTGTTAATTATGAAAACAAAGGAAGATTATTAAACTCTGTTAATTTAGCTTTTGATACTTCTCTAAAGTTAGGAAAGAGGGGACAAAAAATTGTAAAAGTAATTTGTGATAACGAAGAATATTATTATTCAGGTTCGTTTGCTTGTGTAGAATGTGGTTTCTCTTACCCTGAGATTAGTTGGAGATTGTTTTCTTTTAATACTCCTCTCGGCGCTTGTCCCAAATGTAAAGGAATTGGTTTTGTTATAGATTTTGATGTTAATAAAGTTATTGACTTTTCTTTGAGTATAAATGAGGGAGCTATTAAGTTCCTTGGAAAACCAAATTTTAGTTATAATTGGCCTAAATTGACAAATTGGTGGATAAAGATTAGGGATTTTTGCTTTGCATATAATATAAGTTTTGACAAGAAGATTAAGGATTACCCTCGAAAAGTTATCGAACTTCTAATTGAGGGAGATGGAATTTTTGAAGGTTTAAAATCATTTCTTTCTGACCTTTACTTTAACTATGAGTTTGAATTAGGTGATTTGGTTATTGAAGTCAAGTGTCCCGAATGTAATGGGTATAGATTGAATAAGGAGGCTCTTTCTGTAAAGATAAAGGTAGGAGAGGATTTTATTAATATTGGTCAGTTATGCTCAAAAAGTGTTGAGGAAATATATGATATTTTGTGTAAAATAAATATAAATGAACATCAAAAAGTAGTTGCTGGGAATCTTATAGAAGAAGTTAAAAGTAGGTTGAAATTTTTATTGGAGTTGGATTTATGGTATTTGGATTTATACAGAACTGTTGGTAGTCTGTCAGTTGGTGAAGCACAGAGAGTAAAAATTGCATCTTTACTTTCTTCGTATGTTTCAGGAGTTATATATATCCTTGATGAACCTACGGTAGGGCTTCATCCTTATAATATAGATACAATAATTAGAAGCATAAAAAAATTAAAAGAAATGGACAATACAGTTATCGTTGTGGAACATGATGGAAATGTAATAAAGAGTGCTGATTACTTAGTTGAACTCGGATTTGATGGAGGAACTAATGGTGGCTATCTCCTTAATGCTGATTATATAAAAAATATTAAACAATCAGAAACTTTGGATTATATAGAAGGTAGAAGAGAAGTAAAATTTATAGATAAGGATTACCTAGGCGAATTTGAATTTTTGGAATTTAGAGGAATAAAATTGAATAACCTTAAGAATGTGAGTGTAAGGGTACCTCTTGGATGTTTGGTTGTTATTACGGGGATTTCTGGTAGTGGGAAAACTTCTTTACTCAATGCTATTTATAAAAATTTAGCTGGCTCTGAAAATGATGATATTTATGGGTTTTTGGTTGGTGATTTCAAAGGAGAAGCTTATCTTGTCGATAGTAAGCCTATTGGTAAAACTCCTCGCTCTTGTCTTGCAACATATACAAAAGCTTTTGATGAAATAAGAAAGATATTTGCTAATTTACCGGATTCCAAGAGGCTTGGGTTTACCCCTTCTCATTTTAGCTTTAATTTACCTCAAGGTAGATGTGAAAAATGCAAGGGTGAAGGATTTATAAAAATTGACATGAATTTTTTACCCGATGTTTATGTAAAATGTGAAGCTTGCGAAGGAAAAAGATATTCTTATGAAGTATTGACAGTTAAGTTTGATGGGCTTAGTATTGCAGATGTGTTGGATTTAACAGTGGATGAATGTATAAAGGTTTTTTCTTCTTTCCCAAATGTTTTCAATAAATTAAAATTTTTATCTGATATAGGGTTAGGGTATATGAAATTGGGGCAAATTTCTCCTACTTACTCAGGAGGAGAAAGCCAAAGGATAAAATTGGCACAAGAATTGACAAAAAGGAATATAAAAGGAAATGTTTATCTGTTGGATGAACCTACTACAGGATTACATTTTAGAGATGTAGAAAAATTACTAAATATTTTTTATCAAATGCTTAAAAAAGGAGCAAGTATTATTGTTGTTGAACATAACTTGGATATAATAAAAAATGCGGATTGGATAATTGATGTAGGTTTGGGGGCAGCTTGGAAGGGTGGAGAGATTGTTTTTTCTGGAACTTTACAAGATTTCCTTAAATCTAATGCCGAATCTTTTACTAAAAAATATTTGGTAGATTATTTAAAAACTGGTAAAAATAGGGAGGGATTTTTAATAAATTTGTAGAAATATTATTAATGTGGAAAGTTTTAGAGGATTTTTAATCTTCTCTTTGTAAATCTAAAAAATATGATTGTTTTTTTTATGCTACTTGCTTGTTCTTGAATTAACCTAAAGAGAGGAGGTTTGTTAATGAGTAATAATGTATTGGTATTAGGTAGATGGAAGGATTACAGTTTACCTCCATTACCAGATTTACTTGATATTCCAAGAAGATCATTCGAATGGTTATTAAGAGAAGGATTGGATAACGCTTTCCGTGATTTCTTCCCCATCGAAACCGATAAATTCATCGTAGAATACTTAGGTGTAAGAGTAGATAGAAATGTCCATGATGATTTATTGGATATAAAATATAAAATGAAAACCTATTCTGTGCCTGTTTTTGTAAAACTTAGAATTGTTGAAATAAAGAAGGAAGAAAGGGGAGGAAAAATAGTTGTTAAACCTGTTAAGGTTGTTGATGAAGATGAACTGAGATTTTTTGACTTACCATTGATAACTGACAGGGCAACATTTATGGTTAATGGAACAGAAAGGGTTTTTATTAACCAACTTATTAGATCATCGGGAGTTTATTTTTTCCGTGAGGAAATCGAAAAAGTCGTAGTTTATAAAACCACTGTTATACCATCCAAAGGTAGCATAATAGAACTCGAAACTGAGTTACAAGAAAGAGTATACCCAGAAAGAGAAATAGAAAAAATAAAAACAACTAACTATTTGAGAATAAAATTAGATAAAAAAATAAAGTTCACTTTTATCACTTTATTAAAAGCTCTTGGATTTAATAATGAAAACATATTAGAAGAATTGGTTTGTAGATACATTTTAAGAGAATATGATTTAGTTCCTAATAAAACTCTAATAAAGAAAGCTGAAGAATATATAGTTGAAAATGGAAAAGTTGAAGAATTTCTTAATGAAGTATTAATAAAATTTATCTACGATAATATTAAACCAGATTTGACTTATGAAGAATTTGTGGATACTTTTTATGAAAAACATAAGTTTTTACCTTATATACTTACATTGATTTATAATACGATCGAAAGAGATATAAAGAGGAATAAAATTTTTGGTTCTGATGAAGAAGAAAAAGCAATGAGATTAATACACAGGAGGATGACGGGAGAGAACACTTCTACCGTCCCACTTGACGTTATTAAAGATCAAATTTTCCCTTATTTTAGTAGAGAAAAATATGATCTATCCATTGCCGGAAGATACAAAATATACCAAAGAATGGGATATGATATAGTATGTTGGGGTTGTGGCGAAATTAATAAAAATGGCCAGGTAAATTGTAATAAATGTGGAGAAAGATTATTCTACAGCACTATCCTTTTAGATGCTATTAAGTGTTCTAAGTGTAATAATACTAATTATTTGAATTCCTTGCTTGAATGGGAAGGAAAGAAAGAAAAAATATCTTTTAAATGTCAATTCTGTGATAATGACCTAACTGATAAGGTATTGATAAAATTTGAAGATGGAAAATTTTATAAATTAAGTGAGGTAAATTTTGATGGAGAATATCTCATTGCTCCTAATAAAAAAACTCTATTGTTGAGATCATTTGTATATAAGGAATGGATTGAATTAATGAAGTTGCATCTTGAATTTTTAGAAGGAAGAAGGACTACGGACGATACGAATAGTTTGGCTAATAGAAGAGTAAGACCAATAGGAGAACATTTATACAATGTTATAAGAGCAGGATTATACAAATTTTCTAAGCTTGTTAAAGATAAGATAACCCAATTTGCATCGGATGAAAACAAATTGAAAGTAAGGGAAGTTGTAAATCCTAAGCTAATCGGTGGTATAATTAAAGTTTTCTTTGCTCAGAATTCATTATCTCAGTTTTTAGATCAAACTAATCCACTTTCTGAATTAACTCATAAAAGAAGGCTTTCTGCTTTGGGAGTTGGGGGAATTCAAAGAGAACAAGCTAATTTCGAAATAAGAGATATTCATCCCAGTCATTATTCAAGAGTTTGTCCTGTTGAAACACCGGAAGGGCAAAACATAGGTCTTATAACTTCATTAACTACTTATGCTACGATTAATTATCCATTTGGTTTCCTTGTTGTCCCTTATTATAAAGTCAATAATGGAAAGATTGATTTTAGTAAGATATATTACCTGGATGCTTTGGAAGAGGAAAATTATAGGATAGCTCCTGCTGATGTAAAGTTTGATGTAAAAACGGGTGAAATTTTAGAATCGAAAGTTAGCGTTAGGTATCAGGGTAGCTTTACTGTTGTTGATAAAGAAGAAATTGATATGGTAGAAATAAGTCCTATACAAATATTATCTGTTTCAGCCTCTCTAATTCCGTTTATAGAAAATGATGATATAAACAGAGCTCTGATGGGTGCAAACATGCAACGCCAAGCTGTCCCTCTAATCAATCCAGAAAAACCACTAATATTTACAGGAATTGAAAAAATAGTTGCTAATAACAGTGGATATTCTGTTTTAGCTAAAAGAAAAGGTAAAGTAGTTTATGTTGATTCTCAACAGATTGTGGTTGAGGTAAATAAGGGAGAGTATGATACTTACAGTGTTAAAAAATATATTGCCACAAATAGCGCAACTACTGTCAATCAAAGAGTATATGTAAATGTTGGTGATGTTGTTGAGGAAGGACAAGTTTTGGCTGCTGGTTTTGCTATAGACCATGATGAATTGGCTTTAGGTAGAAATGTTCTGGTTGCTTACATGCCTTTTGAGGGATTTAATTTTGAAGACTCAATAATAATTAGTGAAGAAGTAATAAGGAATAATTGGTTTTCTTCTATTCATATTGATGAAAAAGAAACTGTGGCTGTTCAAACAAAGCAAGGGCCAGAAATTATAACAAGAGATATTGGAAATATTTCCGAGCAGGCTGTTAAAGATCTCGATGAGGAAGGTATTATTGGGATAGGAGCTGAGATAAAACCTGGTGATATATTGGTTGGAAAAGTTACTCCACAAAGTGAAACTGAGCTAACCCCTGAAGAAAAATTGTTGCAAGCAATATTTGGTAAAAATGCAAGAAATGCTAAGGATACTTCATTAAGAGCTTCTCCAGGAATGTATGGTAAAGTGATTAGGAGGTTTGTATTTACTCCTGATGATATGGATAGTGAAAACAGTAATTTCATAAAAAGAATACTTATTCATATTGCTCAAAGAAGGAATATAAGAGTTGGAGATAAGGTTGCTTTAAGGCACGGAAATAAAGGTGTAGTATCATTAATATCTCCAATAGAGGATATGCCTTTTATGGCTGATGGCACACCTATCCAGGTTATTCTTAATCCTTTGGGCGTGCCTTCAAGAATGAATATAGGACAAATATTCGAAGCTCATTTAGGTTTGGTCTGTAAAATACTTAACCTTAGGATAAAAGTCCCTTCATTTACTTCACTTGATGTAAATACTGTTAAAAATCTACTTAAAGAAGCATTAAAAGAACAGTATAGGCAATTGAAAAACGATAAATTTAAAAATTATGATCCATATGAAATGTTAATAATTTTGATGAGATCTGCAGGTTATAACGTTCCTATGCTGATAGATAAATTAGGTTTATCAAAGGATGAAATTATAAAAAGAATGGGAGGTAAAAAAGAGTTATGTTCTTACAGTGTTGATAAATTGAAAAAAATGTTTACTGTTAGAGATTTTACTGTGGAAGAAGTTGAAAAATTGTATGATATGATAATAGATGATTTAAGTAAAGGTAAGTTTGTATTGTATGATGGTAAGACGGGAGAACCTTTTGATAGACCTATAACTGTCGGTTATGTTTATATGATGAAATTGATACATATGGTTGAAGATAAGATCCATGCAAGATCTTTAGGTCCTTATTCGTTAATTACAAAGCAGCCGTTGGGTGGAAGGGCTCAGAATGGAGGACAAAGGTTTGGAGAAATGGAGGTCTGGGCTTTAGAAGCTTATGGAGCTTCTTACTCACTTCATGAAATGCTAACGATAAAATCTGATGATGTTATTGGTAGAAATAGGGCTTATGAAAGTATCATTAAAGGAAAACCTATACGCTTTATAGGAATACCTGAAAGCTTCAAAGTTTTAGTTAAGGAGTTACAAGCATTGGGATTGGATATAGAAATAGTTACAGATAAAAACACATCCGTTATTCCAAAAAGCTTTGAAGTATTTGAAAGTGAAGAAGAACCAATGGTTATATAGAGAAGGGAAGGTGTTGGTAGTATGACATTGACTTTTAATAATATTAAATACATAAAAATATCTTTAGCTTCTCCACAAAGAATAAGAGAATTATCTTACGGGGAAGTAAAAAAACCAGAAACGAAAAACTATAAAACATTTAAACCTGAGAGGGATGGTTTATTTTGCGAAAGAATATTTGGACCTGAAAAAGATTATGAATGTGCTTGCGGAAAATATAAAAGAAAAAGAATTAAAACTAAAGGAATAATTTGTGATAAATGTGGTGTTGAGGTAACTAAATCCGATGTTAGAAGAGAAAGGATGGGGCATATTGAGCTTGCCTCTCCCGTGGTCCATTTCTGGTTCCTTCAAGGTAACCCAGGTATAATCTCAATGCTACTTGATTTGGAAGACAGACAAATTAAAGAAGTTGTATATTTCGAATCCTTTGTTTGTACTGACATTAATATAGAAAATATTAATAAATTATACTTCTTAATAAAATTGGGATATATCAATAAAAGAAAAGAATTAGTTAAGAGATTGGAAGAAGCTTATGAGGAAATTAAAGGTAACGAGGTGGTTGATAAGGCCTTTGATTTTGTAAATAAAGTAGGGACTTTCCTTATAGATAATTCTCCTATATTCCAAATGGATAGTAAAAAAATAGAGAAATTGGAAAGAAAATTAGATGAAGATTATGCTTTTATTACAAAAAGATTATATACTGAATTGAAGAAAAATCCAAAATTATCAGATTTTATTAAAATTTTTGAAAGCATTGAACATGTTGATAAGGGAAGGTCAGATAAGGGATATAAAGGATATTTGGAAATCCAAAGGTTACTACATAAGGTTAAATTTAAAGAAATATTCAAAAATGAAGAAAAGGAATTATTGTATGAAACTGAAAAATATGAAAAAGAGAAAATAATTACATTAAATATCGTTGTTAATCCGAAGGAAGAAATAGAGAAAATACTTTCCCTTACAATAAATAGGATTAAACAAATTGTGGCTAAGTATAAAGATAAAGCTGAATTGATTGAAAGGATTATTAACATTGATATTTCTTCTAAATTAAATAATGTAAAGGATAAAAATGTGTTGAAAAAGATAAAGAGGGATTTAGATGTTGTTTTGAAGAATATTACTTATCCATTAATAAGTAATCTTGATTCTATTGTTGAAAATTCTTCTAATTATCCTGATTATTTAACTTTTATTAATTCTTATAAAATTTCAAGTAAAGAATTTAAGAAAATGTATAATGAATGTAATGAAGTAATTGATTCTCTTTCTATTTTGGAAAATGATGAGGAATTTGTAAAAGAAAACCCTTATTTGCTTAGGGAAATAAAAGGACTCAATTCTGAATTAATCGATTATAAAATAACAATTTCCGATATCCTTAATTTGATTGATATTATTGAAAATTGCAGAAAAAATTATGGAGAATTTGAAAATAATGAATGGAAAGAAAAGTATTTGAGTGAAATAAAAAAATATGAAGAATTAAAAGATGAATATTATAGTTTACAGAAGAAAACAGTTGAAAAACAAAAAGAAAAAATAGTAGAATTAGGTAAGCAACTAAGGGAGCAAGAAGCAAAAATAATAGAGCTATACAGCGAATTTATTTCAGATATATACTCTAATGTTGATATTAAGTTTATTCAAAAAGTTGTTAGGATGTTAGCTGATAATTTTACAGTGTTCTTTAGATTGGAAACTGGAGCAGAACCTATTAAAAAGTTATTATCAAGGATTGATTTGGAAGAGGAGAAAAGGATAACAAAGAATCTTTTATCAACTACTAAGAAAGGAGATAAAAAGTTACTTAGAAGGTTGGGTATCATTAATTCGTTTATAAAGGGTGGTATTAGACCTGAGTGGATGGTTTTGGAAGTTTTACCTGTTTTACCTCCAGAACTTAGACCTATTGTTCAGTTGGAAGGTGGAAAATTTGCTTCTTCTGACCTTAATGATTTATATAGACGTATTATAAATAGGAATAATAGGTTGAAGAGATTGATAGAGATTCAGGCTCCTGAGATAATCGTAAATAACGAAAAAAGGATGTTACAAAAGGCCGTCGATGCTCTGATAGATAATGCAAAAACCAAGCGTCCTATCGCAGTATCTAATCGAAGAGTATTAAAATCTTTATCAGACAACATACAAGGAAAGCAGGGAAGGTTTAGATACAATTTGCTCGGAAAAAGAGTGGATTACTCAGGAAGAAGTGTTATAGTCGTTAATCCAAAATTGAAATTTTATGAATGTGGATTACCTGAGGAGATGGTGTTGGAATTATTTAAACCATTTATTATTAATAAATTAATCGAAGATGGAAAGGCCGATAATATAAAAAGAGCAAAGAGAATGTTAGAATTAAGAAAACCTGAAATATGGAGCACTGTCCAAAAAGTAATAGAAAATTTCCCCGTTATATTAAATCGTGCTCCTACTTTACACCGATTAAGTATACAAGCTTTCTATCCCAAAATTGTAAAAACCAAAGCTATTCAAATACATCCTTTGGTTTGTTCTCCATATAATGCAGACTTTGATGGAGATCAAATGGCTGTCCATGTCCCTCTATCTGTCGAAGCAATGTTAGAATACAGGAATTTACTCTTATCTATTAATAACATGTTAATACCTGCAAATGGTGAGCCAGCTAATGTACCTTCTCAAGATATGGTTCTTGGTGCTTTCTGGTTAACTTTTGAGCAAAGTAAACCTCAAAATGTTACAAAATTTATTTCTTCTTATGAAGAAGCAGAAAGAGCTTATTTTGATTTACATTATTCTCTTCATACATGGGTTTATTATAAAACTAATTTTGATAAACTTGCCATTAGCCCTAATAATGTTGTTGAGTATAGGGACACAAAAATATTAACAACCATTGGTAGAATTATATTTAATCAAGCTATAAGAAAACACTTACCAGATTTTCCATTTATCAACTTTGTTGTTGGTAAAAAAGAATTGAAATGGATTGTTGAGGAATGTATATATAAGTACGGAATGTATAAAACTCAACCCGTTTTGGATGAATTGAAAGAAGTTGGTTTCTTCTTTGCTACTAAATCTGGTACAACTATATCTATAGATGAGCTTGTTATTCCTCCCAAAAAATACGAAATTATTAAGCAAGCTGAAAATGAACAGCAAAAATGGGAACAAATGTATGAATTAGGGTTACTTAGTGAAGAGGAGTATAAGAAGAAAATCATCGATACTTGGTATGAGGCTACTGATAAAGTTACAGAAGAATTCAAGAGTTTTATGTCCAAAGAACAACCACTAAATTCAATTTGGATGTTAGCTAATTCTGGTGCAAGAGGTAATGTTGATCAAGCAAAGCAATTGGTTGCTATCAGGGGATTGATGGTTAATCCTAAAGGTGAAATCATACCTTTACCTATTAAGAATTCATTTACAGAAGGATTGGGTATATTTGATTATTTTATTGCAAGTCACGGTGGTCGAAAAGGACTTGTTGATACTGCCTTGAGAACTGCTGATGCTGGATATCTGACAAGAAGATTGGTTGATGTTGCTCAAGACGTTGTTGTAAGAGAAGAGGATTGTGGAACTGAAGAATACATAATAGTTAAACCAATAAAATCTGTTAATTATACTTTTGAACCTGAAGAAGTAGAAGTTAGCAAATCTTTTGGTAGAGTTTTAGCAACTAATGTTGATGGTATAGCAAAGAAATTCGATGTAATTGATTGGCAAGTCTACAAGAAACTTTTATCTTCTTCTTTATCAAAAGTATTGGTGTTTATGGAAGAGGAATATCTGCCTCTTGCTAATAGGATAAGAGGAAGAATTGCTGCTGAAGATTTCGTTAATCCAGAAAATGGCGAAGTAATAGTAAAGAAAGGGGAGCTTATTGATAGGTATAAGGCAAGAGAGATAGCAAAATATTATCTGGAAGCAAAAGTAAGAAGTGTTTTGAAATGTAAAGTATTCAAGGGAGTTTGTAGGAAATGTTATGGAGAAGATTTAGGCCTTGGAAATAGGTTAATAGATTTAGGTGAGGCAGTTGGTATTATAGCTGCACAAAGTATAGGTGAGCCGGGAACTCAGCTAACATTGAGGACATTCCACACTGGTGGTGTTGCTCTTGAATCGGACATAATCCAGGGTATTCCAAGAGTCCAAGAATTGCTCGAAGTTAGAAAGAAAACAAGATTTCATAGCAACCTATTTGCTATAGAAGATTCCATTGTTGAAAGAATATATCAAAAACATTCTTCTAAGGTAGTTGTATTAAGAGGAATACAATCAGGTAAGGAGTATAGTTTGGAAGTACCTTTTGGTAAGAAAGTTGTTGTTTTGGAAGGCCAGAAAGTTCCTGCAGGGTCTTTAGTGGTTTCTGGGACTATTTCTCCAAAAGAATTTATTGAAAAAGTTATAGAAAAGGTACTACAAGAAGATAAAGACGCTGATTTGATACATCATCCTGAGGTTAATAAAGCAATAGAAATTGCACAGAATTATGTGCTCGATGAAATGCAAAAGGTTTATCTTTCTCAAGGGGTAAGTATACATGATAAACATATGGAGATTATAATAAGGCAGATGTTTAGGTTTGTAAGAGTGGATGATCCAGGTGATAGCTCATTAATGTACGGAGAATTAGTTGATAAATCTGTAGTTGAATATCTTAATGAAATTATTGCTAAAAATGGAGGAAAGTTTGTAAAAGCTGTTCCAGAAGTTTTAGCTATAAGTAAAGCTGCTTTAGAATCTGAATCCTGGTTATCTGCTGCATCTTTCCAAGAAACAACCAAAGTTATCTCTTATGCTTCAATAAGTGGTAAAAGAGATTATCTTATAGGATTGAAGGAAAACATAATAATCGGAAAACCGATTCCTGTTGGAACAAGTTATCCAGCTTACAAAAAGGTTGATATAAAGGAAATGATAGAAGAAAAAGTTTCATGAGGAGGGAATTTTTATGAATAAATTTTTGCATAGATCTTTGGAAATTATATCTATTATCCTGATTGCAGCTATATCTCTCTATTTGTTAGAAAAAAACCCTATTGTTTTTGATTTAACTAAAAATAAAAGATACACTGTGGATAAAAAAATTATTGATATGTTGAATAAGTTGGATGATAATGTGTATGTTAAAGTTTTTTATGATAAGGCCAATTCGGATTATAATAATATAGCTGAGACTTTACGAAATCTTTCTCGTTATTCTAATAAGATTAAATATAGCTTTCTTGATCCTCGTAAAGATGTTGTTATGGCTCAATTATATGGCTTCTCAACTTCCAATCAAATCTTGATTATGTATAAAAATCGTAAAAAATACGAGAATAGTTTGGATAACGAAAAATTTGCAAACGCCGTTTATAATTTATTAAAACAAAAGGAAGGTAAAATATTGTTTATTACGGGACACAAAGAACCAAGTATTGATGATTATAATCAAGATGGTTTAAGTAATTTCGCAAAATTTCTTAAAGATGAAGGATTAACAGTTGAGAATGTTAATCTGGCTACCGAAAATTTGTATAATCCTTTTGCTGTTTTTATCATAGATCCAAAAATCGATTTTTCAGAGTTTGAAATAAAAAAGCTACAAGATTATCTTTATAATGGAGGAAAAATAGTTATTGCTCTCAAAAATTTTAATAAGAAAAAATTCAACAACTTGGATTCTCTTATGAAAAGTAATGGTATAGATGTTAGTGAAAATTTCATGATTGGTTTGGATCCAAATAATCCAAGATTAGTAATAGCTAACACTGTTAATCTCCCTTATTTAGCTGCTTTAAGTAATGTTAATTTTTATTTACTCAATCCTCTTGTTTTAAATAGAGTTGAAAATTCTAATTTTTCTCTTTCTGAGGTCCTTGTTGCTAAAGGAATTATGGTTACACCAGCCATGATTAAAAGCGGAAAAATACTAATAAGTAAAGATTCAATAAAAGATTACACGGTTTCTATGATGTCAGAAAGAGTTAATAAGGATAAAAAATCAAATTTGTTAGTTGTTGGAGACAGTACCATGTTTACGAATTTATTGATAAATGCTGGAGAAAATGCTAATTTTATATTGACTATCATTGATTATTTTGCTGGTAATGAAGGTAGTTTTGTATTTAAACCCAAAGATGTGCCTGATTTGCCTATTGCTGTTCCTGCAACACAACAAATTATCTTGTATATCTCTTATCTTCTTATACCTGTAGCTTTCTTATTATTTACTCTTGTTTTTATTGTAGGAAGGAGGGTAAAGGCAACAAAAAATGAGGGATAGCAAATTTACCCTTTTTATCACTATTGTTTTAGCTATACTTACTATTTTGCTTGCTCTGAATTACTACAAAGATTATCAGAAAATAAAAAAAGAAGAAAAAACTAAAACAATTTTTGAAAAAAAAATAGATATAAAAAAAATAAACAAGCTTATTATATATAACCCTACAAAAATTGAGTTTGTAAAAAAAGACGGATTTTGGTTTTTGTATAACGTTGATGATATAGCCTATGATTATATGGTAGAAAATATTCTTTCGAGTATATATCAACCTACTGTTAGCGACGTAATTGATTTTGAAAAACAATACTACGATCAGTTTTTCAAGAAACCAATAGATGTATATTTTACCTATAATAACGAACTTTATCATTTGCAAAGAGGAATAAAAAATGATTTTACAAGTGAAACCTATCTCTGGATTGATCTTAAGGATTATAAAAATAAAATATATATCGTTAATTACTGGGACTTTAACTACCTTGATAAAAGTGTGGAAGAATTTAGAATGAAAAAACTGTTAAATATTGACCAAGAAAAAGTTGAAAAGCTTATTGTTAATAATGTTGCAATATACAAAGAGGAGATCGTTGATAAGAAAAATAAAAAGAAAAAAGACGAAGAGGAAAAGAAAAAAATAATCTGGAAATTATCTGATGGTAGTTTTGTATCGAAGGAATATATTAATTCACTTTTTGCTATCCTTAATAACTACGACTTTAAAAATATTTCAGATAAAAATATTGAAAATAAAAAACCATTATCTACAATAAAAATTTTTGCTAATAACAAAGAATATGATGTTTATATATATCCTTATGAAAAAGATGAATATGTTGTTAGGACTTCATATAGGAAGTATAATTTTGTTTTCCCAAAAATTGAAATCGAGGATTTCCTAAAGAAGGAAATAATTGAAAAGAAAATATTTAGTTATTACATCGATAATTTTGATGACTTTGATTCTATTTTTATTTCTGATTCTCGAGCAAGGTTTAATTTTAAGAAAAAGGAAGGTAAATGGATTTCCAGTAAAAATGAAGAAAAAACCTCCCAAATAAGCTTGCTTTTCAGTACTCTTAGAAACTTAGAATATAAGCAAAAATTTGAAACAAATCCAATTAATTCTAAATACGAATTATATACGATTGAATTAAATTCAAAGAATACCAAATATAAATTTTATCTTTATAATACCGATTATTTAGCTTTTGGTAAGGAAATATATAAGATAGATCCTTTTGTCTTTATTCTTAAAGATTTACTAAAGTAAAGATGCTTGTAAAAATTTGCCCAAGTTGTGGATACAGAAATAAATCAAATGAAATTCTTTGCGTAAATTGTATGTCTGATATTAGTTCTGTTTCTGCTATTGATGAATCAAAAATTTCTGAAAATACCAAGAGTCAAAGTAATCAGGAAATAGAACAAAAAGATGAAGTTATTGTTTTGAAGTTGAAAGAAAAGAATTCAGGACAAACTATTGAGCTTAAATCAGGGGATGTCGTTGGAAGGTATAGTGTGGATTTTTTTCAAAAAATGAATAATTATAAGCTAATATCTCGTTTGCATTTTCAGGTTTTGTATAAAGAAGGGAAATGGTTTATTAGAGATTTAGAATCTACTAATGGGACTTTCTTAAATACTAAGAAATTGGAGCCTGATAAGGATTATGAAATTAAAAAAGGTGATGTTATAAACATAGCTGGGATAGTCGATTTCATAGTTCAGTAAATGAAAAAATTAATTAGTATAGTTGGTACAAGACCACAGTTTATTAAGCTTGCTCCCATGTTCTATTTTAAAAACCATAATTTTATTCATAAGATTATTCATACAGGGCAACATTATGATTTTAATATGGATAAAATATTTTTTCAAGAATTGAATTTACCAGATCCTGATTATCATCTTGGTGTTGGGTCGGGAACTAATCTATACCAGTTTTCTGAGATTACTAAAAAATTGGAAGAAGTTTTATTAAAAGAAAATCCAGACTGTGTTATTGTCTATGGAGATACCAATTCTACTTTAGCTGGTGCAATATCTGCTTCAAAGTTAGGATTTAAGCTTGCTCATATTGAAGCAGGACTCAGAAGTCATAACAAGAAAATGCAAGAAGAAATAAATAGAATTATTACTGATCATTTATCGGATTTATTATTTTGTCCAACGATAAACTCAAAGAAAAATTTAAAAAAGGAAGGAATTAATAATGCAGTATTCTTAGTCGGAGATCTTATGATTGAGTTACTTAAAAGAGTTGAGAATAGCGTTAAAGAAAGACAGGAGGATATTAATAAAAAATATGGTAGTTTTATTTTGCTAACTTTGCATAGGGCTGAAAATGTGGATAATTTAAAAATATTAAAAAATATAATGGATTCTGTTAGTTTCGTAAGTAAAAAGTATTACACTGTTATATTCCCTGTTCATCCAAGAACTATGAAACAACTTAAATTAATTGAATTTGATAAAGGTAACATACTATTGACTAATCCCGTTTCTTATTTTGATATGCTGTGCTTAGAAAATTCTTCAAGATTAATTATAACTGATTCGGGTGGAATACAGAAAGAGGCATTATTTTTCGGGGTTCCCTGTATTACGGTTAGAAATGAAACTGAGTGGGTTGAAACAATAGAAAGTAAAACAAATTACTTGGTTTCACCTCTTGATCCTAATTTTTCTTCTAATTTGCTAAAAACTGTTGATAAAATTATTGATAATCGTATTCCGAATTCTTTGGAAATTATTAGAAAATACTTTAAATTTTTTGATAGTTCAAAGAGAATTTATAATGTTTTGGAGGATATGTTGTGGGTTTGGTAGAATTCTTTTTAAGAAACTGGAAGAAGATTTGGTAAAAAATGGATCTTATTATGTTTATTCAGTATAATGATAAAAACAAAATCTTTGAATTAACAGGAATTGTCTACGGTGATAATCGTTATTATCAGTTAAATAACAAAATTTTAGGAAAAGATATTTATGTTGAGTTTTGTGATCTTCCTTATGACAATTTTAAAGTTAGTGTGAAACTGGAGGTAAACGAAGAAATTCTAAAATCTGACCCTGCATTTGTCAATTCATGGGATTTGGTTGCTAATACGGATGGAAATATATTGATTAAAGGAAAAAGGTTTAGATATCTTTTTTATGAGAATACTTTGAATGAGCCTGTTGAGATGGAAGATAATTACTGGGTAATATCAAAAAATAGGGTTGATTTGCTAAAGGTGTTATTTGTAAGTCTGGGCTTAAATGAAAGGGAATCTCAAGATTTTTATGATTATGTTGAAAGTGAGTTGGGAAAAACAGGTGCTAATTATTTTAAAGTATCAAGAGTTAGTTATGATTATTTACAAAAGAATATGGTGCTAAATATAAGTCCGAAGCCTGATAATTTGATTAGGATTATTTTGGTGTTCCAACCTTTTAATGTTGTTGAATGGGGAACGATAATAGATAATAGGTTGATGAAATGAGTATATTGAAAACTTTTCCTAAGATATCAGTGTTGAGTTTATTGGTATTTGTTTTGATTGCTTTTAAGTTTTTACATATTACGGGCGTGCCAGTTTTTATTGTTTCAAGTCTTTGTATTTTAGGGATAGTTGTTTTAATTGGTAAGGCTACTGAGGAAATATCATTGTATTATAACCCTGTTATTGCTGGTATAATCAATGCTACTTTTGGTAATATTACTGAGTTAATAATAAGTGTTATAGCTTTGTTAAATGGTGAAGTTGAGGTAGCTTTGGCTTCTGTTATTGGTTCTATTATTGCTAACTTACTTTTATTGTTTGGTCTTTCTATGATCTCTGGAGGAACTATTTATAAAGAGCAAAACATTGGGACTCAAGCAGCACAATCTAATATTACACTTCTTGGAATTATCCTTCTTTACCTCACTATTCCTTCTATTGTTCTATTTGCTCCTCTTTTTGATCAATCTATAAAAAATGCTTATTCAATTGCTCTTAATATTAGTATATGGTTTTCTGCTTTGATATTAATAACTTATTCTTTGAGTTTGTATTTTTCTTTAAAAACACATAAATCTATATTTTTGCCTGAAGGGGAGATGTTGTCAGAAAAACCGGAGTGGTCCAAAAGTTTTTCTATAATTGTTTTAGCTATATGTACTGTTGCGGTTGCTTTTAGTTCTCATATGTTTGTTGAGTCAATAGAGGAGGTTCATAAAGTCTTAGGGTGGTCGAAATTTTTCATTGGTGGAATAATTGCTGCTATTGTTGGTAATGCTGCTGAAGGAGCGGTTGCTATATGGGTTGCAAGAGAGAATAAGATATCTTTAAGTTTTCAAGTTGCGATAAGTTCTTGCACACAGGTAGGTTTGCTTGTTGCTCCTGTTCTTGTCTTATTGGCTGCCTTAATCGGTAAGCCAGTTGCTTTGACATTCAACATTTTCGAATTGGTTGCTCTTTTTGCATCTTTTATTATTGCTTTTGCAGCGCTGGTTGACGGAAAAACCAATTGGTTCGAAGGTGTTGCCTTTGTAATGACTTACTTTATGATAGCTATCCTTTACTTTATGCATCCATGAAAGTAAAAGATGTACAATATGGAATAGAATTTGATTTACCCCAAAATTATTCATTTAATAAATCTGTCCTTTATGATGAAGATTTTTTACAGATTTATAATCCGTCCAAAATTATACTTTATAAAGTTGTAGATTTATCCAAAGTTTCTGTAGAATTTTTGAATAATCTAATTCTCAAGATTTTCTTGTTGCTTAATATTAACGATTGTTTAAACAGTGATGTTAAAGCTATATCTGAATTTGTTAAGTCAATCGTTGATAAGATTATGGATTACAAAGGTAAGGGAGTCTATGGTAAAAAGATAGGGTTGAAAGGAAATAACTTGGTTTCTATTAATCCAATGGAAGCAATAAAACCTTTATTAACTTTTTACCGTATCAATAATATTAACTTTGATTTTAATGTAAGTATTGAATTTGTCTTAAATAATAATATTTTGGATATTGTTGTTGTTTTAAGTAAAGGAATTGATAATTCTGGCTTTAACTTTTTTAGAGTAGAAAAAGTTATTAAAGAATTCGGAATAAGAAGAGTTAATTTGATGCAAAGTTTTGATTATTATTTGGTGTTACCTGTAAATGCTAATATTCTTTCCAATGGTTCTTATGAAATTAGCATAGAAGATGTATCTTTTTCTGTTTTCTACATTACTTTGCTTCCTTCACCTGTGACTAATTATATTAAGATTATTTCTCCTAAGGGTATTTTTGAATTCCAGTATGGATTTTTCAATGATATTTTCCAGTTGATTAGTAGTATTTTGTCAAATTATTTTGGTATGGCTTTATGGATTGAGAATGTTTGGCAATTAAACGTTCCCGATTGGTCTCAAGTTGTAGCTAATTTTACTTTTGCAAGTTTGGCAAGGTATGGGTTTTCGGGCAGAATAGGTAATTGGAGGTTTTTATCTGAATTTGATTTTACTAACTACGGTGTATGTTATGAAATTCAACTTAGTTTATTAAAAGCTAATAATCCTGATTATAATTTATTTCAAAATTTAAAAAATAATGGAAGTTTGGATTTGCAAACTGCTACTAAGTTGGTTGGTAATTTAATAAAGAAGAGGGAGCAAGTTCAGAAAACTTTTAGCGTTGATTATAATGCAAGAAGACAAATATCTGATATTTTTTATCGTGATGCAATGGATAGTATTAGACACCACAGAACTATGTATGAGAAAACAAGACAAACTCATGAGTATATTATGGATTTACAAAGACAAAATTTTTATGAGGAGATGAGAGCAGGGGAGGCTTACACAAAAGCTTTCAGTGCCGCAATTAATAATGAAACTTATGTAAAAGATGATTCGGGCTATGTTTATCGGGTTCCCGCTTCTTCCGGATTTGAGAACTTAGAGTATTACCAAAAAGATGATACCATTTTTTCCGTTGGAAGTAGAGACTATGAAACTAAAGATTATTTGAAAGCTTTTGGTTATAAAAAAATGAAGGAAGATTTATTTGGGTTTGTTTATGAAGAGTAGTTGGGTTTTTGTTGGCATTATTCTGGGAATTTTGACAGGTTTCTTTTTGCCTGAATTTTCAAAAAAAATAAAGATTATTGGAGATATTTTTTTACTGCTTTTAAAAATGTTGGTTTTGCCTTTAGTTATAGTTGCTATAACAGGGGCTATTATTAATTTGGGATCTTTTGATAAATTAAAAAAAATAGGCACATTCACTGTCTCTATGTATTTCTTCACAATGTTTGTTTCTGTTATTGTTGGTATTTTTTTTATAGTTTTGTTGGATCCTTCAGATGGAATGAAAGTCGTTAAAAATGAGTTTAATGTTTCTACAAAAACATTTGATGATTTTATATTAAGTTTTTTCCCATCTAATGTTTTTAAATCAATTGTTGATGGGAATATTTTGCAGGTTATATTTTTTTGTACTCTTGTTGGTATTGCTATATTAAAGGTAGGTAGAGAGATTGAGAAAGTTTCTTATTTTTTTAATTATTTATTTGATGTTATGATGGTGTTGGTTAGGTGGGTTGTTTCTTTAACTCCTATTGGTGTTTTTTCCTTGATTTCTAATATGGTTGCTAATTCTGGTTTGGATGTTTTTGTTAGTTTGTTTAAGTATGTGATAAGTGTGGTTGGTGGGATTTTATTCCAGGGGTTGTTTTTCTTACCGTTGATTATATTTTTGTTTACAAAGCACAATCCGTTTGTGGTTATAAAAAATTCGATATCTGCGTTGTTAGTGGCTTTTTCTACTTGTTCAAGTTCAGCGACTTTGCCTGTAAGTATGGAAGTGTGTATAGATAAGATAAAGTTAAGGAAGGAGATTGTGGATTTTGTTTTACCATTGGGTGCTACGGTTAATATGAATGGGACTGCTTTGTATGAGGCAGTTGCTGCTATTTTTGTGGCAAGTGTTTTTGGTATTGATTTAAATTTTTATCAATATTTTGTAATTTCATTGACTGCTGTTTTGGCTGCGGTTGGTGCTGCTGCTATCCCAGGTGCAGGTTTAGTGACTATGTCTATAGTTTTCAGTGCTGTTGGTATCCCTTTGGAAGGTATTGGATTAATCGTTGTTGTCGATAGGTTTTTGGATATGTTTAGGACTGCTCTAAATGTTTGGGGAGATATCGTTGTCGCTTTTATTGTAGATAAACGAACTAATCCATAGCTCATTTTCTTATTGAAGGTTTTTTTATTTGATTAGAGAATTCTTTTATTGTATAAAAAGAATAATGCAGGAGGTGAAAGAGGGTGTTGTTTTTAGCCAGTGAAGCGACGATAAAGTTACCGACCTTTAGTGGCCAAGAGTATTTGTTTATATTCTTGGTTTTACTTTCTGCTTTGATAGGAGTAGCTTTTGCTGCTGCTACTTTTTTTAATGTGATGAGGAAAGATCCAGGAAATGAGGATATGCAGAGGATAGCTGCTGCTATTCAAGAAGGGGCAGCTGCTTACCTTAGTAAGCAGGCACAAACAATGAGTATATTTGTTGTAATACTTGCTGTTTGTCTATTTTTCTTGTATTTAAGTATATTTGGTAGTTCTACATTGGCTTTGGGCGTTGCTTTAGCTTTCTTGATGGGTGTCGGTTTTTCTTATGCTGCTGGTGGTGCTGGTATGTATCTTGCGGTTAGGGCTAATCAAAGGACTGCACAGGCTGCTATAAGAAGTTATGTTGATGCTATGAAGATAGCTTTTAGGGCGGGTAGTGTCGCAGGTATGGCTACTGTTGGATTAGCTTTGCTCGGTGCTGCTTTGCTATTTTTAATATACAGAGAAGAGGCAGTGAAAGTTTTTATTGGATTTGGATTTGGTGGATCTTTGGGTGCTTTATTTATGCGGGTTGGTGGTGGAATTTATACAAAAGCAGCTGATGTCGGAGCTGATATCGTTGGTAAAGTTGAAGCTGGAATTCCCGAAGATGATCCGAGAAATCCCGCTGTTGTTGCTGATAACGTAGGTGATAATGTTGGTGACTGTGCAGGAATGGTTGCAGACGTATTCGAAAGTTATGCCGTTACATTAGTTGCTTCTATTGTTCTGGGGGTTGTTGTTTTTCATGATCCGAATTTCGTTCAATCTCTACAGAATAACTATGGTTGGAAAAAGGATTTGATAGATAAATGGACTTTGCTTTTAGTTTTTTATCCTTTACTTGTTCGTGCTATAGGTGTTATTACCTCTGCTATTGGAGTTTTAGCTTTGAATCCCAAGGAAGATGATACCAATCCTATGAGGCCTATAAATTTTGGTTTTTGGGTTTCTATAGCTACTACAATAATCGCTGTTTTCTTTTTAAATTTCTTAATTCCTGCTCTTCCTACTACTCCTGAGTGGGCTAAGTGGTTTGGAAATTACGATTTTAGATTTTTCTTAGCAACAAGCTTGGGTGTTGTTCTTGCTGCCATAACCTTACTAATTACCGACTATTATACTCATATTGATAGATTACCTGTTACCGAAACTTCGTATTCTTCTAAGACGGGTACTGCTACTTTGATATTGTCGGGTATGGCACATGGATATCAAAGCAGTGCTTGGGCTGTCCTTTCTATAATTGCCGTTATTGGTATTGCTTATATGTTATTTCCTGAAAATCTATATTTACAAATGTATGCTATTTCTTTAGCGGGTATGGGGTTATTAACCACAACCGGATATATATTAGCAATGGATACTTATGGTCCTATTTCTGATAATGCTAACGGTATATTTGAAATGTCTGGTGTTGCAAAAACTTTGGAAAGCAAAAGACCTCAAGAAATAATAGCGAAGCTTGATGCTGTAGGAAATACCACTAAAGCTTTAACAAAAGGATTAGCTATAGCAACTGCTGTATTTGCTGCTATATCTTTGTTTGTTTCTTATGTTAGTGAGGCTGGTTTAGTTAAGGGGATAAGAATAGATCAACCTTTGGTTTTCTTAGGATTATTAGCTGGTGGTGCTATTCCATTTTTCTTTGCAAGTTTTACTATTAATGCTGTTGGTAGAAGTGCTTTTAAGATAGTGGAAGAGGTTAGGAGACAGTTTAGGACTATTAGTGGGTTACTTGAGGGTAAAGCAAAACCAGAATATGGAAAATGTGTTTCTATAGCAACTGCAGCTGCTCAAAAAGAATTGATCGGACCTGGTATATTGGGAGTTTTTTCTCCTATTCTTATTGGTTTTCTTTTTGGTGCTGAGGCTCTTGGGGCTTTGTTAGGTGGTGTTATTTTGGTAGGACAACTTTTGGCAGTATATATGGCAAATACTGGGGGACTTTGGGATAATGCCAAGAAAAAGATAGAAGAGGGATTCTTAGGGGGTAAAGGAACAGAATATCACAAAGCTGCTGTTGTTGGTGATACCGTTGGTGATCCTCTAAAGGATACAACAGGGCCTGCTATAAACCCATTGATTAAGGTTATAAATCTTGTTGCTTTACTACTTGCTCCTGTTTTGGCAACTTTAGAATCTCTTAATCCTTCTATTAGGTTTGCTGTGGTACTTATCTCTTTGATTATTCTATCCATTGCTGTATATATTTCAAATAAGGGTTCATTGCTTGATACTCCAGAGGCTCAAGAAGAATTAAAAAAGCATAGTCAAAAAAGTATGGGTTTGGCGAAGGAGGAGGTTAAAGCTTGATAAATATTGAGCATAATTCTAAAATAAGGGAGAATTATTTAAAGAACTTTTATGTAAAGGAGACTTCTTTTGGGAGGGTTTTGGGCTCTCCCTATACTTTCCTTTATTTAATAGAAGGATTTTTATTCGATGCTTCTGTTACTGCTTGGGCTTACCTTCTCGTTAATGAAATTTCTAAATTGGAATGGAAAAAAGTTGTTTTTCTCACTCATTCTCATTATGATCATTTAGGTGGTATTCCTGTTTTAAAGAAGTTTTTTCCGGATTTAAAAGTTTATGGGCATAAAAATATTGAGAAAGTAATGGAATCAAAGAATGCTTTGGAAATAATAAGAAAATTCGATAAACTTGATTCCGAGGAAATAAGGAAATATAATAAAATTGGTGAATTCGAGTTTGAGGTTTTTAATTTGGATGTGGCTTTTGATTTTTCAGAAAGCAAAGAATTAATGGTTGATGAAGTTTTGGCAATTTACTCTCCAGGACATACGAAAGACACCGTGGCTTATTATCTTAATAAATACAAAGCATTGATTATGGCTGAAAGTATGGGGGTTCCAAATTATAAATTCTCCTTTGTTTTACCAGAATTTTTAACAAGTTATAATCTATATGTATCTTCCTATAATTCGCTTAAAGAGCTTGTCTTAAAAGAAAAGGTTAATAACTTTTTGCTGCCGCATATTTTGTATTTTGAATCTTTCTCCGATGTTAGAGATTTTTTGAAATTGTCTGAGGAAAGTTTAGAATTATACGTTAGAAGTATTATTAATTTTATCGATAAGGTTAATTTAAGAAAAGATTGTGATGAAGAGGAATTTAATAAGAAGTTTACTGAAATTTTCAATATGATGATCGAGAAGTTTTATGTTAGGTATGAATTAAGTCAGCCGATTTATGGTTTTGAAGCTAATGTCAAAGCTCAGGTTAAGGCTGTATTAAAAGAATTAGTATAATCAGCAGGAATTTTATAGAATAGAGAAAAATCTATAACTAAAAGAGATGTTATCAAAGGGTTTGATTAGCTTAATTAGTTAATGAAGCATAGGGATTTTCAGAAAGTTTTTTACAAACGAACTTTGTTATTATATCTGTTTTTTTGTTTTTTTTGTGCTTTGATAGTTTATAAATTGATAGATATTCATTTATTTAAACATGAATTTTTTGAAAAAAAATTTAGGGAGCAAAGTGTTGGAAAAGTAGAAATACCTGCTTTTAGAGGAAAGATACTCGATAGAAATGGTGTTGTTTTAGCTTATTCTTTACCAGCATACAGTATTGCTATTAGACCACAAAGAATACAAACAGAAAAATTATCCCAAATATACGACTATATCTCTCAATTGGGTGTAAATATCTCCAAGCAGAAATTTATAGATTTAGTAAAGGATCTAAAAGAAGAAAATGTACCATTCTATTTCTTGGCAAGAAAATTTGCTTATAAAATCGATAATCTCCAAAAAGTCCCATTTGAAGGAATTGAAATAATTAGAGAGCCAACGGGAAAAAGAATGTATAATTTTCAGTGTATGAGGGACATAATTGGGCAAGTTGATATTGATGAAAAAGGTATTGAAGGAATGGAATTGTACTTGGATCAAAATGGTTATGATGTAAAAGGTAAGGATGGATATTATGAGCTTATGTTTGATGCCTTAGGAAATCCGAATTACAATAGAATTATCAAGTATCAGCCTCCGATTGATGGGAAAAATGTTATTCTATCTTTTGATGTGTCATTACAAGCAAGTATTTATGAGTTAGCTTATCAAAAATTAGAAGAACACAAGGCTTCTGAAGTTACTGTAGTAGTTGCAAATAGGTTAGGTGAAATTTTAGCTTGTGTTAGTGCTGAAAGGGATCATAACGATTTTGTCATTGGTGGAATAAACAAACTTTATGAACCGGGATCAATATTCAAAATTTTTACTGTTGTTACTGCTTTGGATACAGGCTTATCTCCTACTGAGAAATTCTTTAGTGGGCCGACTATAGTTGTCGATGGATGGTTTATTAATAATGCAGATGATGGACTTTATACATCAGGTTATGAGACGATGGAGGATATTCTTACCTATTCTTTTAACGTGGGGACTGTAAGTTTAATGCAAAGAATAGGAAGAAAAAAATTTATGGAATATCTGGAAAAATTGGGCTTTTACGAGTATTCGGGAGTTGAGCATCCTTCTGATGTTAAGCCATTGGTCGGGGATTTAAAGGATGAACCTAATATTCGATTTGCTACTATTTCCTTCGGACAAGGAATTGCTATAACACCTTTACATATTCTTAGATTAGCTGTTATTATTGCTAATGGAGGATATAAAGTGCCATTGACTTTTATAAAAGATAAGAATGTTTTGAAAGATAAGGTTTTATCTGATTGGGCGGTTAGTGAGATTAGGAAGTATATGAGGAGTGTTGTGGTTAGGGGAACTGGAAAGAAAGCAGAGATACCTGGATATTTTTGTGCTGGTAAGACGGGGACTGCTCAGATGCCTTCTCCTACTGGTGGATATAGGGCAGGAAAATATGTTGCTTCATTTGTTGGTTTTTTCCCTTATTTTGATCCTCAATACGTTATAGTTGTTTCTGTTAAGGAGCCTGTGGGAATGTATTATGGTGGGCAAGTTGCTGCACCAATATTTAGGGATGCTGCTGCCATCGTTATATCACATTATGGCATTAAACCGTATAGAGAACCAAATGAAAGGTGAATATAATATTTCCGCTTGTCAGGGATGCGGAATACAAAACCTGACAATTTGGTTATTATGGTAGAGTTATTAGTAGAAAAAATGCCGAGCTTTGTTAACTATGATTTTCCTGATTTTGTTTTTATTAGAGAATTAGGACCAAGGGAAGGGTTTCAAATACAGAAAAATTTTATCGAAACATCCAAAAAAGTGGAATTGATAAATTCTCTTAATTTAACGGGATTAAAATATATTGAGGTAACATCTTTTGTTAATCCCAAATTGGTTCCCAGTTTGGCCGATGCTGATGAAGTTTTAAATTTAATCGATAGGCATGAAGGAATTGTATATGCTTGTTTGGTTTTAAACGTTAAGGGAGTTCAAAGAGCGGTGGAAAAAGGAGTAAAGTATTTGAATACCACTATTTTTGCATCCCAAGAATTGAATAAGAGGAATAACAATAGGACGATTGAGGAGTCTTTTAAGGAAGCAGAAGAAATGATAAAGATTTGTAATGATAATGGTATTGTTTTGGAGGGAGGAGTTTCTGCTGCTTTTGGATGCCCTATACAAAAACATGTCGATATTAGTGAAGTTATTAAAATAGTTAGGTTTTGGCATTCTTATGGAGTAAAGAATATAATGTTAGCCGATACTACGGGAGAGGCTGTTCCAGGGCAAATTTATAAATACATTAATATTTTGCGCGAAAAATTCCCATCTGTTAATTTTATCATACACCTACATGATACCAGGGGAATTGGATTGGTTAATCTTTTTGTTTCAATTAGTCAGGGAATAAGATATGTTGATTGTTCTATTGGTGGTTTGGGAGGTTGCCCTTTTGCTCCAAATGCTTCGGGTAACATACCAACCGAGGATACAGTATATATGCTCCATACTTTGGGAATAAATACGGATATCGATTTGGAAAAGCTTATAGAATGCGCTATTTTAGCTGAAAATATAGTTAATCAAAAGTTGCCTGGAAAAATTAAAGATTTGTACCAAAAAATTAAAGCAAAGGGATGAAAAATTAGATAGCAATGAAGATGATGGATTTAGTTGGGATAATTTTGATAATAACTGGGGTTTTTTTTATCGTTATATCAAGATTTGATAATTTTTTGGGTAAATTGCCAGGGGATATTCATTTTTCGCATGATAATTTCTCTTTCCATTTTCCTATTACAACTTCTATTATCTTAAGTATTGTGCTTTCTATTGTTTTAACTATTTTAGTTAATCTTTTTATAAGAAGATAGAAAATAAAGAAAGGGGGATATTGATGCTTTTAAAGCGGAAAGCGGGAATACTTTACCCTATTCAATCTTTTTTCAAAAATGGAAAGTTTGACATTTTTTGTGGAGACTGGGGGAATTATAGAGTATTAAACTTAATTAAAGGTATGGGATTTAAAGTATTGCAAATATTGCCAATAAATCCAATATGTAGGATTAGTTTTTCTCCTTATTCAGGTAACTCGGCTTTGGGCTTGGAATATTCTTTTTTATCAGTCGATAATTTAGTAAATGAAGGTTTGGTTGATGAAAAAGATGTTGAAGAAATTTTACTGGAATTTGAAAGATCTGAAAATGAAGATAAAATAGATTATGTTTCAAATTTTACTTTTAAAGATAGAGTTCTTAAGAAAGCTTATCAGAGAGTAAAAAATGGTATATTAGGCGAGCTTGAAAAGTTTATTAATCAAAATCAGTGGGTAAGGAATTACGCTGCTTTTTATTCTATAAAGCAAATCGAAAATGGTAAACCTTGGTATGAATGGGATGAAAAGTTTAAATACTATGAAAACATAGATTGGCAAAAATTATTTAATCTTGTTGATCCTGATATTTTTTACTTTTACGTTTTTACGCAGTATATTAGTTTGAAACAGTATTTAAGTTTTAAGGAGTATACAAATGCTAATGGTATTTTGATTTTGGGGGATATTCCTATATATGTTTCGCATGATAGTGTTGATGTTTGGGCAAATAGGAGTATTTTCCTGTTAGATTCTTATGGTTATCCTGAGTTTGTTGCGGGTGTGCCTCCTGATTATTTTTCTGAGGATGGACAGTTATGGGGTAATCCAGTTTACAACTGGAACGAATTGGAAAGACAAGATTTTAAATGGTGGATAGATAGATTGATGTTTGCTTTTAAGATTTATGATTGGGTTAGGATAGATCACTTTAGGGGTTTAGTTGCTTTTTGGAGTGTTAAGTATGGTGAAAAAACTGCTAAGAACGGTTTTTGGGTTGAAGGAAAGCCTTATGAATTTTTTGATACGTTACTTGATTACAAACCGGTTTTACCTATCATTGCTGAGGATTTGGGAATTATCACGGAAGATGTCAATATGTTTAGATTACATTATAATATTGCGGGAATGAGGGTTTTACAATTCGCTTTTTCTGATCCTGATAATATTCATTTACCACATAATTACGATAAAAATTTGGTTGCTTATACTGGAACGCATGATAATAATACGACCAAAGGATGGTTTAGGCAAGAAAATCCTAATGTAGAATTTATAAAAAAATACGTCGGCATTCAAAATCTCGATGAATGTAATATTACCGATGAATTAGTAAAACTTTTGTTTTCTTCCATAGCAAATTTGGTAGTAGTTCCTATTCAGGATGTTCTTGATTTGGATGAAAAATACAGGATGAATAAACCAGGGACAAGTGAAAACAATTGGGTATACCGAGATTGCTTGTTGAATCAAAAAATTTTAGAACTTTCAGAAAAATTTAATCATTTAATTCATATTTATAAGAGGGTTTGAATTTCTCATAAGAGGTTTTGATAAGGAGTTTTAGAAGTAATAAATTGAGGATTACTGGTAAAGGGGAGGAAAGGAGATTATGGTAACAACAGAAATAAATCCTTATGAGATGGCCGTAAAGCAATTGGAGGAGGTTGCCTCCTTTATAAAATTAAAGCCGTCGGTTTTAGAATACCTCAAGCATCCTAAAAGGGAATTCATTGTATCTATCCCTGTTAGGATGGATGATGGAAGTGTAAAAATATTTACAGGTTATAGAGTTCAGCACAATTTTGCTCTTGGACCTACAAAAGGAGGTTTTAGATACCATCCAAACGTTACTCTTGATGAAGTAAGAGCTTTGGCTATGTGGATGACTTGGAAATGCGCTGTAATGGATTTACCTTATGGTGGTGCTAAGGGTGGAGTTAAAGTTGATCCAAAACAATTATCCGAAGGAGAATTAGAAAGACTTACAAGAAGATATGCTTTTGAATTAATTCCTATTATTGGGCCTGAAAAAGATATTCCGGCACCTGATGTTAATACGAATCCTCGAACTATGGCATGGTTTATGGATACTTATTCCATGGCAGTAGGTTACACTTCTCCTGGGGTTGTTACTGGTAAGCCTATAGAAATTGGTGGTTCTAAGGGTAGGGTCGAAGCAACAGGTAAAGGCGTGATTTTTATTCTTAATGAATTAGTGAAAAAGTTAGACCTTAAACCTGAAAACGTAAGAATAGCGATACAAGGTTTTGGTAATGTGGGCTCTCATGCAGCACTTGATGCTTATAGAACGGGCTATAAAGTTGTTGCTGTATCCGATGTTAGTGGTGGAATCTATGATCCAAATGGTTTGAACATACCTAATGTGTTTGATTGGGTTATGCAAAATCCAAATAAGCAAATAACTTCTTATCCAGATTATTCAAAGATAACTAATAAGGAGTTGTTAGAATTGGAAGATATTGATGTTTTAATACCTGCTGCGTTGGAAGGGGTTATTACTGAAAATAATGCGGATAATATAAAAGCGAGGGTAATTATAGAAGGTGCTAATGGGCCTACTACTCCAGAAGCGGATAAGATTCTTCTTGGAAAGAATAAGATAGTGGTACCTGATGTTTTGGCTAATGCTGGTGGAGTTACTGTTTCTTATTTCGAATGGGTCCAAGATTTGCAATCTTTCTTCTGGGAAGAAGAAGAAATAAACAGTAGATTGAAGAAGATAATGGTAAAAGCTTTTGACAGGGTTTGGACTTATTCTAAGGAACAAAACGTTTCGTTAAGAATGGCTGCTTATGCTTATGCTGTTAGTAAAGTAGCAAGAGCATTAGAATTAAGAGGAATATTCCCATAAGGGGTGGTAATGATGTTGAAAATGTCTGAAGCTGTTGAGAGATTAGGAACTGAAGGAGCTTTCGAAGTACTTGCTAAAGTCAAAGAATTAGAAGCAAAAGGAAAGAAAATAATACATTTCCAGATTGGGGAACCCGATTTCGATACACCAGAAAATATTAAAGAAGCTGCTTATAGGGCTCTAAAAGAGGGCCAAACCCACTATTCTCATTCCTTAGGAATATGGGAATTAAGAAGTTCTGTAGCATCTTATTATAAAAGACATTATGATGTTAATGTTGATCCCGAGGAAGTTGTTATTGGTGTTGGAGGAAAATCGTTAATACTTATTACTATACTTGCTCTTATTGATAAAGGAGATGAGGTTATATGTCCTAATCCTTCTTACCCTGCTTACCAATCTATCCTTTCTTATGTGGGAGCTAATATAAAATTTCTACCTTTAAGAGAAAGTAAAGGATTTAGTTTTGATATTGAAGAACTTAAAAGTTTGGTATCTAATAAAACAAAACTTGTTATTATTAATAATCCTCAAAATCCAACGGGGGGTATAATACCAAAAGAAGATTTAATGGAGTTAGCTAAGTTATCAGAAAAGTATGGATTTTTCGTTTTTTCTGACGAGATTTATGATAGGATAGTTTATGATGGGAAATTTGATAGTTATATAGAATTAGCGAAGAATGATAGGACGATAATTTTGAATGGTTTTTCGAAGACTTATGCGATGACTGGATGGAGGTTAGGATGGGTCATCGTTCCTCGATTTTTAGTTCCCGTATATCAAAAATTGGCTATAAATGTTTATTCTTGTCCCCCTACTTTTCCTCAGTATGGAGCTATTGAGGCTCTTAATGGACCTCAGGATAGTGTGGATATGATGGTTAAAGAATTTAAGAAAAGGAGAGACTTTGTTTTCGAAAAGATAAATGAAATAAAGAATTTATCGATGGTAAAACCAAAGGGAGCTTTCTATGCATTTGTTAATATTAGTAAAACTGGTTTATCGTCTAAGCAGTTTTTTGAAAAACTACTTTATGAATATGATGTTGCTGTTTTGTCTGGTAGTGCATTTGGAAAATATGGAGAAGGATACATAAGAATATCATATGCTACTTCTATGGAAAATTTAAGTGAAGGAATAGGTAGAATAAAGAAAATGGTTGAAAGTTTATAATGGATATAGATAGAATAAAAAATAAAAAAATAGAAGAAGTAAAGAAATCTGAGATTCATCAATTTACACAAAATGTTGATGAAAACATTGAGAAAGCTGTGGCTTTTAAAATTGATGATGAAAAAGCAGAAGTTGTAGCAATTGGAATTGGTCATTTTGCTGAACAGATAAAGAAAGAAGCAGAAGAAAATAGTGTACCTGTGTATGAAAATAAGGAATTAACTGAAAAGTTAATAAGTTTTGATATTAATACTCCCTTGCCTTCTTCTTTTTATGATCTTCTTGTTGCTTTTATTAACTTTGTATCTTATGTTGAAAGGGATGTATATAAAAAGAGGTGAAGTTTGTGGAAGATGTTATAACTTTAAGCAGTGCTTTAACAGATGCGATAGAGGTAGAGGGTACCCCATCTGGTGTCCAAGGATTGGATAACCTTTTTTTTAAAACAAAAATCCAGAACGGAAAGATTACTGTTATTCCATTGAATGGAATTCCTAAATTTTCGGTTGTAAATATAACGGGTGCTAATGATACAGGAAAAAGTATAATCGCTGAACAATTTACTATTAAGCAAGCAAGCTTGGGTAATAATACTGTTTTTGTGACGGTAGAGACTCCTGCAAAATTTTTGGTATCTTCTCTAAAAGAAAGGGCATATGCAATGTCAATAAACCCTCATTCTATTGAAAACAATATTTTTATAGTAGATGCGGAGAATAATGATAGTTTAAGAGAAAATGTTGCGAATTTGTTAGATACGTTGGCAAATGTTATAAAAAAATACAAAATAAGGAATGTTGTAATAGATTCTGTAACGGGGCTTTATGAAGCAAAGGAAATATCTGCGAGAACTATTGTAAGGAAGATTTACAATTTTCTTAAAAAATTTTATCAGACGGCTATTTTAGTTTCGCAAAAGAGAAGTGCTCATGATGAGTTTTCTGTTGAAGGAGCAGGTGGTTATGCTGTTCCCCATATCGTTGATTGTAATATTGCTATTGCAAAGAAAATAATTGAAAGTTTTTATGATGAAAAATTGTATGGTAAACCTATAGGAGAGATGGTTAGATTGTTTCGTATTGATGGCTGTAGGATGTGTGGCCATGATACTTCTACAAGAATATTGGAGATAACGAATACTGGTTTGGTAGTTATTGGTAAGACTCTTTCTGAATTAAGATCTGCATTAAAAAGAGAAAAAAATGAGGAGGCTGATAAAAATGAAAGTAATACAAGAATCAGATATACAGGAAAGGGACGTTGATTTTTTAGCTCTTAGAGTTTTCCTTAAGGTAATTGAAATATTAGGTGGTCCTGCAAAGATTATAGAGTATAGGAATTTAACGTGGTTGCCAAGTTTGATGGTATCTTCGTATGCGGTTGTCTTGCATGAAGAGATGGGTTATGGATATGAGGAAATAGCTAAATTTTTGGGAACAACTAAGAATACTATAAAGGCTATGCTTAGTGCTTCCGTTGAGTTGGTTAAAGAAAAGTTAATGGAGGCTTTGGAAGAAGGAGAAGGAGATAAAGTGGAGGAGAATAAGTTAAAAACTCATGTTGCTGGTGCTCTCGCTAAATTGGCATATAAAGAAATAAAGGAAGGAAGAGAGGAGTTAGGGTTGCTTTCTCATTTCGTTTCTCATTTGTCTGATGTTTATCAAATTTATTGGCCACCAATCGTTCTTAAGAAAATAAAAGGCCTTGATTTTCCTGTAACGAAAGAAAAAATATATGAAAAATTGAAAGAATTAACGATAGAAGGTTTCAAGTTTGATGAAATTTATCGAGATTTTCCTGATACTATCCATAGTCCTTCTTCATTACTAAAGTTGATAGCAGAAAAAATTAAACAAAAAAAGTAAAGAAGAAAGGAATGAGGGGCATGAAAAAGGTTGAGTTTTTTAGTTTAAAACCTGAAATAGAGTTATTGAAAAATGAGATAATGGAAAGTATAGGTGAGGTTTTGGATTCAGGAAAATTTATAATGGATAAGAATGTTAAGAATTTTGAACAAGAGATTTGTCAATATTTTGGAGTCAAATACGCGGTTTCCGTTAATTCAGGTACCGATGCATTGGTTATTTCTTTGAGAGCATGTGGTATAAAAGAAGGTGATGAAGTAATAACAACTCCTTTTACTTTTTTTGCTACTGCTGAAGCTATTAGCATTATTGGGGCTAAACCTGTTTTTGTTGATATCGATGAGAATACTTTTAATATCAATCCTGATTTAATTGAGGAAAAGGTAAATGATAAGACGAAGGCTATATTACCGGTTCATTTATTTGGACTTCCTGCGGATATGGAAAAAATTATGAATATTGCTAATAGATATGGTTTAGTAGTTATTGAGGATTGTGCTCAATCTTTTGGAGCTAAAGTGAGAATAGGGGAGGAATTTTTTTTGACTGGAACAATTGGTAATGCTGGTGCTTTTTCATTTTTCCCCACTAAGAATTTGGGAGCCTATGGAGACGGTGGTATTATTATAACCAACGACGAAAAGGTATATGAAATTGCATCTATGTTGAAAAACCATGGGTCAAAAAAGAAGTATTATAATGAGATTTTGGGTTATAATTCAAGGTTAGATGAAATACAAGCTGCTGTGCTGAGAAAAAAATTGAAATATGTTGATAAGTCTAATCATAGTAGAAGAGAAATAGCTAAAAGATATAATCAATTGCTTTCTTCTTTATCTGACTTTATTGAATTACCTTTATTTGATGAAAAAAAATATTATCATGTTTTTCATCAGTATTCAGTAAAATTGAAGAAAGGGAATAGGGATGAGTTAAGAGAGTTTTTGCAGCAAAAAGGTGTTGATACTTTTGTTTATTATCCTTATCCAATACATAAATTACCTCCTTATGAAGGAGAGAATTATTCTTTACCTGTTACTGAAAAGATTTGTAAACAGATAATTAGCTTTCCGATTTATCATTTTATGGATTTAGAAAATGTTGATTATGTTGTGCAATCTTTAAAAGAGTGGGTTGGTATTGAAATAAAGTAAAATTAGAAAAAAGGACCGTATTGGGTTTTGTTAAATAAATTAATTGGAGGGTAGTAGATGGAGGATTTACTTAATATTTTCGAGATAGAAAAGCTGCTTGATAAATTGGAGGAAAAGATAAATTTTTTAAAGAATCTAAAAGATCAAGGGAAGTTATCTAATCCTCAGGAACTTGACATATTGGAGTATAAAACAAATCAGATAATACAAGAGTTGAAAGCCAAGATTCATCCTTTTAATAGGGTTCAGATAGCAAGACATCCAAAGAGACCCGTTTTCCAGGATTTAATAGAAAATGTATTTTCTGATTTTGTGGAATTGAAGGGGGATAGGTATTTAGGAGATGATTTGGCTATAACTGGAGGGGTTGCTAAAATAGAGGGATACCCTGTTTTTGTTATTGGCCATAATAAAGGAAAAACGACGAATGAGAAAATAAAAAGAAACTATGGAATGCCTAATCCTGAAGGTTTTTATAAAGCAATAAGGTTGATGGATGTTGCTAATAATTTTAGGACTCCTTTGATAACGGTGGTTGATACGCCGGGTGCTTATCCAGGGGATACTGCTGAACAAAGAGGGCAGTATATTGCCATTGCTAAATCTATACACAAGATGTTTGAACTGGATATTCCTGTTATTTGCCTTATTTTATCAGAAGGTGGGTCTGGAGGAGCTTTAGCACTTGCTGTTGCTAATTATGTTTTAATGATGGAGAATGCTTATTATTCTGTTATTTCTCCAGAGGGAGCTGCTTCTATACTCTATAGAGATTCATCCAAGGCTGCTTTGGCTTCAAGGAATCTGAAACTAACTTCTTATGACTTGTTAAAAATGGGAGTTATAGATGAGATAATATTCGAACCTTTTATGGGAATGCATAGGAATTTGCGGCAATCATACCAAGATATAAAAAATAAAATTATAGAATATTTGATAAGGGGAGTTGAAGAATTAAAGAACCCTAAAAAACATAGATTTGAGAGATTTAGAAAAATGGGAATTTTTAAATCTCTTGATAGTGTTATGAAAAACCTGGTTTCTTAGTTGATTTTATTATGAAGGTAGCTTTATTGACCAATGTTTTTTTTCCAGTGGTTAATGGGGTTGTTCATAGTATCCATTTACTTTCAAAAGGACTTGTGAAGCATGGACTAAAAGTAAGTGTTGTATCTTCTAAACACCCTAAGTTTAATTTTGAATTACTTAGTAAATATCAAATTAATTACAATCTTATTAAATTAAACTCTATATATTTTCCTAAGGTTGATTATTGTATTCCCAACCCTTTAACTTTGAAGCAGGAAGTTAAAAAAATAGATGTTGAGCCCAATATAATTCAGATAAACCACCCTTTTATCATTTTTAAAATGGCAAAGATGTTGAAAAAGTATAATGAAAATTCTAAAGTTGTTTTTATATACCATACTCAATACGAGCAGTATTATCACTATTTTAAATTGATGCCAAAATTTCTGTATGAAAGATTTCTTTATAATCATTTGAAAGAAGTTTTCAGTTTTGTTGATACTGTTATTTTCCCTTCATTGAGTATAAAAAAAAGTGTTGAGGAAAAGTTTGATAAATTTAGTAGGAAATTTATTTTTATTTCTAATCCTGTTGATTTAGATCATATGGAAAACTACAGTGAAAAGAAAGTCATAGAATTAAGAAAAAAATATAATTTAGAAGGTTGCTTCGTTTTAGGATTCGTTGGTAGACTGGAGAAAGAAAAAAATTTATGTAAATTACTTGAATTTTTTAGGGAATTTTTGGATTTTTTCAGGTTATCAAATCCGGATGGAAAAGTTAAACTTATTTTAGTTGGGGGAGGTAGTGAATACAATAATTTGGTAAAATATGCAGGATTGTTGAACATAATGGATTATGTTGTTTTTACGGATAAAGTGCCATATGATGAGATACCTAACTATTTTAGGCTTATTGATGTTTTTGTTAGTTTTTCATTAACAGAGGTAAAGCCGCTGTCATATCTTGAAAGTTTATCTGCAAAGGTTCCGATTATTTCTTTTAAAACATTTGGTGCTGATGACCTTATAATTGATGGATATAATGGGTATCTAATAGAATACAATGATAACTACAAAAAGAACTTTATAAATACTATTTATGAATTGTATAAGAGTAAAGAACTTTTATCAACTTTGAAGGAAAATGCTTATAATTCCTCAAAAAATTATCATTATCTCAATATTTCTAAGAAGTATATGGATGTTTATTATGATTTAACGAGAGAGTTGAGAAATCCTGTTTTCAAGTAGAAAGATTATTAACTATCAGAACAGTGGTTTAGATATTTTTGACAGGGAAACAGTTTTAGGATTGGTCTAATTCAAGCGGGAAGCTATTACAGTGGGAGTATTTTACATAATAATGATTATCTTAATGGAATTTCTCTTTCTTTGGCTTTTAGGGTTAATATCTCTTTTAGTTTGGGATCTTGTGCTATTTCAATCATTCTTTGAGTAAATGTTGGAGTATCAAGTTTTTGATCTGTTTCAGCAGTTTTTACGATTAAATCTTTGAATGTTTCATTTGCTTTTATAATTGCTTGTTCTTTTGATAGCCCTTTGGATTGTAGGTAATCTATGTATTCTACCCAGGATTGGTATATTGTGCTTGATAGTGCTAATGATTTTTGATGTTCTTCTATTTCATTAGGGTTGTATTTATGAATTTGTGATAAGTCTCTTATGTATTCTCTGGGTTTTTTTCCTGGTTCTAGGATTCTGTCTAATTCTTTATGGTATTCGCTATTTTCACTTTGTGTAGATAGAAAATTAGTTTTCTTTAGATCAATTTTTTGGTTAATAACTTTTTGTATTGATTCTTTTTTGGATGCTTGTGTAAGGAATGCAACAGAATCAGCAAATGCTTCATGAACGTCTTTTGTAACATTTGGGTTAATGTGATCTAATATAGCGTGTCCTGTTTCATGGGCAAGTGTATCTTCCGAATCCAAGGATCTTAGCCTTTTTCCGTCCTTATCTATGTATTCTCCACGTATTGAAGGGAATTTACCTTTTAAGTCTTCATTATGATCATATTTTGCTCCTCCTATTTCTAATAGGTTTGCTTTTTTTATATTTAATTCTTCTGAAACGATGTATATTTTGTTTGGAAATGGTTTGGATGATCTTTTAAGAAAGTCATTTATAATATTATCAGTTTGTTTTGCGTATTTAATTCCTCTTTCTGGGTCGCTTTCTACAACTACTGATCTATTACCTTGTATTACGTAGTATTTTTTCTGGTCTTGTATAATTTTTCCTATAAAAGCATTTTCTGTTGGGTAATCGAAAGTTGTTTTTCCAACTATTATAGGAAGATGAGGGTCATTGCATTTTTCTATTCTTTCACATCCTAATGCTGATAATGCTATCTCATAAAGCTTTTTTTGGTATTCCATTTTTATTTTGTTTTTGTTTATTTCTTGTGGTTTATATATTTCTTGATTATTGTGTAATTCAAAAAGGATTCTGTAAGGGTTAATACCTTTGGTTTTTTTTTCGTCTGTATTTATGGAGTTTCCAGGGGTTATATTTATGGGTGGAAATGGATTATTCGTTTGAGTAGAATTAATGGGGGTTAACATTATTTAATTCACCCTTCCCTTTTTGATTTATACTTTTTTGATTTATATATGAATAAAAGATGTGTAAATGAAAGTTTTTTTTTGTTGTTTTTTACAAAATTTTTACAAATAATAATTTTTGTTAGTTTTTTTGTTTAAAAACTAAAAAGTTTTGTCAGAATAAGGATGTTAAAATTTTGTTAAATTTTTATGAAGACTTTTCAATCTATATATTTTTTAGCTATATAATAGGGGAAAGGGTGGGATAAGAAGCGTTAGGTTTTGTAAAATTGTGGAAAATATTGTTTGGTATATAAGTCTTTAGTTTTAAAGGATTTGTTATTAGTATCTTGTTGCTCTGTTTTCCCTTTCATACATATTTTTTTCTTATAAGGAGTAATATAATGCATGATATATAATTCATCAAAGGAAATTTAAGCCATTTATCTCTTACTTAAAGAGGTGGGGATTTCTGGCCTGTGGATGATAAATCGGAAAAAATCCTTAATTAATCTCTTTTTAAAACTTGGGTATTACATCTTATTCCGCCTGCTAAAGTTGTTAAGTGTGCTAATGGTAATTTTATTACTTCAAATCCTTGTTGTTTGTATATTTCTTCTACATATTTGTCTAATTGATTGGCAAAAGAAGGTAAGAATACTCTTTTAACAAGTTCGTTTTTTTCGTTATAGTATGTTTCTAATAATCCGTTTGTGTAGGTAATGTATGGAAGGTTAGGAGGTATTCCTTCTAAGTAAGGTACCCTGACTACATTATAACCTATTTTTTTTAAATTATTTGCCACATCATCAAAACTATTTTGAATATTGGTTAATGTTTTATTATGCTCTATTAATTTTTTTAGTATATTAGTTGTTCCAAATGGTTTGGAATTTTCATCGAGTTCTTTTTCTAATTTTTCTTTTTCTTCTGGACTGAGATTTTCAATTATTTTGATAGCTAAATTTATATCTCCTACTAAGATAGTTTTATCATCGATGGGCATTATACCCATGTCTATGTGAAATGTTGGAGGTTCTTCTATGGCAGGGGTTTCAGGGTTATCTTGACCATAAGGTATAACCTTTTTATTCATGATTTTACTCATGTATTCTATAGCTTGGTTAATTGCTAATTCTGATGATAGGGTTGAAGGATTTGTTAATAATTTTGCTGTTGTTTTTATAGCTTCATATCCTACGAAAGCGTTTTGAATATTTGATACCACATCTCCTCCTTCTATTCCCATTTTCTTATTAACGACAACTTTTATATCGGGATATTTTTCCTGTATTAGTTTTGCTATTATTTCTCCTCTTTTGTCTCTTTCTGGGTCCCATTCTAAGCCATGATACCTTTTCCCTACAAAAAGTGTATATGTGTTATCATTGTTTTTCATTGTAATGAAATAATCCCTTGCCCATACATCGATATCTATTGGTGATTTTATTATGTCAACATCTGCATTATATTTTTTAGCTAAATTCTCTAAATCTACTTTAACCTTGTCATCCTTGGGTCCAATAATAAATGTAAATTTAGTTCCTTTCATCTTGCTAAACATTATTTCATAATCTTTATACATTTTTTTTACTAATGAATAAGGTATGTAATCTTCTGATAAAAATATCATTATTTGCTTTATTTTACCTTTGTAGTCTTCAAAGAGTGTTGGTGTAGTTACATTAATGCTTTCACTTAGTTTTGTAGTATCCTCTATTTTGTTTATCGAGGGAGTTTTGGGTAATTCTTGTCTGATTTCCTTTGTTTTTTGCTCTAATTTACTTTCTATTGTTTTATCTCTTATTATCATTTTCTTCACCTCTTTGATTTTTGGGTTTATTTGAATATTTATTTTTTGTAAACAAAGATTTTAATTTTTTGTGAAAAAAATGTAAAAATAATCTTTTCCTATTAATATTTTACATTTTTTTTACAAAATTAGTCGTTTGGAGATTTTTTTTATCTATAATTCTTTATAGAAATTAAATTTGGGAAAGGGGTTGAGAATATGGATTACAAAATACAAACTGTAAGGGGATTTGAAAAAGTTAGTCCCAAGAATATCGATTATGCTAAAAGAATAGACAGAAACAATGATGGAATATTGGATTATAATGAAATAAAGGATTACTTGATAAAAAATGATGATCTAAAGGTTGTTTACACAAGGGATGGTAGTAAGATAGTTAATGAAGGACAAATAATAAGGGAATTTACAGATTTTCTTGCGGATAAGCCAATTGAAGCACAAAGTTTTATAAGAGATTATGGGCAAATTGTGGAATCGATGAAAAAATTGGCAGAGAAGTATCCGGATAAAGTTAGTTTGGAAGTGATTGGAAAGACGTTTGAAGGAAGAGACTTAGTGGTGATGAAGATATCAACATCAAATAAGGAAGGAAAGAAGAGTTTGATGATAACGGGTTTACATCATGCAAGGGAATGGGCAACAGGTGAGGCAGCACTGAATGTTGCTGAAAAATTATTATCTGAATATGATAGTAATGAGGTAGTAAAGAATTTGTTGGATAATACAGATTTGTATATATTTCCGGTAGTAAATCCAGATGGGTACGAGTATTCGTTGAAAAAAAGTAGGTGGTGGAGGAAGAATAGGAAAGTATTTGAAAAAGGTGTTGGAGTAGATTTAAACAGGAACTATTATACTCCAAAAGATCCAACACTTTACAGACAACCGAATGACAAGCCAGATTCGACATGGGATGATTATGGAGCAAGTGATGAAGTGAATTCAGATACATATAGGGGGCCATATGGAGCAAGTGAGGAGGAAATAAAAGCATTAGAAAAATTTGTAAATGATAAAAAAATCCAAACAGTGATAGATATCCATAGTTATGGAAATATGATACTTTTCCCTTGGGGATATACAAGTGATCCCACTCAGTGGGATACAATCTACAAAGAAGTTGGTAATGAAATGAATGGTGTTGTTGGGAAAAAATATAGAGTTATGCAATCGATTAATTTGTATCCAACTACAGGAGCAAGCCAGGATTATCACCATGCAGAAGGTAGGTTTACCTACACATTTGAAATAGGTAACAGTTTTTTCCCATCTTCTAAGAAGGAATTGGAACAATTGAAACAGGAAGTGTTAGATATGACAAAAGTTTTCTTAAAAAACTTGGTTAATGGCAAGATACCAACGAATAAATATGAAGTAATACAAAGTTAGTATATTCGTTTATGTTTTATTTATTAAAACGTTTTTTAAATTTGATAAAGAAGCTTTGAATTGTGATGGTATAGAAATAGGAATTATCATCCATGGCATAGGAGCTACTATACATTCAATGTTACTCAGGTATTTTTCATAATCGCTGTGAATCTCGAATTTTTTTCCTCTTTCCCTTTTATTTCTGCTTTTTCTTTGCCTTTTTTGAAAGTTTCAATTTGTCCCCAGGGATTTGAGACTACAATTTTATTTTCATCTATGTCTACTAATCTGACAGCATGTGACCCACCATAAATATTATTGACGTATATAATGACAGGGTATTTGTTCGATTCTTCTAAAGCTTTTTTCAATAAAGATATTTTTTTTGAATTATCTAAATTTCCTATGTAATTAGTGTTGTCTCCTTTGTCTGTTAGTGCCTCTAATGTTGGTTCTGAATAAGAACCTTTAGTTCCTTTATCATTGTCGTCGTTATAATTATCACCATCTGTTTTTACCATGCATATTTCATAAAGGAAAGGGTTATTACACGTTTTGTTAATAATCTTGTATCGTTTCCCTCTATATCAGGATTATTAATAATTCCTCCTGTATTTAGTTCAATCTTAGGAGAATTGGGATCTTTTTGGTAATATCCTTTAGTTAAAAATTGTGTAATGATATCTATATAGAGTTTTATTAGTTTCTGCAAGTGCTTTTTCAACAGATGTCTGTGCACATGTTACTTTGTTTTCTTGTAAAGTTACATTTGGATCTTCTAAAAATTTTAATAAATCAATAATTAGCTGGGGAAAGGTTTTAAAATTTGAAATTATTTATATTCAAGATTGTATTCAAGAAATGATAATTTTCTTTTCGACTTTTGAATAGCCTTTTTAACTTTATCACATACTTTCTCATCTTTTAGAATTGTTAGTAATTCAATAAATTTATTTTTTATTTTGACATCATCCTTAAAAGTAGCTTCTAATTCTGTTATTGATTTCTTGATATTTCAACAGGATAGAAAATTTTGGATTTTTAAAAAGGAAATAAAAGGTTGTTAAATATAAAGCATTTTCAAATTGATTTATAATTTTTAAAGAAAATTTTGAAAAAGATGTATTAAGATTTTGGTTTATTTGTAATTCCAATCATTTCGATAATTTTGCCTCCTGTATTTTATTATTTGCATTAATTTTGTTACTAATAGAGGATAGTTGAACTATTGTAATTGTAAATTTATTTTCCACCATTTTTCTACCCCCTAATTCATTTTTGTTTTAAATTTAATTTTTTTTATTTAAAAAAAAGCAAAAAATGTAAAAAATGTGGAAAAATAATAAAAAAGTTAATTTTTTTTAGAACAAATAATATTTGGGACTTTTAAAATGCTAAGGTAAGTTTAACTTAAAAAAAAGAATTTGAAAAAAATACTGATAAAAATCAGTAAAAAACAAAATTTTAATAAATGAAAATATAGGGAATTTTTATGAAAAAAGGATAAAATAAAAAGTAGGAAGGGATGTAGGTGAAGGTTACATAAGTGCCAGGGGGTAGTGCAGCCTTTGCCGCTTTAGCCCTTCCTTCTCTCTAACAAACCACCTGATATTCTCTTGCTTGTTTTTTTCACTCAAACGAATAATTTTTAATTGTTATCTACTTGCTTCAAAAAATCAAGGAGGTGTTTAATATGTCAAATTTCATAACAATTATCGAAAAAAAAATTTATCGAAAAAATAAAGTGAAGGTTTGTAAAAAAGATGGAACTAATTTAGATCTAAAAGATTTGGGAGATAAAATTTTCGTAACTATTTTTTCCTATTCGTTTGGCTTTTATATATATTTTTCGGTAGTATCCATTTACATTCCTAACAAAGTTATTTCATCTATTTTTACAATTTTAATTTTGGCTTTGCTTTTGTTGATATCTCTGTGGTATTATTTTAATTTTTCTGTTACTAACAGTAATAAAGATGAAGTGATATACTGCGAGGATTTATATACTTCCATTGCTAGTGCTCCGCTTCTGCCATTTGTTATTGTTGTAACCCTTGTTTTTGGTTTTATTTTATTGATGATTTTTTCTATTTTTATAGCATTTCTTTGGTTAGGAGATAAAATAAATTTAGGTTTGAAGGGAAGTAAAAAAACTAAGTTGGAGTGGTGATAGTATGTCGAATTTTATAACAATTATGGAAGATGAGATTTATCAAAGGAGGGCTAAGATTGCTTATTATCAAAGAAACTCTAACATTGCTCATAGGTTTGAGAAAAGAAATACTTCATATGAGTTTAATGAATATTACTATTATGAATACTACTCTTCACCTGGCATTGATTTTAATGGTGCTAAGTTGATAGATTGTTTTAAATATTTTTTTTATTTCATTCGCTTTATAGTTGCTTTATTTTTGATAGTTAATATGCTGAAGTTAGTTTTATTAATTTTGAGTCATTATTTTTTCTACGTAGCCATTATTTTGTTAGGGTACTGTATAAATTTGTTAGTTAAAGATTATATGGAAAATCCTTCTGAAGAAAAAGCATTGTTTCTATTTTCAACTATTTTTGTAGGTTTGTTGAGGTTGATTGTTATTGGTTTTTTATTTTCATTCTCAATTTTTACTTTCCTTTTTTTTATCATGAAGGCTTTTTGGCTGTTTTTTACCTATAAACATTATTAATAG
>JAUQQQ010000017.1 GCA_030549815.1 bacterium | reverse complement strand
AATGTTAGGTAGAGGAGTGACATTCCAAGGATCAGGTACTTTTATAGATGATAAATTATCCAAAACAACGATTCTACCAGAATCTCCAACTAATTGAGATAAAGCAATGATTAAATTACTTCCTATTAATCTTTTTTTCTTCTTTTAAAAGAAACTTTATCTTTTGAATGATTGATTCATCCAAGTCTATTGTAATAAACTTTCTTCTTTTTTTCAACAATACAAATTTTTTCTCAAGTTTATTAAAAAGATCGATATTGCAGGAGATAATTAATTCAAATGTCTAAACGAAATATTTTCTCATCATAAGTATGAGATGTAATATTCCTGATTTTTATCGTTTCCATCCAGGCTTCACCCCTCACTTCTCACTTATTACTGTTTTCCCTATTCTTATCAAATACTCTCCATATCCACTTTTTATTACATCTTCGGCAAGCTTGAGAAGCTGATCTTTTGTGATCCAGCCATTTCTATACGCTATCTCCTCAATACATCCTATTTTTAGACCAGTCCTATCTTCTATGATCTTTACAAACTCGCTTGCTTCGAGAAGCGAATCCACAGTTCCTGTATCAAGCCAAGCATATCCACGTCCCATCAATTCTACTGTAAGACTATTTTTCTCCAAATAAGCTTGATTTACTGTGGTGATTTCCAGCTCCCCTCGCCAAGAGGGTTTGACATTTTTTGCTATCTCCACCACATTATTATCATAAAAATATAGCCCTACTACTGCATAATTGGATTTAGGTTCCTTAGGCTTCTCTTCAATACTTAAAACTTTCCCACTTCCATCAAACTCCACCACTCCATATCTCTCTGGATCTTTTACATAATAGCCAAAAACCACAGCTCCACCATCTTTTTCGATCTTGTCCACACTTCTTTTTAATAGGGTAGTAAGATTATGTCCATAAAAAATGTTGTCTCCTAATACAAGACAAACATTTTCTTTTCCTATAAAGTCTTCACCTATTATAAAAGCTTGAGCAAGTCCCTCTGGCTTTGGCTGCACCTTGTAGCTGATACTTAAACCAAGATGTGAGCCATCCCCAAATAGCTGTTCAAACCTTGAAATATCTTGTGGGGTTGAAATAATTAAAATCTCTCTAATACCAGCCAACATCAGGGTAGAAAGGGGATAGTATATCATCGGCTTATCATAGATAGGTAAAAGCTGTTTACATACAGGTATAGTAATCGGATAAAGTCTTGTGCCACTTCCACCTGCAAGAATTATACCTTTCATATTTTCCTCTATCTTTTTTTATAATTAATTTCTAACCATTCTAAATATTTACCAGTTTTTATGTTTTGTACCCATTTTTTATTGTTTAAATACCATTCAACTGTTATATTTAATCCTTCTTCGAATGTTACACTTTGTCGCCAGCCGAGTTCATTTTTTATCTTATCGCAATTTATTGCATATCTTCTATCATGCCCTGGTCGATCTTGAACAAAAGTGATCAACCTCTTAAAATAATCTTTCGGTTTACCCAACTTTTCTGCTACAATTTCACAGAGCTTATTTACAAGATCTATATTATGCCATTCGTTTTCACCACCGATGTTGTATTTTTCTCCCGTTTTGCCTCTATTTAATACAGCCCAAATACCACTGCAATGATCTTCCACATACAACCAGTCTCTAATATTTTTACCATCGCCGTATACCGGCAAAGGCTTTTCATCGAGCATATTTAGGATCATAAGAGGGATGAGCTTTTCTGGAAATTGATAGGGACCATAGTTGTTCGAACAATTTGTTATCACAACATTGAGCCCATAAGTATGGTAATAGGACATTACTAAATGATCTGATGCAGCTTTTGATGCAGAATAAGGGCTTCGAGGATCGTAGGGTGTAGTTTCGTAAAAATAACCTGTATCACCGAGTGAGCCATATACTTCATCTGTGCTTATATGATGAAATCTTGTGTATTCGAATCGATTTTGCCAAAATTTCCTTGCAGCTTCGATAAGATTAAAAGTACCGTTAACATTTGTATTTATAAAATCTTTTGGCCCGTGAATAGATCTATCTACATGAGATTCAGCAGCAAAATGCACCACAGCATCTGGGCTGTATCTTTTAAAGATATCCTCCACTCTGTCATAATCACAAATATCAACCCATTCGAAAACATATCTGTCAGAATATTTCTCATTTATATCTGCAAGATTTTCAAGATTGCCTGCATAGGTCAATTTATCAATGTTTACAATCTTACCTTCAAAACCTGTATTTTCAAAAACGTATCGTATAAAATTGGAGCCGATAAATCCAGCCCCTCCCGTTACAAGAATACACTGATATCTATTATCCATCTCTATACCTCAATATTTTTTAGTAATGGTAAACTTTCATCTTTTGACGACAGGATCGGCTTTTTGATCCCATAATCTTCCAATGGCCATACGATATTTATAGAGGGATCGTTCCATATAATCCCAGCATCATAAGAAGGGTTGTATTCACTTCCTGATACTTTGTAGATAATTTCCGCTGTTTCTGATAATGTCAGAAATCCATGGGCAAACCCTTTGGGTATCCATAACATTTTTTTGTTTTCCGCACTTAAAATAGTGCCATACCATTTCCCAAATGTAGGACTATCTTTTCGGATATCCACAGCAACGTCAAAAATCTCACCTTGGACACATCTAACTAACTTCCCTTGAGCATATGGCTCTTTTTGAAAATGTAAACCCCTGAGAACCCCTTTTATCGATTTGGAATGATTGTCCTGAAGAAACTCCTCTCTTATCCCAATATCGAAAAAATCTGACTTTTTATAACTCTCAAAAAAAAAGCCTCTTTCATCTAAAAAAATCTTAGGAGTAACCAATATCACCCCATCTAAAAAAGTCTTTTCAAAACTAAACGGCATTAAATTCCTCCCACCATCTATCTATTCCAGATTGCCAGGTAGGTATTTTTATACCCATTATACTTTCTATTTTACTACTGTCAAGCTTGCTAAAAGATGGTCTTGGAGCTTTTAAATTAAACTCTGATGTTTTTCCTCTATGTATCACCCCATCCCAACCTATCTTATTCAAAAGATAAAATGCCTGATCATATTTACTTGCAACCCCATCATTTGAAAAATGAAATAAACCAAAAACTTTTTTTTCAAGTAACAGAAGAGAAAAAAGAGCAAGATCAAAAGAATACGTAGGAGATGAGACTTGATCATCTACTATCTTTAATTCTTTATTATTTTTAGCCCAATTTAAAACCTGTGTATTAAAATTCTTATTGTTTATCCCGAAAAGCCAAGAGGTGCGAATTACTATGGATCTATCATATTCTTCTAATACGAGGTTTTCTCCTTCTAGTTTACTTTTTCCATATGTGGAAAGCGGGTTTGGTTTATCATTTTCTGTATAAGGTGCATTTTTATTGCCATCAAAAACAAAATCTGTGGAATAAGTGATAAAAGTAGCTTTTAGCTCTTTTGCCACCTTAGCTAAATCATGTGGAGCATAAGCATTTAATTTAAAGCAGTTTTCCACATCATCTTCTGCTTTGTCTACATCATTATAGGCTGCACAATTTATGATAAGATCAAATCCCATCGATTTTACAAAATCGGATACTCGGTCTTTTTGCGTAATATCCAGTTCTTTATGACCTGTGGCTATATAATTAGCACCTATGCTGTCTAAAAGTCGCCTAAAATCATATCCTAACTGTCCATTTGCACCAGTGATTAGGATTTTTGAATATTGGGAAAGTTTAAGTAATATTCCATTTTTCATCATGCTAAAATCTACCATATTTTTCCTATTCTACCATCAAAACTATCCTTTATTTTATTTCCATATCCTCGATTTTCTTCCATTCAAAATCTACGATATTTCTCTCTTTTTTGCTAAATTCAATTCCGATAAGGCAAATCTCTTCGTATTTTCCTACATATTTTTCGTAATATTTTTTTTCTTCTATCTGGTGTAAGGCTGATTTTTCTGGTTGATCTTCAACTACTTTAAACTCGATGATGTAAGCCTTGTTATTGTAAGTAATGGTTAGATCAATTCTGCCCCTGTTTGTGGTATCTTCTGCGACTACATCGAATCCAGCACCGTTAAAGAGAGCATATACGATAGAAGCATAAAAACCTTCGTAGCTTTCTAAATCGTTTTTTCTATACCAATCATAGGGGATGCTTGCAAAAAAGGTGTGTAAAATTTCTGGTAGTTTTTCGATTTGGTTGTTTTTTAATGCTGATTTGATTTCTAAATCTGTTTCTGTCTTTACTGTTGGATCTGGTATTAAGTTTGCCAAGAAATAGTTGTTAAAACTTTTTTTGACTTCGAAATTCGGATAGCTTAAAATATAGATTCTTCCTGTGGAATCCTCTATAAGTTCTTTAATTGTTAAATATCCTGTTTGAAACAATAAATTTTCAACGCGAATATTATCAATATCCAGATTAGATAAAATCTCTTCTCCTACTTTTAGATTTTCTGTTTTTGGCAGGAAGTATTTGTTTTGTTTAAAAAGCTTGATGAGAAATGTGGGTGTTCCTGTTTCGAACCAGTAAGGTTTAAAAGTCTTTTTATCAAATAGTAAAAGGATATCAAAAGGGTTATACACTTTTTCTCCTAACCAGCTGTATCCATTGTACCATCTTTTTATTTCTTCTTTGTCGAAGTCTTTTAGTCTGTCTGCGAAGACTGTTTCAAGGTCGTTTTGTGTATATCCACATATAGTAGAAAATTCAGGGTCTATTGTGATATCGTTTAGCTGATTTAGTCCGCTGAATATTGAAACCTTAGAAAATCTTGACACACCTGTTAGGAATACAAGCTGAATGTAAGGGTCAGAATCTTTTAATATGGAGTAGAAATCTTTGAGGATTTGTCTATTTTCTTTAGCATAATCAATGTTTTCGATTGCATCTAAAATGGGGCTATCGTATTCATCAACTAAGACGACGACACGTTCGTTGTATTTTTCGTAGAGAAGATAAATCAGTTCACTGAGTTTACCGCTGTAAGAAGGGTAGGTAAGGTTAACTTTAAATTCTCTTTGAAGGTTTAAGAAGTTTTCGTGGATTTTGATTTTTAGATTTTCTGGGGTAGTGAAATTACCGCCTGCGAAGCTGATTTTGATGACGGGATGTTTTTTGTTCCAATTCCAATTATTGTAGAGGAATAGGCCATGAAAGAGTTCTTTATTGCCCGAGAAAGCTTCTTTTAGGGTGTCTAAGAAAAGGGATTTGCCGAACCTTCTGGGTCTACTAAGGAAGTAGTAACCACCGCGTTCTAATTTTTTAACGAAAGGAGTTTTATCGACGTAGTAGAAATTTTGTTCTCTAATTTTTTTAAAAGATTGGATTCCAATGGGTAAATCTTTCACTTTTTGTCTCCTGCGAAGAGTTGAAATACAAAATATAAAAAGAATTTTGTATGTAAATTTATAAATGCAAAAATGCTTAAAGGTATTGTAGTGAAAAAATGAAATTTTTCAATCTTTTGTTTATAACTCCGTCTCTATCTAAAAATAAGGTCTTGTCTTTATTAATCTTTAAATCTTTGAAACTCTATATTAGCTCTTTCGTAGTCTTCGGGTATTCCTATGTCTATGAAAAATCTATCTAAGGGAAAGCCATAAAATTCAAATTTTTTATAGTACTTTTCTAAAAAGTTTTTTTCAAAAGAAAAGGAATCTTCTAGTGCTAACGATTTAAAAAATTCTATATTTAACAAATAAATACCACTGTTTATAAATCCAGAATTCATTTTTCCTTTTTCAAGAAAAGAGATTATTTTGTTGTTGTGATCAATCTCAACAACTCCATATCTTTCAGCATTTTCTATTTTTTTTAATGCAATGGTTAATTTTGAGTTTTTATTTTTATGAAAATTGAAAAATATAATTAAGTCTATATCAAAAAAAGTATCGCCATTTAAAACATAAATATTTTTTTCGGATGTATACTTTAAAGCATTCTTTAATCCACCGCCGGTTCCAAGAGGTTTGTCTTCGATGGCATACTCTAATTTTAAATCTTTGTATCTACTACCAAAGAAGTTTTTGATAATATCAAATTTATATCCAACAGATAATATAACTCTTTCAATTTTTTGTTTGTTTAAAAAATCCAGTAAATAACTAAGAAAAGGTCTTCCGCAGACTTCTGCCATAGGTTTAGGGATATCTTTTACCACAGACCTAAGTCTTGTGCCAAAGCCACCTGCAAGAATAACAGCTTCTTTAACCATTGTGTTTTTCAAAAAGAACTTTTTCAACTATTTCGCAAATTATATGACCTATCATTATATGTGCTTCTTGAATTCTTGGAGTATCAGCTGATGGAACATTAATAAGGTGCTTACATATATCTTTCATCTTACCCCCAGTTTTACCGGTCATCCCAACACTTATCATGCCGATTTCATTAGCTACTTCTATGGCTTTTATAACATTTTTGGAATTTCCAGAAGTAGAAATACCTATAAGTATGTCTCCAGCTCTTCCTTTAGCTTTTACAAGTCTCGAAAAAACCTCATCATAAGAATAATCATTTGCTACTGCTGTAAGGTAGGAGGTATTTGCATGTAAGGCTTCTGCAAAAAGAGGTTCTCTATCAAAATAAAACCTTCCAGAAAGTTCTGCTGCTATGTGTTGAGCATCAGCTGCGGAACCACCATTTCCACAAAAAAGTACTTTTTTATCGTTTTTAAATGCATTGATTATTTCTTGCGAGACTAGTGAGATTTTAGATAAAAGATCAGGATTTTCTAATATATTTTGCTTAACTTGGATTGATTCTGAAATACTTTTTTTAATGTCGCTTATCAAATTATTGTTCATTGCTTTTACTCCTTATTTGTGTATCCTTGATTTTTACAGTATAAACAAATTCAGCAAAACCTAAAATATCCCAAAAGGCACTACCATAAATTTGACGGTACTTTATAAGATGATAAATTACTTTTAGTGGTGTCAATATCAAGTTTACATAATTTCTTCTTGTTCCTGCTTTAATTATCTTAAATTCGCATTTTATTAACGTATTAGCTACTTCTTTAATATCATATAACCTCACATGATTAGAATCATCACAGAAATTTAAGGTTCCCGGCATAGACGGAAAAGATATACTTTTTACACTTGGAAATTCTATATATATCCCCCCAACTTTCAACTTTTTAGAAAGTATTTCTAATATTTCCGTACCCTTTCTAGTATGCTCAATAACATGAGACATTATGATAAAATCAAAATAATTATTAGGTAGAGCATTATCTAATTCAGATAAATTGTCTAAATCTACTAAAAAATATTTATTTTCTAATATCTTTTTATCTTCATTTGTTAGATTGTATTCTTCTTTGTCTAATCCAAAATATTCTACTTTTGGAAATAGTGATACTGTAATAGATGGACTTTTGTTGCCACATCCTACATCTAATAATTTAATTTTATCTTCTGAATAACTATTTATAAACTTATTTAAAAACAAAAACTTTGGAGTAAATAATATTCTCATCCGTTTAACCATATTCATAATCTTTACAACCTCCATGTGTTTAATCCGTACTTTGTAAATTGATAACGTCTGAATTCTCCACCAAATTTTTTTAAAGCTTCAATTACTCTGTATCTTGTGTTTTTTGGGCAATAAAACATTATAAAGCCACCACCACCAGCTCCAGAAATTTTTCCACCGGTAGCGCCTGCACGTAAAGCTTCTTCATATATTTCATCTATAACCGGGTTTGTTATGCTATCTGCCATTTGCTTTTTGTACTGCCAACCAAAATGCAGTATTTCCCCTATCTCATCAAGTTTTCCTTTTAGTATAGCCTCTTTCATCAAGATGGCTTGTTCTTTAAGCTTATGCATAGCTTCTATTGATTTATTTTTACCTGCTTCTACGCTCTTTACTTGAGCTTCTATAATTTTGGATGATAATCTGCTTGTTCCCGTATAGTATAACACAAGATTAAACTGCAGTTCGTCAATTATTTCTCTTTTAATCCTTAGTGGATTTACAATGACTTTGTGATTATCGTAAAATTCCATAAAATTAAAACCACCAAAAGTTGCAGCATATTGATCTTGTTTTCCACCTGCTTGGTTTAGGTCAATTCTTTCTATTTCAAAGGCAAGATGAGCAATATCGTATTCTCCAAGTGGAAGTCCAAGCCACTCAGCAAAAGCACCTATAACAGCAACAACTAAGGTAGATGATGTTCCAAGTCCAGAACCAGCAGGCGCATCAGCATAAGTGCAAATAGTAAAAGAAAGAGGATTACTTTTATTAAAATCCCTTGCTATTCTATTGTAAACACCTTTTATAATATCAAGCTTTCCGTCAATCTCAAGCTCAGGTATAGCATCTGTTAACACAGATTCGTTTCTATCAAATGAAATAATTTCAATTTTTCCGTCGTTTCTTGGCTCAATGGTGGCATAGGCATACATAGAAATTGTGGCATTTAAAACAGCACCTCCGTAAATGTCCGAATAAGGGCTAACATCGGTTCCACCACCAGCAAGCCCAAGCCTTAAAGGTGCACAAGAGCGTATTAGCATTTTAAAACCTCCTGATATAGATTTATTAACCTATCAGCTATTGAATTAATTTCAAACTCTTTAAATCTCTCTTTAGCATTTTTTGAAAATCGGCTGTAAAGGTTTTTATCTGACAATATCATATTTATAGTCTCTGCTAATGCCTTTGGATCTTTTGGAGGAACAACAAGACCTGTTTCATTGTGTATATTTACATAGTTCATACCAGATCCCTCTACATTGGTTGTGACGAGTGGTTTACCAAAATATAAAGCTTCTACCAATACAAGGCCAAAAGACTCATTAATTGAAGGTAAACAAAATAAATCAGAGTTTTTCATAAATATAGAGACATTATTAATATTAATTCTACCAAGTAATAAAACTTTATTACTTAGGCTCAGATCATTGATTTTATTTTGAAGGCGATCATACAAAAGCCCTCCTCCAGCTATAAGTACTATTGTGTCATCTTTTAAAAACCTGCTTGCTTCAACAAGATACTCAAAACCTTTATGTTCCACAAGTCTTCCAACAGCTAAGACGATTTTTTTATTATCGATTTTATTCTTTATTTTTTCAAATTCTTCTATGTTTTCATTTTTAATTTCAAGTCTTTTAGTATTCAAGCCCAATGGTATGTTTACCGCTTTATCTTTATAATCTTTTAATTGATCGGAGGTATTAAGGTATTGTGGAGAAGTTGCTATAATTTTTTTTGCTTTTTGTAAAACTTTTTTTTGAATAGGCTTGTAAATCTGATAGGTTACTTTTTGCTTAACTATATCTGAATGCCAGTGGATTATCATTTTTTTGTCAGTAAATAAAGATAAAACTTCAGCTAAGGGATTTGGACTATGAATATGAATTATGTCGTAATCATTGGCTATTTTCTGAAAGGTTTTTACAAAATCATACGATAATGGAGCAGAGTTTAATTTTATATTCATCTTGCAAGCAAAATATTTAAAGTTATTACAAATATCCTCTTTTGTGGAATCGCCAAAGCAAAGTAAATCCGCCTTTATGCCTTTTTTATTTAATGTCTCAAGTAGGTCAAAAGAAAAAACCTCTATACCACCTTCGTTAGGAGGGCAGAATTTACCAAGATGAATTATTTTCATGATTTTCCTCCAGTGAAATTTTTAAATATGATTGCAGCGTAATAGTTCCAATTAAAATATTTTTGAACTGTTTCAAAAGCTTTATTACTTAAATTATTATATAAAGATGGTTTTTCTTCAATTATTTTTACTTTTTCAATAAATTCAACTTGATTATTAAATTCTACGATATTATCCATATCTTTAAATATTTTTACGGTTTTAACATCATATCCTGTAGCAAAAACAACTTTACCTAAAGCCATACTGTGGAGTATTTTAAGTCTTAGCCCGCTTCCCATAATTGTTGGTGATATTATATACTTATGTTTACACAATTCTTTATCTACATCCTCCACAAAACCTAAAATTTTAATGTTTAAGTTTTCTAAATTATTGATAGATAAAACTTTTGCCCATTCACTCCCTGAACCACCTGTTATTGAAAGACTAAAATTATTTTGTTTAATCCAATCAAGCAATGGTGTCCAGATTGTTTCTATAAACCATTTTACACTTACTTGATTTTGCTGTGTTTTTACATTGGAAGGTATAATAAACGTATTATTGTATCTGTCTTCTTCACAAGTCCTATTCAATTCAAAACCATCATACAATACATAATATTTATTAATTAAATCTGGTCTTAAATTTTTTGCTATATTATAATCATAATCAGAAATAAAAAATATCTTATCAAATAACTCCCAATATTTTTGTTCTAATATTTTTGATTTTTTAAATTGCCATTTACCGATTAGCTTATATAGCGGATTATTTGTAAAATAAATAAACTGTTCCACTAAGTAAAACTCTATATTATGTTCTCGCAAAAATATTTTTACATTGGGATATTTTCTTTTTAATCTTATGCTATATAAAGCCATATGTGGTGCGCTTGTAAATATATAATTAATATCGTTAGAAATGACAAGATTTTGACATAAATTATATAAATCATCAGAGTAATATTTGTACCACTTAAATGGGATATCTAAAAATACATTCTTAAAAAGATCAATTGCATTATCATTAGTATTTTTTGCAACAGGAAAATATTTGACATTAAAGCTTTTAAAATGATCTATTGTTTCTTTAACCTTATCATCTACAATATTAACGGGTGTTATAAAATAAATTTCAAAAAAATTACTCAAATACTTTATTGGATAATAAATGCCTATTTTCCCGCCGTCAGTTGGAGGATATGGATTTTGAGGTGCTAAAAATAAAAGCTTAGGTTTCATTCTGTATACCCTCCTGTTTGTTGCTTATAATACAATGCTTCAATAAAGCCAATCGGGAGCCATGCGGCATACATTAATGTCAAATCTGAACCTATTAAGAGTTGAATAAAAATAAAAAAAACTAAAAACTCAAGTATGATTTTGCTTGGATTATTTATGAGCTTTTTTATATAATTCATGCAATTCCTAAAAATTAACAGCCAAAATATCACCGCAAACCATCCGTTAAAAACAATGCTTTGTGGTATGCCAGCTTTTGCTCCTAAATTCTCACCAGTAGACACCATATTAAAGATTTCATCATAAGAGAGAGGAATGCCGAATAAATTTGTAAATAGATTATTTGCTATTTCATAGCTTTGATTCAAGATTTTTGGATAATAAGCCAGGTAACTTCCATATCCTAACCCAAAAGGATGTGTAAAAAGAATGATAATAAGAGAAATTAGACTTGAAGATCTTGTCGCAAATGATGTAAAATATTTAATATCTATTTGTAAGCTGGGGATGACGAATTTAAAGAAAAAATAGGTTGTCGTTAGCAGAATTATTAAAAAAATAAAAAGATACTTTACATTATGTAATTTTTTAAAAAACAAAACAATAGAGATCAAAAACATAACTATGAATCCACCCTTGGAACCTATTAAAATAAGGATTATACTAAACGGAATTAGTATTAAAATTTTTGAATAAACACTTTTAGCAAAATACAAGCTAAATAAACCAAATATTGTATATAATAAAATTGCTTGAGATGGTTCAGGAGTGAATAAACGTAATCTTGTGTAATATACTGGAAAAGAATGGAACATGTTTAATATTTGAGGATTTAAGTATTCTGCAAACCCTGCAAGTGTTAAAAATATAAAAATAAAATAAATAAATTTTTTTAATGTGGGTAAACTTAAATTAATTGAAATCCAAATTAGGCAGAAGTATACCATAAAATGCAATAAAGAAAATGATATAAAAGCTTCAAAATCCTTAACAAGTAAATTTTTATTGTATATAAAAAAATCTCCGCCTCTTGTTAAAATTAAAAAAACAAGTAATAGTAGCGAGAAAAAAAATGTAATAGTTATATATAATGCAAAAAATTTTAAATTTTTTGTAAGCGGTATTTTGAAGTTATTTATAATCAAAATAAACATAAAAACCAAAGGGGCAATAAATATCATTAAACTATGAGCTACAGTAAAATTATAAATAGGCAAATCAGTAAACACCATCCCTATGCACATTAATAGAAAAAGGAATGAATACAGTAATTTATTTTTATGTTTACTTCTTAATACCATCTAAAAAGCCTTTAATTTGACTCTTTATTGTATATTTTTTCCCGTTTAAGTAAAAAGATACGAAACGAATAGGTCTAGAGATTAAAAGAAAAAAAATAGAAATTATTTTTTGTAAATTAGGGATTTTTGATATTATAAATTTTATTTTATTACGCATCATCCAATAAGCCGAAAATTCACTTACTTCTTCCTCTCCAGAACTTGCGCCAACCTTATGCCAGATTTCTGAATTAACTACATGATATAACTTAAATCCAGATTTCCACACTTTATATGAATAATCTAAATCTTCTACGTACATAAAATAAGATTCATCAAGTAAACCTATTTTCTCTAAAATAAATTTGGGAATCAGAACATAGCAAAAAGTAATAAAATTTACTTCTTTTATATCTGGTGTATTTTCTAATTCATGTCTATATTTACCCATATTTAAATGACTGCTTCTTACTACCAATTCATTAAATTTTCCACCATCATACCAAATTTTTTCAGGATCAGAATAATAAAAAATTCTTCCTCCGTAAATTGCTTTTTCTACAGGTTTTATTCTTGCACTTATTAAATTTGAAATAGTATCTTTTTTTATTACTGTATCATTATTTAAAAGAACAACACTATCAAAATCACCTCTAGCCAATGCATACCTAATTCCAACATTATTACCACCCGCAAAACCTAAGTTATCGCCACTTTGTATAAATACTAAAGGATAATTAGAAGTTGTATCCTTAGGTATTTTATTTTTTAATTCTTCCTCTATCTCAGGATTTCCGCCTTTTTCTGCTTCTTCTCTTGTGTAGTAAACATAAGGTATTGGTTTTGGAACTGGAGGAAAGGATA